>JAISBO010000020.1 GCA_031266155.1 Puniceicoccales bacterium
GCGCATTAAAAACAAATAGTAGGAAATTGGTTGTAAAAAAAGGAACGAACGTAAATACGCCTAAGCCGAATACGCTAAAGAAACCTGTTGCCGGTATTTCTAAGCAAGACAGCAAAGCCTTACTGGTTATTGCCAAGGCTAATATTGGTTTTGGTAACCGTTTGTACATTCGTGGGGATGGTTGCGAGTTGTCCTGGGACAAAGGAATGGCGATGAAATATATGAATGATGACCTCTGGCAGTGGGAATATAAAGATGCGCCGTCTAAAACAAATTTTGAATTTAAAGTACTAATAAATGATGAAATTTGGTCGACGGGTGAAAATTATACCGCAAGCAACAAAAATAATAAAATTTGCCCGGCTTTTTAAACAATGAAGAGCACTGGGAATAAAGTTTGATTTTTTAGAAGCAAAATAATATATAAAATGGCTCGCAATGAATAAAGAAGACTCTGAATTTTTATTGAAAATCCTTTCGGGGAACCATCAGGGAGCTGAAACCGTTTTCGGATATGAGACGGTGGTGGTAGGAAGTAGCAATAACAGCGACGTTGTATTATCGGATTCATTTATTGAACCGAGACACATGGAAATTACTTTTTCCACGGAAGGGATTAAACTTAAACCACTGAACAGCAAAGTGTTTGTCGATGGCAAATTGGTCAAAGATGAAACAGTTACCATTGAAGAATTTCAGTTCATCACAATTGGTTCGACTCATATGGCCATTGGGCCTGCTAATCAAACGTGGCCAGCCATATCAGCGGCCGATGCTCCCCAACTCGGGGAAGAAGATGTTGGCGGTGAAGAACAAAAAGAAGTTGTCGTCGACGACAAGATCTCGGCAAATGCAACAACAATCAACAAAATTAAAAGTAAGCGGTCATGGTTATATGGTGGAATTACCTTGATAATATTTGGATTTGCCGCTTCTCTTCTATTCTTCATTTCCATGTTTTCGGACCCTGCCAAGGTTTCTGAAAAGCCCGATGCATTTATCCTCCTCCAGAATGTGGTCGCCGAACATGGGCTGGTTGGCGATGTAACTATCAGCAAAACTCCCATGGGATTTCTTGCCACAGGATATACCCTATCCAATGAAGAATTATCAAATTTAAGTGTCAAGCTGAGGTCTATTGCTCCGGCCATTAAACAAAAGATCTACAGTGAAGAAAAAATTCTATCGGAAATTAACATTTTGCTGACCAATGTTGAATCACATCCCAAAGTACAATCTGTTTCCAATGGAGTTTTTCTAGTAACAGGCTACGCCTATGACAAAGACAAGTGGAGCAAGGTTCGTAAGCGAATTATTGAAGATGTTATGGGGATTGTTGACTTGCAGGATGAAGTGATTCTCCCGACGAAAGCATTTAATCTAGCGAAACCAATAATTGCAAAATACAAACTGACCGGGAAAATTGGCATTGTCCCCCAGGTTGATGGCATAGCCATTGGCGGGTTGGTATCCACCGATGAAGAAGAAAATTGGCGGCTGGCAAAGCTACAAATAGAAAAGACATTTGGCAAAGATATTTTGGTAAAAAATTTTGTAAAAATAAGTGATCCGGAAGTTATCAAACAGCAATATTTCGGGAGCGAAGTTAACAGCGTTTCCATCAGTGACAGTGGGTTAAATTGGATAGGTTTCAAAGATGGTACAAGATATATGGTCGGTGCCACGCTTTCGAATGGCTATTCCATAAAAGATATAACTCCGGAAAACATCGTGTTGACAAAAGGAAACCAAACGATTATCCTTAAAATCGGAGAGTTGTAATCAATGGATTCAGGAAAAAAGGAACGTCCAATTCTTGTGGACATGGAAAAAAGCCTTTTGGAGGATAAATCGGGGCTTTATCGTAAAGAACTAGTAAACAAACTTTTGCAATATGAATCGGAAGTCAATGTGATGATTCATGATGCCAATGACGACAATGATGTGTTTACCCGGTTAAATATGGTTAAGATAGCATTGCAACAAGCAAAATATGTCGTAGAAAAGTTTTAAACTTGGTACAATAACTATAAACGACAACGGTGTTTGATTTTTGCAAACTTAAAAACATATTTGCATTTTACTGATTTTTCATTGCTTTTTAGTAGTGTATGATGCTTGCATTATTTGCTATTTGTGGCCATGGGGTTCAGAGTTAACTATGCTGCAAAATATTCATTTGATTCAACCTATTACATGTGGAAATTTATTTCGGATAGATTTGACATGGGGGTTTATCGAAATTGAATTCCACAAATAGGGTTATGTCAAATTTGATCAAATGTTCGTTTTGTGGGAAATCTCAATTGGAAGTAGAAAAATTGATCGCGGGTCCCAATGGAATATTCATATGCAGCAATTGTGTTGCCAAATGTGCCCAGGCACTTGGCAAAGGTTTTTTCCCATCTACGGCAACCGACACTTCTTCCAAGCCAGACCTGCAAGGGCCCCTCGGACAGGGCGAAGATGGTAATTTGTCCGTCGTGGTACAGGAAGATAGGCTATTCAACTTTAACATGGTTTCGCCTGCGAAACTAATGGAGGTCTTGAACGAAAACGTCGTTGGGCAGGACCACGCCAAAAAGACATTATCCGTCGCAGTGTATAATCACTATAAAAGGTTGCTTTGCGATGGTATTTTTACCAAGGACGATGCCTACCCAAAAGAAACAATCTCCGAAGATTTGAAGGATGTCGAAATTGAAAAGAGCAACATCTTACTGATTGGTCCCACCGGTTGCGGAAAGACTTTGTTGGCGAAAATATTGGCCAAAGCACTGGATGTGCCATTTGCCATAGCCGATGCTACCACATTGACGGAGGCCGGATATGTGGGAGAGGACGTTGAGAATATTGTGTTACGTCTTTTACAGGCAGCGGATTACAATCTCAAAAAGGCCGAGTGTGGAATCATATACATCGACGAAATTGATAAGATTGGTCGCAAAACGGAAAATGTGTCCATATCCCGGGATGTTTCCGGGGAAGGGGTCCAGCAAGCCCTGTTGAAAATTCTTGAAGGAACAACTTGTAATGTACCCCCGAAGGGAGGGCGTAAACATCCCGAGCAGGAGTATATTATGGTAAACACGAGAAACATTCTGTTCATCTGTGGAGGAGCATTTGCGGATCTGGACAAAATCATCAAGGAGCGGATTGGTAAAACCGTTCTAGGGTTCAAGGTACTACCTAAAAATAACGAATCTGAAAGGGCCGAAGAGATAACGAAAAATGTTCAGCCGGAAGATTTAGTAAAATTTGGGCTCATCCCCGAATTCATCGGTAGATTGCCGGCCATATCGGTACTCGATGAACTAACGGAAGAAGATTTATGCCGCATTCTTTTGAGCACAAAAAACGCACTGATAAAACAGTATAAAAAATTGTTGGCGTTGGATGGTGTTCGCCTAACGATTGTCGACGATGTGATTCCCGAAATCGCTAAGCAGGCCGTTAAAATGAAAACGGGAGCTCGCGCATTGCGTTCGCTCCTAGAAAACATGATGCTTGATATTATGTACAAGGTCCCTCAAAATGACAAAATTTCGGAAGTGATAATTTCAAAGGATGTTTACAATAAAAAATGTGAACCAATGTTTGTGATGGAAGAGTAGTTCTTCAATGTGGCAGATACTTGCTCAACCCAAGCTTTTACATCTGGGTAAATCAATTCTGTCAAAACCAACAGATTGATGTTTTTAGCAAAATAGTGCTTTATCTGGAGTTTTTCTGAGTTTTCCATTGACATTTTACATATATTCTTTTTCGACGGAAGCATCCTTCCGCCTTCAGAAAAGGCGTGGGAGATTTTTAAACGTTTTAAATAAAGGAAAACCATGGAAATGCCAATAAGCGTAAGTAGGTCTCTGAGCCTGGATAATCTGAGTGATTTTGTGCAAAAAGAAGAGCTGGACCCAAAATCCCAAATTTTTAGCGATGTAACAAGTCTACAGGAACGCATTGACAGAGAAACGGAAGGTTCGTCGTTTCCATTCATTCCGTTGTGCAAACGGATAGCTTGGCAGTTCGGAATAAGCTCCTTAAAAATCATCCGATTTCTTATGGACAATCCGGGAATTTTGACG
>JAISBO010000040.1 GCA_031266155.1 Puniceicoccales bacterium
AGTTTGTTTTTACCATTGACTTCCCTATTAGCTTATAATTAGTTTATATATACTATGATTAAATTTTTGGCTATGCTGATAGTATATCCTGTCAAATGGGTGGCGGAGTCTGTTTTGAAACTGGTAACCATAGTGGCCATTCTCGCATGCCTAATTCTTTTAGCTGGAAATTTCTGGATTCCAACGGCCCTTGAAAGTATCCTGACAAACATGTCTGGATTTAAAACGTCGGTTGGGAAATCTAACGGTTCAATTTTTCGAGGACGTTTTGATTTGAAGGATTTTAAAATGCAAAATCCGGATTCGTTGTTCCACTCAAAGGATTTTATTTCCATAAATAACATTGTTGCCGATGTTGATATATCGAGCCTATGGAAAGACACGATTGTTATGAAAGAAGCAGTCCTGGATATCAACGATTTGACAATGGTGACAAATCCGGAAGGGAAAAATAATTACACCGTCCTAATCAAAAATTTTAAGCAAGAAGATCAAACGGCAAAAAAAGAAACACCAAAAACGGTGGATGATGGGAAACATAGCCTGAAAAAATCAGTTTTGATAAAAAATTTAGTGCTATCTATTTCCACGGTTCATGTCATTGATGAACATAAAAATTCATCGAGAGAGTATAAAATCGATTACCGCAAGGAATTTCATGATGTCAGCGACTTTACAAAAATCGAGAAACAATTGATTGGTGATCTCGGGAAATTTGGCATATCCATCATGATAGATTCAATAATTTCGTCAATTCCAATAGTTCCCACCGTTGCAACCGACGGAATCATTAAAATAAAAGACATTTCTCTGGATACTGCCAGTAAGACGAAAGATCTCGCAGGGAAAATTGGTACTAATATCAGCGACGGGATAAAACACCTGATAAAAAAAGACAAATAAATTACTTTGTCCCCATAGATTTTTTGTAAGCGTTAAGGACTCCAGCGATGGAATTTTCGATGACTAAATCTGCAATGAATATACGAATCCCAGCGATGAGATCATTGGAGCATTCGACAGAAACGGACAGTCTTTTTCCCAGAGCCTTTTCAAAGTGAGACCGCAGAGCTTCTATGCTAGAACCAGATAGGTCACCACAGTGCTCAATTTTCATCGATGTCTGAACGACAAACTTTTCGAGGGCAGCCAAATAGGCACACAGTATGGATTTTAGTTCCCTCCCTCCATAAATTTCCTTCAAAACCGCAATGACCTCCCCTACCCTTTCACTGTCCAACAGCGAATCCTTCCCCAAAGAAAGTTTAACCAACTCGGGTACCAATAACTGAAATCTATGGTTTTTCATTGCAAATTTTCCAACATCAGTGCTTTCTCAGCCGATAGAAGGTATTTGTTTCTTTCCTCAGCGTTCAATTGTGTAGACAATACGCTTTGAGAAATATCGACTACAAGTGTTCCGATCTCCGACTTAACATCTTGGAGCATTTTATCGTGCTGCAAAGCAATTTCTTTCTTGGCGCTGGATATCATATTATCAGCCAACTTGCGAGATTCCATCTTCTCTTGTTCCAAAAGGACCTTAGCGCTACTTTTGGCCGATTGAATCATTTCCTCTGCTTCCTTTTTTACGGATGTAATTCTTTCGGTGCGTGAATTTTCAAAGGCAGAAATTTCCTTTTGCATTTTATCGGCATATGCCAGTCCAGATTCTATTTTTTCACGCCTTTCAGCCATTACATTGATAACGCTTTTGAAGCCAAATTTATATAGTAAAAATGTTACGAGCAAAAAATTCAGCGATTGAATGAGCAATAGATGCCAGTCAACACCGAATTTATTCAAAAGACTACCAATATCAACCATGGTAAATGATCATTGTTCCACTATGCATAGGCCAAGGCACTATGAAAAGAATAGAGCATAGAACGCAATGGCTTCCGCCAAGGCCATGCCCAGAATGGATTGTACTAAAATTTTACCGGAGGCCCCCGGGTTTCGCCCTACCACATCAACGGCTTTTGTCCCGATGCAGGTAACTCCTATGGCTGCAGTGGCACAACCGAAAGTTTGGACTAATCCTTTGGCGATATCACCGGTCAATTCAGCTATTATATTCAACATATTTTCCCTTTCTTAAAAGTTTCATCCATGGGCGTGATCTTCTTGATTGCACACTAGCCCAATGTAAACGGATGCTAATAGTGTAAAAACAAAAGATTGTATAATTGCAACAAGAAATTCTAAAAAGTAAAATGGCAACGGAATTAGGTAAGCTATATAATTTACAATCGGTATGTTCTTCAAAACACTGGAAAAACCGTACATGTTATGCAATAAGTTTTCGCCACCAAAAGTATTGCCAAATAGTCTAAAGGACAGCGAAACAATTCGGCAGAGAATTGAAATACATTCCACTAATCCAACGGCCATAAAAAGAACATACAATCCACCATATATTGCCGATGAAATCTCGGATTTTTCAGCTTTATTTCCAAAAATCTCAAAGCATACTCCTTTTACGCCCGCACACCGGATACCGAAATATCCCCACGCAAAAAAAGATACCAGTGCCAGTGCCAGCGTTGTATTTAAGTCGGAATTGGCAGGCCTAAAAAACGGTCTAAATTCGCCGTCCACATTGATCCCTACGCTCCCAATGCCGGGCAATAGGCCGCACACATTTTGTAGTAGTATGAAAAAGAAAATACCGAGCAAATAGGGAAAAACCATCCGGAATGCTTTATTTCCTATGATTGGTTCGATAATTCCACGTAATCCCCCGATGACGGACTCTATTATCGCCTGGCCAGTGGATGGAATGATTTTTACTCCTCCCCGTAAAGCAAATCTCACCAAAAAAATTATCAGCATTGAAATTATCCATGTCAGTATAATGGAATCTGTTATGACGAATTTACCAATTGAAAACACTCCCGTCGATGAGGAGCTAACACCCTCTCCATGGCCCGCACAACATGCCATATTTGGCAGTAGTACAAGACCCATAAGAATCAACATCAATCTAACAAAGCAACTTTTTAATATTCTAATCACCGACAACCAATATCGTCCCTATGAAAAACATTTTTACCAAAATTGCAATCTAATATGAACTCTCGGTCCAATAAAAGCACATTCCCTATTTGTTTAATACGCCTTTGTTCGCATTTCCACTATTACTACGGGAACTTCAACTTTCTAATCAATGAGGCGACACTCTTCAGGTCCTTCTCCCCTGTCCACCCCTTCGTAGGATCTGATCCTAGTCAAAAACTTTTTTCAAACTTCTTTCAAATATTAACTTTTTACGATTTATTTCTTGAGTCGCAGACTTCAATCTTTAAATCAACTTACCATTGGTCACTATGAAGTTATGAAGTATAGATACGGCAAGTCATGATAGGAATTTTTTACATTGTACCTCTTGTCGCTGTTATTGCGTTTTCGTTTGCGTGGTATTTTTTCGTAAACATGAAAAAAGAAAACCAGGGATCGGAAAAAATGGTAGAGATTGCATCGCGGGTGGCTGCCGGGGCGATGGTATACCTAAAACAGCAGTATAGGGTAGTTGTGCTCATATTCGTCCTAATAGCGGCATTATTGGCATGTTTGTCCTACGGATTCGGGTTACAGAATCGATGGGTTCCCTTTGCTTTTTTGACCGCAGGATTTTGTTCAGGCCTGGCAGGTTTCTGCGGAATGGTAACCGCAACGAGTGCATCTTCCAGGACCGCATATGCTACGTCAAAATCCCTCAATGCGGGATTAAAAATTGCTTTCCGTAGCGGTGCCGTAATGGGTTTGGTGGTCGTAGGATTGGCATTGGTTGATTATTCAATTTGGTTTTTGATATTAAATAGGTTTTCGGGGGATTTGGTTGGTTCCCAAAAGTTAATTTGGGTGACCAATACGATGTTGACCTTTGCCATGGGGACATCTCTACAGGCCCTATTCGCACGCGTTGGAGGAGGAATCTTTACGAAAGCTGCAGACGTTGGAGCAGACCTTGTGGGTAAGGTAGAAGCCGGAATCCCAGAAGATGATCCCAGAAATCCTGCCACCATAGCTGACAATGTGGGCGACAATGTGGGCGACGTTGCCGGAATGGGTGCAGATCTATACGAATCATACTATGGATCAATATTAGCAGCGGCAGCGTTAGGAGCGGCTGCTTTTGCAGGATCAGATCCGAAAATACAGCTGATGGCTGTCATAGCCCCCGTTATGATATGTATCGTGGGAATTATGGCTTCGATCATAGGTATATTTTTTGTAAAAACACGGGAAGGAGCTAGTAGTTTAGAGCTACTAAAATCCCTAAACTACGGAATTAGGATCAGTTCCCTGATAATATGTGTCGGCTCATTCATAGCTTTAAAGCTACTCAACATTCCAAACGCAATTGGAATTTGGGGAGCGGTAATGTTTGGATTGCTTACGGGGATATACATCGGCAAGTCCACGGAATATTTCACATCCGAAGCCTACGGACCGACAAAAGTAATCGCGCAAAATGCCACTACGGGATCGGCAACCGTGATAATATCAGGTTTCGGCACGGGTATGCTATCCACCTTCTTGCCGGTTTTGGCCGTGACCATCGGGACAATGTTAGCATTTTACTTTGCATCGGGATTCAATGCGAGCAACGTTTCCATGGGGTTGTATGGCATTGGGCTCGCTGCCGTTGGGATGCTATCAACGCTAGGAATTACGCTGGCTACCGATGCCTATGGCCCCATAGCCGATAATGCCGGTGGAAATGCTGAAATGAGTGGCCTTCCTTCCGAAGTTAGGCAAAAAACAGATGCCCTGGATTCCTTGGGAAATACGACGGCTGCCACGGGGAAAGGGTTCGCCATTGGGTCCGCAGCATTGACCGCTTTGGCCCTAATAACATCATATGTCGAGGGCATTCGACTGGAATTGCTTAAGGCGGGACAAAAATTTATTTCCGTAGGAAACATTCAAATTGACCTTACAACTGCTAAATTGTGCGACATCATGCATTGCTACGATGTTCACATGTTAAACCCCAAGGTCATGTCTGGGATGTTTATTGGTGCCATGCTAACGTTTGTTTTCTGCGGACTAACGACCATGGCTGTGGGGCGTGCAGCCGGAAAAATGGTCACCGAGGTTCGAAAACAATTTCGTGAAATCAAGGGAATCATGACCGGGGAAAGTGTTCCAGACTATGAACGTTGCATAACCATAGCGACAGCGGCAGCTCAAAAAGAAATGATCATTCCTGCGCTGATTGCAATTGTTTCTCCCATTTTAATTTCCATTATCTTTGGCGTCCCAGGCATATTGGGATTGCTCGGAGGTTCTCTTTCCACCGGATTTGTCCTAGCCTCGTTCATGTCCAACGCTGGAGGGGCATGGGACAATGCTAAAAAATACATCGAAACTGGCATTTTGGGCGGAAAACATTCCGAAGCCCACAAAGCTGCGGTCATCGGTGATACGGTGGGGGACCCCTTTAAAGATACTGCCGGTCCAAGTTTAAATATTCTCATTAAGCTCATGGCGATAGTATCACTTGTAACCATCGGCATTGCAATTTCCTACAGCCTGCTATGAGGTTGGTCTAGCTCTCCCACGATGCTAATTTCTTCGGACCCGATACCTAGTTCTTGGAACCTTTTCCCTTGAGGAACCAGTCTAGAATCTGCGGAAGTGCGCATTTTATTGAATGCTTCGACGGTGTTCGCCAAAGATTTTCCCATGCCGTTGAAGTGTTCGAAAAATACTTTCAGGCGAGCATACATTTCTTTTCCGACCTCGGCAATTTCCCTTGCTTCATTAGCAAGACATGCCTGTTTCCAACCATACGATATGGCCTTTAGAATGGCGATCAGCGTGGCTGGAGTTGCCAAGATTACACGTTTTTCAGCCCCGAATTCCAACAGCTCTCCATTGGCCCGAAAGGCGTCTCCCAGGAAACTTTCTCCAGGTAAAAATAAAATTACAAATTCCGGACAATTTTCAAATTGTTGCCAATAATGTTTGGAGCTCAACTTTTCTATGTGCCGTTTTATTTGTGTCGCAAAACTTCCCAGTGCTGTCTGTTGGTCAGATTTAGACTTTGCTGAAATTGCTTCCAAGTATCCGGATAGCGGGGTTTTGGCATCGACGACGATGGTCCTCGAATTTGGCAGTTTTATCACCATGTCGGGTCTAAAGCCCTGCCCTTCCGATGAAATAATATGCTGCTGTTCTTCGAAATCTACGTGTTCCATCATGCCAGCCAATTCGACCGTTCTTCGCAGCTGCATCTCACCCCACTGTCCGCGAAAATCTGGTTTCCTCAGGGCATTGGATAAATTATTTGTTTCTTCCTGTAGCGCGACACTGGCCTGTTGGGATAGTTTCAATTGTTCCGCCAAACTGAAATAGGCCGATTGTCTTTGATCTTCCAAGGTTTTAAGCTTTTCATCGAACAATTTTAATGTACTTTCAATGGGCTTTACCCTGTTACCAAATTCGTTATGAGCTTCGTGGGTCAGGGCATCGAAGGAGTTTTTGGCCAACAGTAAAAATGCCTCATTATTGTCCTTTAGTGCTTTGGCAGACAACTGTTCAAATTGTTCCTGCCATTTTTGATTGAGGTTGTCTCGCTCTTCGATCCTTTCATTTGCCACGGCCAGACGAATTTCTGCTTCCGCTAGTTTCCTCTGCACGATATCTAGCTTTGCACTCTTTTTTACATAAGCTAAGGAAACGCACAGCAGGGCCACCCCGAAAATTATTTCAACGATTAGCATGCCTTTTCTCTAGTGAAAAGGGAATGTTATGCCACCAAATTCGCCAGTTCTACCATCGATTTTTCGCTCAACCTTCCGAGTGGCGAACGGCATTCGGCCGATGAAATAATGTTTTTGGACTTTAGTAAAAATTTGATGGGAAGCGGATTTGTTTCTATGAATAATTTGCTCATCATGGGCATTAATGTTTGATACATTTTCAATGCCCCGTGGAAATTTCCATCGCCTGCTAATTTAACTAAGTCGGCCATTTCTCGCGGGACGATGTTTGACATGACACTTACGACCCCTACCGCTCCCAGTGCCATGAATGGTAGTGTCATGGAATCGTTCCCGCTGAGTACTGCTAAATCTTTGCCGAAAATTTTTACCATTGTTTCCACCCGGGAACAACTTTCCGACGCTTCCTTTATGGCAACTATGTTGGAATATTTTTCCCGCAGCTTAATGACGGTATCGATGGCTATTTCTACCCCTGTTCGCGAAGGAACCGAGTACAATACTATCGGTCTATCCGTCGAATCGGCAATCTTGCCATAATATTCAATTAATCCCGACTGGGTAGGTTTATTGTAATAGGGGGTTACCACCAGAAATCCATTGACTCCTAGACCATGGGCTATTTTTGTTTTTTCAACTGCCTTTTTTGTATCGCAGGATCCAACCCCAACGAAAACATTGGTTTGCTTTGCTTCCCCTTTGGCCGTTTCGATGAGAGTGATAAATTCTTCCTCCGCCAATACGGGAGATTCTCCCGTTGTTCCCGCCACAATTATTCCATCAACTCCGCCATTAACCTGCTGTTTAATTAAATTTTTGAAGTCCTTCAATTCCACCGCTTCGTTTACGAACGGTGTGACAACTGCAGTGTATAGACCTTTTAGTAGCATAAGGTAACCCTTTACTGCGGTGCAATAAAAACATTATTTTTACCTTTAGCCATGAAAAAGTGATGAAATATTTTAGGTTTCCTAAAATTTCAGGCCACCCATGGATTTTTCTGGACCAATAGGGAAGTTATAACAAAACAGACGCTATCCAGCCGAACAAAAATGTCGGAATGGTTAGATGTAGGAACGTTGGGATTGCGGTATCGCGGACCAACGAGTGTTGCCCATCCACATTTAATCCCATGGTTGGTCCAAGTATGGAATCCGACGCCGGGGATCCTGCATCCCCCGTAATTCCGGACACGGCCACTATTATTGCAATGGCAGCTGGACTAAACCCCAATTTTAACCCCAGAGGGACATACACGGTAGCAACGATCGGAACCGTAGAAAACGATGATCCAATGCCAACGGATATCAAAAATCCTAAAAACAACATGCTAAACGATGCTAGGATTTTGCTATTTAGCATATGCACGCTAAGCCAATTTACAATTTCGTCAATGCCGCCAGATATTCGCAGGCTATACCCGAATCCGGCAGCAGCTATCATGGTAAATGATATTAGGGCCATCATTTTGAATCCACCGGCGACCACATCATCCGAATCTTTTTTTCTTATGACACCACCGAGCGACAGGAAAAAAAATCCCAGCAATGCGCTTAGAATGATGGCTTTAACCAGCAGTTGCGTTACCAATGCGGCAACTATTGCAAGGCATGAAACGATGAAATCTTTTCGGGAAAATGCCGCTTCCTTTTCCAAACCTCTCACCCTAGCATCCTTGTAGCGCCTCGGTTTCCCATATCTAACAAAGGCAAGTAGCAACCCTACCAACATTCCCAAAGCTGGATACAGCAATGCACGGATTAAATCCTGTACCGAAATATCCATGCCATTGGCATGTAGGTAATATAACATGATATTTTCTAGAAAAATTTCACCGAATCCCATTGGAATAATCATGTAGGCGACTATTACTCCAAATGTGATGATGCAGGCAATCAACCGACGGTCAATTTGCATGGCATTAAAAACTCCAATCATTGGAGGAATTAGAATGGGAATGAATGCAATGTGTACGGGGATGATATTTTTACAGGCGATGGCCATCGCTCCTATGGTGAAAAATATAACAAACTTAGCCTGCCTATCCCTTCCCACGCCTGCGATGCGTTCTTCTCCTTCACTGGAATTGATATTTAATAGGCGGACCATTTTTGCCATCAGAAAATTCGAAAATCCGGAATGGGCCAAAGCAGATGCGAATGCCCCCAGAATGGCATAGCTTAGGGCAATTTTTGCACCACCTCCAAGTCCTTCTGAAAAATTGGAAACCGCACTTTCGAAGGATGCTCCACTGACCAATCCACAAACGATGGCTCCCGTTGTCAGTGCAATCACTACATTTACGCGCAGCACGCATATTATCAAATATACAAGTGAAATTGAAACGATAACTGGATTGAATATTAACATGCGACTAAAATTACACGTGGTCTAAAAAAATCAAACTGCAAGCAAATAATCGAACCGGTGCAATTACATAAAATTAGGGGCCGACTAAGTCGGCCCACCTAAGCTTTAATAATGTAACTGAATTTGCTCGTTACATCATGCCACCCATACCGTTCATGTCTGGCATAGCGGCATTCCCTTTTTTCTCATCCGGCAATTCGGAAATCATACATTCGGTCGTCAGCAATAATCCGGCAATGGACGCTGCATTCTGTAGGGATGCACGGGTTACCTTTGTCGGGTCCACAACGCCGGATTTCATTAGGTCCTCGAAGTTTCCAGTTACGACATTGTAGCCGAAAGACCCGGTCCCTTTTAAAACCTCTTGAACGACGATGGAACCTTCTACTCCCGCATTTTCACAAAGTTGGCGCAGAGGAGCTTCGATGGCACGGCGTACGATTTGAACACCAATTGCAATATCGCCCGTTTCCTCAAGAGATTCAATGGCACTGTGTGTCCGCAAAAGGGCAACGCTTCCACCGGCAGAAATACCTTCTTCGACGGCCGCACGGGTAGCGTGCAGAGCATCGTCGACGCGGTCTTTCTTTTCCTTCATTTCTGGTTCGGTAGCTGCACCAATGCTGATGACTGCTACTCCACCGGCTAATTTTGCCAGCCGCTCCTGCAACTTTTCTTTGTCATAGTCGGAAGTCGCTTCTTCTATCTGTTTGCGGATCAATTTTATGCGAGCAGTAATATCGGTACTACTTCCACTGCCTTCCACGATCGTGGTGTGTTCTTTATCGACGGTAATGCGTTTTGCCCGTCCCAGGTCTTCAAGTTTGATGCTTTCGAGTTTGATCCCCAGGTCCTCGGAGATGAATTTTCCACCCGTCAAAACGGCAATATCTTCCATCATGGCCTTCCGGCGGTCGCCAAAACCAGGAGCTTTTACGGCACAAATGTTCAAAGTTCCTCTCAGCTTATTAACGACCAGAGTCGCCAGGGCTTCACCTTCGACATCCTCGGCAATGATCATCAATGGTTTCCCGGACTGGGCAATTGCCTGTAGGGTTGGAAGTAACTCATTCAAGTTTGAAATTTTCTTCTCGAAAATAAGAACATAGGCATTTTCCAATACACACTCCATGCTGTCCGGATTATTGACAAAATATGGACTCAGGTACCCTTTGTCGAATTGCATACCTTCCACCACGTCGAGGGTGGTTTCGATGGTCTTTGCTTCCTCCACCGTTATTGTACCATCCTTGCCAACACGTTTCATTGCTTCGGCTATGATACTACCAATTTCTTCATCCCAATTCGCAGAAACCGTTGCAACTTGACGAATTTCGTCGCCCTCCACCTTTTTGGAAGTCTTGGCTAATTCAGCAACAGCAGCTTCGACCGCCTTGTCGATACCACGTTTTATGTATATGGGATTGGCCCCAGCTGCAACGTTTTTCAACCCTTCACGGTAGATTGCCGCGGCAAGAATTGTAGCGGTCGTTGTACCATCTCCGGCCACATCGGATGTTTTGGAAGCTACCTCTTTGACCATCTGGGCACCCATATTTTCAAAGGGGTCCTTCAGGTCTATTTCCTTCGCAACACTGACGCCATCCTTGGTAACCGTTGGAGCTCCAAACTTTTTATCAAGAATCACATTCCTCCCTTTCGGGCCAAGGGTAATTTTGACAGCATCTGCCAATTGTGTCACCCCGGATAGAATCTTTTTCCTAGCCTGCTCTTCGAATATTAATTGTTTTGCCATAGTAAATTTCCTTTCTTTGATTGTTTTCCCAAATTATCCCAAAACCGCTAAAATATCATCCTGCCTTAGCACAACTAAGGTTTCCTTGTCACGTTTTACCTCCGTCCCGCCATACTTACTAATGAAGACACGATCCCCGACTTTCACTTCAAACTCCAGGACCTTGCCTTCATCGTTTCTACCGGAACCCAGGGCAATAACTTCTGCTTCCTGGGAGGCTTCCTTAGCAGCATCAGGAATAATGATACCACCTTTTATCTGTTCCTGTTCTTCAATTTTCTTGACGAGAACACGATTCCCTAACGGTTTAATTTTAGTTTTAGTTTCCATAGCTTATAATTGTAAAAAATTCTTCCTATTTGTCTTTATTTGCATCGTCAACAACTTCGAAATCCGCATCGACTACCTTATCCTTTGCATTTTCCGCATTTGCAGATTGGGCACCCTCGGGAGCCCCTTGGGCGGTCTGATTAGGTTGTGCTTGGGAATACAAATCCTGGGCCATTCCTTGGAATACCGTGGTTAACTTTTCCCTGGCAGCTTTTAACTCGTCCACCTTTGCATCATTGTTTTCAAAAACTTTCTTCGCTTCTGCAATGGCATCCTCGAGAGGTTTTCGTTTTTCATCGCTCAGATTGCCACCGAGTTCTTTTAATTGCTTTTCGGTTTGATAGATAAAATTATCTAGCTGATTCCTTTCCTCGACGGCCTCCTTGTGCTTTTTATCCTCTTCCGCATGAGCCTCCGCTTCCTTTCTAAATTTTTCAATTTCTTCATCGGATAAGCCTGAAGCACTGGTAATGGTAATTTTTTGATCCTTCCCCGTGCCCTTATCCTTCGCTGTCACATGGAGAATACCATTCGCATCAATGTCAAATGTTACTTCAATCTGTGGTACACCGCGGGAAGCAATGGGAATACCATCCAATCTAAATTGTCCGAGCAACTTATTATCCCGAGCCATGGGGCGTTCCCCTTGCAAAACTTGAATATCAACGGCTGTTTGATTTTCAGCATAGGTGGAAAATATCTGCGTCTTTTTCGTCGGAATGGTGGTGTTGCGATCTATCATCGGAGTAAAAACTCCACCCGCCGTCTCAATACCAAGTGTCAAAGGGGTTACATCGAGCAACAGTACTTCCGTCACTTCTCCCTGCAAAACTCCACCCTGTATGGCCGCTCCAATTGCTACAACTTCATCGGGATTTACGCCCTGGTGCGGAGTTTTACCGACAAATTGTTTTGCAATATCGACTACTTTTGGCGAGCGAGTCATGCCTCCAACAAGCACCAATTCAGAAATTTCAGATGTAGAAATGGCAGCATCCTTGAGACAATTTTTACACGGTCCCAACGTCCGTTGGTACAAATCATCACAAATTTTTTCTAGCTGCGAACGGGTCAATGAAATGTTCAAATGTTTTGGTCCAGTTGCATCCGCCGTAATGAATGGCAAATTAATGTCCACTTGTATTGCGGAAGACAATGCAATCTTGGCCTTTTCTGCTTCTTCCTTTAGTCGCTGGGCCGCCATTGGATCTTTTCTCAAATCTATCCCGTTTTCCTTTTGAAATGTATCCGCCAGCCAGTCGATCAACCTTTTGTCCCAATCATCTCCTCCAAGTAGGGTGTCCCCATTGGTGGCCTTTACTTCAAAGACACCATCTCCAATTTCCAAAATGGAAACGTCGAATGTTCCTCCACCAAGGTCATAGACGGCAATTTTTTCGTCTTTCTTTTTATCTAGGCCATAGGCCAAAGATGCGGCAGTCGGTTCGTTGATAATACGTAAAACTTCGAGGCCTGCGATTTTTCCAGCATCCTTCGTCGCTTGCCGCTGAGAATCATTGAAATAGGCAGGCACCGTGATAACAGCTTGCGTGATAGGGCAGCCCAAATATGTTTCCGCATCTGCCTTTAACTTTGCTAGAATCATCGATGAAATTTGCTCCGGAGAAAACCGTTCCGTTTTATTTCCGACCTGACATTCAATCCACGCATCACCGTTGTGTCCTTCAACGACCTTATACGGCAAATTCTTCACCAGGCTTTGAATTTCACTGAGCTTATGCCCAATCAAACGTTTCGCTGAAAAAATTGTATTCTGAGGATTTGTAACCGCCTGGCGCTTGGCAGCTTGACCAACTACCCGTTCCCCTGTTTTTGTAAAAGCGACGATGGATGGTGTTGTTCTTGCCCCTTCGGCATTGGGAACGACAACCGCTTCACCGCCTTCCATAACGGCCATGCAAGAATTAGTCGTACCCAAATCGATTCCCAAAATTTTAGACTTTTTATTACTCATAAATCACCTCTACAATCTTCACTTATGGCAAATTATGAGCAAATTCTATGCCAAATCTGTCGCCTAAGACCTTCCATCTGCAATTTTCTTGGCTTTTAGATATTGTTTTCTGAACTTTTTAGTTATTTTATTCTGCAGGTTCGCTATTTTTAAAATGTCTTTGCCATCGAAAATCGGAATGATGTTCGAATAAATATTGTCACAGCTCAAATCTTCAAGGGCTGCCATCACCTGGTAGGCTTTTTCAGCATCCTCCACTCGGCCATCCTTTCGAGCTTGAATTATCGACCACATCGCATCCGATAGCTCATCATGGGTGTCGATGAACGCTAGTTTTACAAGCGAACCCATTATGTTTGATAGTTTGCTAGTCCACTCTTCATGGGATATAAATAGGGAGGCAAATTTATAGGGATTTATGTCTGGAGAACACCTATATTGGGCGTATTGGGTATCGTAAATTGTTTTCAATATGGGGGTACGCCGCATGGTAGCTTTCATCGGGCCGCCAGGCGTATGCAGGTTAAAGTCTAGCAGTTTTTGCCCCTCCAATGAGAGGATAAATTCGATAAAATTCTTTGCCAGTTCTGGATGTTCCGCTCCCCTAAAAATCCCTATGGGGTCGGGCGAAGGAGCTCCACCGGCATAGGGCATGACAAATTTAAATCGATTGCTCCCGCTCCGCTCTTCCAAATGTTTTGACTCCGCGAATCCGTAAAAATCGACGGTTATGCCAACCAGGCAATTCCCAGCCAACACATCTATCACCGGCCTAGTTGTAGACTCGGTAAAATATCTCCCATTAGCAACGATTTTCTGTATGAGGCGTAATCCATTGATCCAACCCTCCCCTATGATTTTTTCTTCATCTTCCTTCGACAATTTGTCAACGTTAAGCCTGTTTTTCAAATCGTCGTAGCAAATTTGCATCTGCTGCTGAACCAGCATCATGAGCGCTTTTTGTGTGGAACTACTCCTCGTTGGATCAACGACGGCTACTTTTTTAAAAAACTCAGGACGGCCGATATCCATCCAAGTCTTCGGGAAAAACGGAATGCCTTCCGCTAGAATGGCTTCACTGTTATAAATTATCCCAAACCCCGTAAGAGATCCCCCAAACCATCTCCCGTGTTCATCCCGTAGCCTATTACCGGATAAAAACTCCGGTATGGTATCTTCGGAAAACATTTCAGGGTGTTCGATCAATAGACTGGATGGGATCAGATTTCCTTTCGACGATTGAGCCTCAAATTCATAGACACCACCACCAAACAAAATATCGATTCCGCATCCCACATTTGATTTAAAAAACTCATGCGTAATTTCCACCTCCAGCCCATGTTCCGGTAATTGTAATTTTTTTTCGGACCTGGATGCGAATGCAGCAATAACGCCACTATCCCACGTGCGGTGCAATTCATTGACCCAATGCAAACGAAAATTATTCGCGTACATGGTTTCAATATACCTTGTGGCATCGCGACCTCCTCCCTGATGCCTCCAATCTATGTTAACTTCCTTCCCTGTCTTTGCCCTATACCATTTTTTAAACCCAATGGCATATTCTCTTCTCAGGATTTCATTGTGGGGGGTCATGATGGTCAAGGTTTCGGCGTCACTAATCGGAACAACGGTGTTCGCTTTTTCCCTAAAAACAAACGGCAGGCTGACCACCAGTAGTATCAGAAACAGGATTACTATTTTTTTTGGATCAAACATTCTTTTGTCAATCAACGTCCAATATTACAACATCCTCGGAAGAAACGGTGGCGTACATACTTTTATTTTGCACATTGGTGAAATGACTAGGGTTGAGTTCCGAAATGCGCAGCACAACACCGTCTTTCTCAAACTTAAAATGAGCGACTTCCCCAAAGTATGTCACGTTTCCAATTACCCCTCTCAGGCTATTTTCCTGGCTAGGAAAATCGTTCAGTCGAAAGCATTCCGGCCTTATGGAAATGTAAACCTTTTTCCCCGGCCTAGGATCATTGATTCCTGTGCTCAGAATCCCTCGGAAATTTCCAATTTTTGTCCTTATAATTGCCTCTCCAGAACCAATCTGAACGATCACTCCCTGGATTACGTTTGTTTCCCCCACAAATTCCGCCGTAAAGCGGGAGGAAGGAAATTTATACAACTGCGTTGGTGTTCCGATTTGGTCAATTTTCCCCTTCGCAAATACCGCTATTCGATCTGCTATGGACAGCGCTTCTTTCTGGTCATGGGTGACATAAATGGTCGTCACTTGATGCTCTTTGCAGATATTTCTTATTTCACAGCGCATGTCATTTCTCAGCTGGGCATCGAGATTTGACAATGGCTCGTCGAGTAGCAGACATTTTGGATGTACGACCAGTGCCCTTGCGAGAGCCACCCGCTGTTGTTGCCCACCTGACAGTTCATTCGGTTTCCTCGATACATATTGGGCAAGTTGTACCTTTTCCAAGATTTCATATACCAAATCCTTGATTTTTGCCTTTGGGGTTTTATTGTTTTCTAGTCCAAATGCGACATTTTGAAATACCGTCATGTGGGGCCATAGGGCATAATTTTGAAATACCATACCTACTTTTCGCCTGTGGGGAGGTAACTTCGTGACGTCATGCCCTCCGAAGCTTATTCGTCCTTTATTTGGCGTATAAAACCCAGCAATTGATCGCAGCAGGGTTGTTTTTCCGCATCCACTCGGCCCAAGTAAAAAGAATAATTCTCCACTGGCTACATGTAAACTTATACTGTCAAGCGCTATCGTTGAACCAAAAGATTTGGTAAGGTTTTGAATCCTTATATCGGTCATCAATGATAATCCTTGTTGCAGTTATTCTATCCAATGTCAAAAAATTTTTTGACACCACCATAATTTTTGCCCTGAAGCCCCTTCTGTGGTATTCCCAAAACCAAGTCAATCCCTTATGCGGCAAGTAAGCCGAAGTAATCATACTTTTTCACATTTCACAAATATCAAGCCTAGGGCCAGAAAACTTTGCAACGCAAACGATAGCCAGGTGTCCAAAATACCAACTGAATAGTATTTGCCATCCACAAAGGTTGCCACATCCATAAAGCTACGGACATTCATTAGGGCTAATACGGTCCCAATGTGAAAAGCTATGGGACACAGCAAACTTTTGTTCTTAAGTAGCAGAAGCGATAATAATATCCCAAATACCACTAGATTTAGAAAATTCAAGGGATTAAAGCCATATCCGATGTCCATTATTGTTGGAATTATGCATCGAAAACCAGAAAAAATTGTAACATCGGCACTATCAATTTTTAAATTATTTCTCACACCCAGGTGGCAATAGGCAAAAAATAGTGACACTAGTAAAACGGAACATATTATGTTGAGGTTACGCAGGAGTAGGTTGAAAATTATGCCGCGGAATATAATTTCTTCCAAAAATCCTATGCTAATGGCCCCCAGGGTAAACTTGAAAAGGTTCCAGAAATAAACTTTTGTTCCAATGGGCTTAAGCATGACAATGTTGTGTAAGGATAGCCATATAAATATCGTGCAAGCGAGAATAAACCCGCCGATGAAAGTTAATAAAAATTTTCGCCTGCGTATTTTTGTGAGGTAGATGTCTTCCATGGAGTGGAAGCCACAGATTTTTAAAAAGGGAAACAGTAGGATAATCGATGAAATTAATTGGGATCTGTCAAAAAACTTTTCAAATCCTTTGTCGATAAAATGTTGAAATAGTTCCATCGAAAATTTACTCGCTAGGAACTTCGCCACATAGAACAGCGCAGGGGCTAATATTGCAGCAAGGCCCAAGGTGCAAAGATAGAAAATACCGAATAAAATCATTCCATTTTTTCGGAGAGAATAATTTTTTCTTTTAAAAAAATTGTTTTCCATATCTGTTCCCAATGGTTAGTTAGCAAACTATCTTTCTAAGGTATTGGAGTATATTGCAAATAAATTGACATGCATGTTGAAAATAATTTCCTAGGCAAAACATGAAAAAACTATTGTTTTCGGTTGTGTTTTTCCTTCAGGCGATATTACTATATTCGGCTGAACGGAATGAGCTCGTTTTACTAACAAGCGCCGATAACCCTCCCTATGAATTTACAAGGTCGGGAGAAATTGTGGGATTTGACATAGATGTAGCAAAGATCATCGCAGAAAAATTGGGGAAAACCCTCATAGTAAAAGACATGCCATTTCCATCTTTGATTCCCGCTTTGATGTCAAAGCAAGGCGATTTTGCCATGGCTGCCATTACCCCGACAGATGCCAGGCGAGAAAACGTTGATTTTTCCATACCCTATCAAGATAATATTAGTGCTGCCGTCTTAGTTGATAGCGATGAATTTTCATATATGAAAAATACCAATGCAATATTTCCGATCGCATTGTTGGAAGGCAAGAGGGTTGGGGTACAATTGGGAACACACCATGAAACTGATATACGAGCTGCTAATATTCCAGACATAGAAATAAAAAGATATGACAATATCGGAACAATGATTGCTGAAATTTCAAACTCTGCAAACGGTAATGGAACCATATACGCCCTTGTAATAGGGAATGCCGAATCACACATGGTGACAAAAAGAAACCCCAAATTATGTTCTTTTCCGCTTCAATTTTCTGATTCCTTTGCCATTGCATTTGCAAAAAATTCCCCCCTAAGGATAAAAATTAACGAAATTCTCGAATCGCTCAAAGAAACTGGCAGGATCTCTGATTTGGAAATAAAATGGGATGTTGCGCAATAAATATTTTCAAAGGATTTCAACAGATATCTAGCGAGATACCCTATATCTTGGAAGGGGCCAAAGTAACCCTAGGATATGCCCTTGTGGCGATGTTTTTTGGGCTTTGTGGGGGAACATTGCTCGCAATTGTCAGGCAGTCAAAATATAAAATTTTTCGTGCCTTGGGCGCATTATATTTATCTGTTTTTCGAGGGACACCCCTTCTTTTACAATTGTCGATAATTTATTTCGCCGTGCCGCAGATTATTCACCGTCCAATCCCTGCTTTTGTAGCGGGAATAATCGCATTCTCATTGAATTCATCCGCCTATGTTTCGGAAATTATGCGGGCTGGCATGCAAAGCGTAAGCATTGGCCAGATTGAAATAGGAAAAGTTTTGGGATGCTCAAAGTTTCAAATAATTCGTGATATTGTTTTACCCCAGGGGATAAGAAATGTCTTGCCATCACTAGTAAACGAAATGATTGACCTACTCAAGGAATCCGCCATTGTTTCCATAATTGGAGAGTCGGATTTACTTCGCCGAGCCAACGTTGTATCAAGCGAGCACTATTTATATCTGGAACCATTACTCATCGCGGGGCTGTGCTACTACTGTATGATCATGATTTTAAATGGAATTGCGAAGTACATAGAAAGAAAATTATCATGCTCGAGGTAGAAAATTTACATTGTACGTTGGGCACCAATGAAGTTCTAAACGGAATATCTTTTACCGTTGCCGGTGGAGAAATCGTCACGGTAATTGGAAGATCGGGAGCTGGCAAAACTACCCTCCTACGTGTGCTGTGCGACCTAGAAAACATATCCCGAGGAAGGGTTTGTGTTAATGGGAAGAAAGCATGCCATGGGGACTATGGGTTAGTCCAGCAGGGGTGTTGCCTCTTTGAACATATGACGGTTTTAAAAAACGTTTCCTATGCTCTGCAGGTCGTAAAGAAGTTTTCTACAAAAAAGGCCAAGGCAATAGCACTGGACATGCTGACACAATTTGGGCTAAAGGATAAAGTAGCGGCATATCCAAGTAGTTTATCCGGTGGCCAAAAACAGCGGGTAGCCATTGCTAGAACTTTGGTAATGGACCCCAAAGTATTACTATTTGACGAACCCACATCAGCCCTCGACCCCGAAATGACAAACGATGTGGTCACCATGATAAAAAATATAGCATCACGAGGAATTGCAGTTCTGATAGTTACCCATGACCTGGCGATGTCCCGTAGAATTTCCGATAGGATTCTATTTTTGGAATGTGGTAAAATCGTGGAAAATCGTCCAACGGAAGAATTTTTTCTAAGCCCCCTTTCCAAGGAAGTGAAAAATTTTCTAAAAAACATGGCCCTGTTTTAAAGATTCGCATTTGCATTAGCCAGCAAATCCTTTGTTGGGTTGTTTGGTAAAAGTAATTAATAAAAATGTTGACACGTTGTAATTTTTGATCACATTCCCTTCCTGGATAAATATTAAAGGGAGGTAAGATGGAAGATTTTAAAAGAGTTGGACGCGAACGAAATAATTTTGTAATTCTTGAACGTAGCGAGAATGGTGCTCCTACGATTTTCAAGGTACCCACTGACCGTGAGGAAGATTTTAAAAAGATTGCAGTTCACACAACAAACAAACAATTTCGTTTGGCAGCAAATTCTGCAGACCGCGATGGGCATGCAGTTGTCAAAGATATTCCGCTGGAAGATCGTAAAGTTGCGATAAGTTTTGATGTTAGTTTGCATGGGTATAAGCGGCAGCCAGCTTATAAAATTACCTTTCTAAACGAAACAAAGCACGATTAGGCAAAGATACGGTATAAAATCGGCCATGGGGAGCATGGGTTTTTTAAGAAATATGAATATTTAAAGTGGATAGCACTTTATTCATAATATTTGTTGCCGATAGGCCATGTTCCACGCGTAAAATATCGAGGGATGTGCCATGTTTTATAAACTCATCGGGCCAACCGTAGCGCAGAACATTGATTTTTATGCCATTGTCGCTGTAAAATTCTAAAATAGCACTGCCAAATCCCCCCATCAAGACGTTGTCTTCGAGGGTTACGACAAGTTCATAATTTTTAGCAATATCTCTCAATATTTCTTCGTCCAGGGGTTTTGCAAATATCGCGTTGACGATTCCACCTCGAATGCCAAAATCTTTCAATCCTTGGCAGACTTCATTGGCTAAATCCACCATATTTCCCAACGCAAAAAAACAAACCCGTCGACCTTCAGCAATTTTTTCCGCTTTACCAAATGGTAAATATTGCGAAAATCCTAGGATGTTTGCATCTATCTTTTGCTTACAAGATTTAGGATATCTTATGAAAACTGGACAGTGCCATTGGAAAGCAGAATGTAGTGCGTTTACAAATTCTTGAACATCTCTGGGTTGCAAAATGACAGCGTGGGGGATCAACCTCAAATAGGATAGATCGAATATTCCGTGGTGTGTCATTCCATCGTGTACGGCGATTCCGGCACGATCTAGACAAAAAACTATCGGCAAATTTTGTAGACAAACATCGTGCAATACCTGGTCAAATGCCCGTTGCAAAAATGTGGAATATATTGCACAAACCGGCCTCATACCGCCTTTGGCAAGGGCAGCCGAAAATGTCACGGCATGCTCTTCGGCGATACCAACGTCAACATATTGGTCCGGGCAATGCTCCCGTAGATATGACAATCCAGTACCTCTTGCCATAGCAGCTACAACGCCTATAATTGTTTTATCTTTCTGGGCGAGCTTTGTTAGTTCTTTGCCTAAAATTTCTCCATAGGAAGTTGTGTCCTCTTGGGAAGCGGTAACATCACGCTCCCGCTCAGGCTCAATCCCATGAAATTTTTCGGGAAAGTGTATCGCGTCTCCGTTTCCATATCCCTTTATGGTTTTTACATGCACAAGGACCGGAACCTTGGCAAATTTACAAAACTCTAAAATCTCTTCCAATTTGGATATGTCGTGCCCATCGATGGGTCCAAAATATCGCAGTCCGTAGTATTCAAAATAGGAGGTTGGTAAAATTATACTTTTAATGGCGCGTTTTAACCTGCGTATACCCCGCACGACAGCTTTCCCAAATTTCCCATCTCCCAACATTTTTTTTGTCGCCTGGGAAATGGCCCTGTAAAGTCCACTGATAAGAATTTTATTCAAATAGATGGATATGGCTCCCACATTCCTATCTATGGAAAATTCATTATCATTAACTACTACGATTAACCTTTTTGTCGTAGTAACCAGATTATTCAATGCTTCCAATGTCATTCCGCATGTCAGCGAACCATCGCCGAGAATGGCAACAATGTGGCTATCTTTGCGATTACTAATGTGGTCTCTGGCATAGGCAAACCCCAGGGCAACCGATAGTGCCGTTCCCGCATGGCCGGCAACAAAAGCATCATGTTCGCTTTCGGTGGGATCCGAAAAGCCACTGTACCCCCCACTCGTCCTGATTTGACGGAACTTGGCATCATTTCTGCCGGTCAATAGTTTGTGCGTATAGATCTGGTGGGAAACATCGAAAATAAACCTATCACGGGGAGAATCGAAAACGCGATGTAATGCTATGGTGAGCTCTACGACTCCGAGGTTGGAAGCCAAATGTCCCCCGTTATTTGCCGTTACTTCTACCAATGTCTGTCGAATTTCCTTCGCCAGTTCCTTTAGTTGGTTCCTGTTTAAAACTTTGACATCCCGTGGAGTATGTATGGTATCGAGGAGGCTCATCTATTTTAAAGTTTGAATTTCCAAACTTCGCTGGGGAGAAAAGTCCAAAATTATACATTTGGCCTGCAAGTTTTCTATCCAGTCGGCCGTGATCCTCACGCATTCCCTCAAATTTGTGTCAAACATCATTATGCCATCGATATCTTCTTCGGGCTTTTCTTCCGTATCGACATTGTCGTCGCATACGACATCGGGCAGGATGATATCTTCGCAATAATAATTTTTAAGCTTGGCCAATATTTTGATTTCCTTATTCATTTCATCGTTGAAGGCATCCTCCAGCTTATTTTCCGCAACCCGGGTGGAAATTTTTAGTGGAAATTCCTTCCTGTTAACAATACCATCATAGTGTTTTATTCGTTTGTTCCACAATGCAAATTCTTCCAAAGAGCTTTGGCGAGCCCTTGATTTTTCGGACAGCTCAGAAATCAGATCGTCGGTCACATGATATTGATTGCTTTTCAAACCGCCATCATAATCAAATTCAATGGGGGGAATTGTATCACAATTTAGGGCCCATGGATAATCCGCTTCCCGTTTATGGAAACATTCGTCGAGGCTGGGAAGCTTTATGTCGGCGGGAACGCCCTTTAGCTGGGTCGAAATGCCAGTCGGCAGATACCACTTTTGAATCGTAATATATGCAGCTCCAAGGTCCTTGTTGCCGCTCAGAGAATTAAAAAATGTGTTCATGTCCAACGCTACCTGCACACTTCCTTTCCCATAGGTAGCTTCTGCTCCCACAATTATTGCCCGTCTGTGGTCATGTAATGCCCCTATTAAAATTTCCGATGCCGACGCACTCATGGAAGAAGATAGGACTATCAGGGGCCCTTCCCAGGCGATATCTTCATTTTCGTCGTAAAACTGTTCTATTTTTCCAAAGGAATCTTTCACCTGCACCACCGGCCCCGTTTTGATGAACAGCCCAGCGATTGAAACTGCCTGATTTAATAATCCTCCTCCATTTTGGCGTAGGTCCAAAATTAACCCGTCAATCTCTTTGTTTTTTAACATTTCCAACAACGTTTTAACATCTTTATTGGCATATACACATTGTTCGTTGTTGGGGTTCGCATCGCCATAAAAGGACGGTAATTCTATTACTCCAACTTTTGCAACATTATCCCCTTGTTTTAATTCGAAATATTTAGCCTTTGCCCGCGTAGCATTCATTTTTATATGGTCTCGAACCAATCGAACGACCTTGGTATCCCCCGATACGGTTTCCAATTTTACCCGCACAACCGTATCTTTCTTTCCTCGCAGCAGCTTAACTGTCTTATACAACCGGAGCCCAACTATGTCCACAAACTCACCGTCGTCTCCCTGGGCAACTGCGATAATTTTATCTCCAGCCTTAATTTCACCGGACAATTTAGCGGGTCCTCCGGGCATCAATTTTTCAACCGTACACTCCCCGTTTTCATCCCGCAATTCGGTACCTATTCCGATCAATGAGTTGTGAATATGAGTACTCAGGTCTTCGAAAGAGTCCTTTGACAGGAAGCTCGTATGCGGATCATACATCTTTGAAATACTGTTCAAAAACATCTCTTGGAGCACCCAGGAATCAAAATCTTTGTATGTTCTCCGTAAATTTTCATAGCGCCGCTTGACATTTATCATCGCCTCACCTAAAAATTTTTCAATGTCATTCTCCATGGATTGGTCGGACTGGTCACAGGTTTCCCTTATGTTTTTCCCAAAATTTTCTATTGGGGCAAGTATTTTGTCGGAAGAATCATCGTTTTCACCCTTTGATTTATTTAGTTTACACAGGCTCATTGCTTCGCCTATGACATCGAACTTCAAACGCCTCTCCCATAAAATATTTGCTTCTTCCTCCGTCTGCGGCCAAGGACAATCCTTCCTGTTTAGGGAAATGAAATCATCCCTAGAAAAGTTAAACTCTTCATCCAACTTTGCAAATACCCAGTCCATCCGACCATAGAAAATCATTCTGAACTTTTCAAAAGCATTAAATGCCGGCATGAGGCTGCCACCACTTACGAAGACATCCAATGTCGGTACGAATTTTTTCACCAGGGCATCGACGTCCTTTTGTAAAAATATCATTTTCCAATGGTCCAATTCCGACAAAAATTCAATCATGATTGTCCTGTTGTCGAGCAGAGAGATTGTCTTATGTTCCAGGTGTAATTCCTCCATGCAGCGCACCATGTATATGGTTTCTGCCCGCATTTCACGGGTGGGGAACAGACTATTTCCAATTTCGGGAACGGATGTGCCTCGAAGGCAAGACCCTTGCCCAAAGGATAAGACAGCAATAGCAAGCGTGCTATAAAGCGTTTTAAAAAATTTATTCATGGAACTTAACTTATGTGCGCCATATTGCTAGGGAACCATATTTTTACAAGGACAATATTAGGAAAAGCTATATCCTGTGACCATTTCATACCGCGGCACTAGCCGGTCACAGGATTTTTAACATGTATGCCAGCTAGGCTGCAACCTGGCTGGAGTCGCATATAAAGCGAAAGTGGCTATTTAGTCAAAATACAAAGGTCTAGACTTTTTTTCCATTCATCGAGGGCCTCCTTGACATTTGCCAATCGCGGATTTTGTCCACAACCAGAAATCAAATCTTGTAAATAGTTCCACCGGAGGATGTGTCGTTCGTCAAAGCCTTCATCCTTAATAATTTCATCGGTTTTTTCAAAAATCTCATCGACTGTAAACCTAAGTACTGCCCTGGTATCATTGTCTGCGACAGTGTTTATTGTGCTAGCAACTACCTGTTGTTTTGCCTGGAGTTCTTGCCTAAGCGCAGGGTGAGAAGTTTTTAATAGAGTGACTGTTTGTGTAATCTTCTGCCTATCCACTTCAACTCCTCCAGTTATCGCCGTTATTATACGGTATACCAACCGGAATGGCCGAGTAAGAATCATCCATACTATAATGGGGGTAGCCTTGAGTGTCAACTCTCCTTTTCTCGCACGATATTCTTTGAGTACGGGTATTACCACAAGAGTAAGCACAATGGATATTGCAATAACAGGGTGTACAGCGGCCAATGACCATGCGGCTCCGCAAAAACCAACCACTTTACCTATTACAAGCTTAGCCAATAGCATTGCCAAATCGCGGCATTTTCCTAAGGTATCCACTGATATGACAACTTCCCTTGTTTTAATAGCCTCGGGAATAAAGTTACTCAGTTGAGTTAATTGACTCAAAATAGGGATTGTACTGATAGCCCATACATAATTTAGCGGGTCCCTTATTCCCTTTTGATTTGCCACAACTTGATTTGCTGCAACTTGATTTGCTGCAATTTGATTTACAGAATTCATACTTTTCTCTTTTTTGTTACTTACATTTTTTACATTAAAAAAAACTCCCAGAGTCAAGCATTTTTTGTGAAAAATTTGACTTTTGTCCGAATGAAATATGGGAGAAGGTGTCCTCTAAGTTAAACGAGCCAAGGAAATTCCTCCTGGCAAAGCTCATCCGCTTTTGCAGGCAATCCATATTTTAGCAAGGATAACCTTGGAGGAAGCTATATCCCGTGACCGCCCAATGCTGTAGCGTTAGCCGATCTCACGATTTTTAGCATGCATGCAATAGGTTGCAACCTAGCTGGACCTGAATATAAAACGGGATATGGCTACTGGGTCTTAATATAAAGGTCTAGATGTTTTTTCCAATCATCAAGGGCATTCTTGACAGCTTGAAGTTGCGGATCTCCCCCAACCAGGGATTGTAAAAAGTTCCAGTCGATGGCGTGTTGTTCAAAGAAATTGTTAGCAACAACTCCACCGACAGCACCAGCAGCACCGCCACCACCGCCAGGAGCAGGAGCAGGAGCAGCAACATTGGCTGCATTAAAAAGACGATTGGTCGCAACCCTAAGTGCTGCTTTGGTATCAGCGTTTGCGACAAGGTTTATCGCAGCTGTAACCGCTTGCTGTTTTACCTGAAGCTCTCGCCTATAAACATCGTTCGACTCTTTTACTTGGGCAATTGTTTTTCGTGCAGCTATGAGTTCCTGTCTATCCACTACGGTTCCTCCAGTTATCACCGTTAGTATGCGATAGGCCAGCCTGAACGGTCGAGTAATGATCTTCCATGCTACGACAGGGATCATGGTGAGCGTAAACTTTCCACCCTCTGCAAAATATTCTCTGAGAACGGGTATTACCACAACAACAACGGCAAGGACCGCTGCCATGGCAGGGTGTGCGGCAATCAATGAAAATGCAGGTCTGGTAAAATCGGCCGCCCTGCCCATTAAAAGCTTAGCAAGCGGCACTTTTAAACCGCTAGCCTGTTCTACAACCTCCCTCAGCGTGGTAGCGTTCTGTACGGCAACGCTCCTGCCAATGGTACTGGCACCTTGCAGAGCAGGAATTATGTTGCTATTCCATATATTAGTTATAGACTGAACAATATCTGTCGCATTACTCATATATTCTCCTTTTTGATTACAAGGCACTAATTGTGTAAAAGTTTTTATAAAAGTAAATATTTTTATAAAAACTTTAACTTCTTGTCTTCCATCCAAAAAGGATTAAAAATATTGCCATGGCGATTTGGTCGTGGTTGAATGAAAGGGGATGTGGCGTGTTTTTACACATAAGTTCCCTGCCAAAGGGGCATGGAATTGGATGTTTCGGCAAGTCGGCCTACGATTTTATCAATTTCTTGGTATCATCGGGGATGAAATATTGGCAGATATGCCCATTAAACCCAACGAGCTATGGAGATTCCCCCTATCAAAGTCCATCCGCTTTTGCGGGCAATCCATATTTCATCGATTTGCAAAGTTTCGTCGAGGAAGAATTGCTACTCCCCACAGATTTGAATGGGCTAGTGGCAACGGCGGAATCATTTGTTGATTTTGGGGAATTGTATAGAAATTTTTGGCCGGTTTTAAGGACAGCATTTGAAAATTTTTTACGTCTAGAAAACCATGGCAATGACTTTAATAGCTTTTGCCAACGATCCGCATGGTGGTTAGACAATTACGCCACTTTCATGGCCATCAAAGATCAATTCGATGGTCGCCTTTGGACGGATTGGCCAAAGGAATTTTCCGACCCCGAGGTCGCAACGGCAAAGCTCCATTCCGACGAAAAACTTAGCCGAACGGCAACTTTTTACAAATTCGTCCAGTGGACATTTGACAGGCAGTGGAATAAATTAAAAAACTTTGCCAATGTGAATGGCATCGAAATTATAGGAGATATTCCAATTTTTGTCGGTCTAGACAGTGCGGATGTTTGGGCAAACAAACGGATTTTTAAACTGCAAAAAGATGGATCTCCCAAATTCGTCGCAGGGGTTCCTCCGGACGCTTTTTCAAAAACCGGACAGCTGTGGGGAAATCCCCTTTACGACTGGGATATTTTAGCGGCTGATGATTTTTTATGGTGGATAAATCGCATGGGGCGATGTGCGGAAATGTACGATGTGGTGCGCTTGGATCATTTCCGAGGATTTTGTGACTACTGGGAAATTCCCGCACCTGCCACTACTGGAATGAATGGAAAATGGGCAAAATCTGTCGGGATAAAATTTTTCCAACATGTCAAAAAAGTATTTCCCTCCATAAAATTCATAGCAGAAGATTTGGGATGCCTAAATGACAATGTTATGCAATTGTTGCAAGATACGGGATTGCCCGGAATGAACGTGTTGCACTTCGCATTCGACCGAAATAATAAAAACAAATACCTCCCCCATGAACATGAAAAAAATAGTGTGTTATATCTCGGAACCCACGACAACGACACGACTATGGGGTGGTTCCGTTTGCTACCTGAAGATATAAAACACCAGGTAAGGTGCTATTTGCGAACGAATTGCGATGACGTCGCATGGGATTTCATCAAAAAGGCATATGAATCGCCATCCAACCTGTTAATTTTGAGCATGCAAGATATTCTAAACCTTGGATCAGAAGCAAGATTTAACACCCCGAATACACCCTCTGGCAATTGGCAATGGAGGATGACCACGGAGCAATTTAACGGTCTGTGCGAATCTCCAACACCCCAATATTTGCGTCACTTGCGGGATACCTATGGGCGATGAAATTTTGTTGACTCAACTGACTCAACTACTACCGTCCTCTAGGGTATGAACAAGTTTTTGGCAAAAAATGATTTCAAATTGTTTAAAACCTTTCGACAAAACATGCAAAATTCTTGCGGTCCTACTGATAGGATCGTATAGAAATATTCTGTCGCCACTCAAAATTGTTCTATTTGGGACATCCGCCCGGTGCAGATTTTACCCAACGTGTTCAAGTTTCGCCCAATCAATGTTTAGACGGTATACGTTCTGGAAAGCATTTTATTTTTCCATGAGACGGATTCTGCGATGTAATCCATTTTGGAAACGTAAAAGTCCCGGAGCAAAGCCGAAAAAAGCCCCTTGCTAATGGACCGAAGCCAGCCATAACCCACTTCGCTATTTATACTCCAATATTGCGTCGTCGGAGGCAGAAATGGTTATTTTCTTGATCCTATGTAGGTTGTGCTGACACTTTTCGTTAATTAGGTAATCGAGTTTCATCAGTTGAAGATGAAAATTCTGCGGCTTTAACCCAACGACTATTCCGTTCTTTAGGTGTAGTTCTATGGTCGACCAAATGGCACCCAGGCGGTGATCATAGTTTCTAAGATCGAGGAATTTTACCGATTGGGAAATGTCTGGAAATTCATCTTTTAATGTGGCAATAAGCTCTTTAACGGTAGGCATTCCTGCCTGGGAAAGGAATTGTGATCTATTCTTTGTCTTTAAAATCAAATTAACGGGCAACAGTCCTAAAACGTCTTCGCGGCCGTAGCAAATGGGCGAAAAAATTCTACCATCCTCTGTGTCAACGAGGAGCAATTTCTTTTCTCCACCAACATTGGCTATCAGTTTTAATAGGGGTATGCATTCATTGATTTTTATGTATAGTACATCGGGATAACGTTTCTCTATGAAAACATTCCTAATTTGAGAAATGGTTTCCAGCCGTTCTCTCATGGAAGAAATATCAAGTGAAAATAAGTCCGTGCCTTTCCTAATATGCAGCTCATGGGCCAGCCATGCCGATGTAATTTTCCCATTTGTTTGGAAAATCACCCTTCTAAGCTCATTCGCCGAAGGGATTGACGAAGGGTGAAATATATTCGGTTTTTTGCAAAACACAAACCCAGCTACTGCTAAGGCGACGCCAAATGAGACAAACACTGCCAATAAAAATATTTTCCATTTACCCATTAAATTCAATAACTTTCGCAGAAGTCCGAGCCTAGCCTAAGATTGCCAAATTTTTCTTTTTTTTCAATAAAATTCATAGCAAAAGCATCTTCCATAAAAGATTTCATTGACTAAAGCGAATGACCCAACATTACCATCCATCATGGTTGAGCAAGAATTATCTGGAAAAATTTGCGTCGTAACCGGTGCCGGACGAGGAATTGGAAAATCCATTGCCATGTCCCTTGCGAAAATTGGTGGTCATATAATCTGCATAAGCAAATTCGAAGATAGTTGTGGTGCCTTGGCCCAGGACATACGAAACCAGGGATATTCCGCCGAACATATGGCCGTCGATGTATCTTCCCCCGACCTAGTCTCAGATGCTTGCAAAAGCATATTGGGAAAGCATTCTGCCGTTGACATTTTGGTAAATAACGCCGGCATAACCCGGGACAACCTGATGCTAAAAATGTCCCAACAAGAATGGCAGGAAGTTTTAAATACAAATTTAAATAGCTGCTTTTATTGGACTAAAAATTTATTGCATCCCATGATGAAAAAACGATGGGGAAGGATCGTTAACATGGCGTCCATCGTCGGACTGATAGGCAACTTCGGTCAAGCGAATTATGCTGCAGCTAAGGCAGGAATAATCGGATTTACCAAGTCCATAGCCAAAGAGGTTGCTTCCAGAGGCATAACTGCAAATGCAATAGCTCCCGGATTTATACAAACCGACATGACCAGCAAACTCGGTGAAAACATAGTGGCAGAGTTGTTAAAAAATATTCCGATGAAGGAACTGGGAATGCCAGATGACGTGGCAGAAGCTGTAAAATTTCTATGTTCTCAGGGAGCTAGATACATAACGGGGCATGTTATTAATGTCGATGGCGGAATGGTGATGTAAAAAAGGCTTGCGTAGCAGAATAGGATTATTTTGATGCGGAAGACATGGGGAATTTTACTTATGACAAGCAATAATATAGAATCAAGAGTTAAGAAAATCATTGTTGATCAATTGGACGTAAACGAAGAACAGGTAACCTTGGAAGCATCGTTCCTCGATGATCTTGGGGCCGATTCCCTCGATACCGTTGAATTGGTAATGGCGTTCGAAGAAGAGTTCAAAGATGAGATCAAAGGAGAAATTCCAGAGGCGGAAGCTGAAAAAATGCGTACCGTTAGGGATGTCGTTGATTTTATCAGCAAAAAAATAGAAAGTGAATAGTAAGCTTCCCCATTAATAATGACCACCATACGTACAATTGACGGGTTTGGAAAGCGTGTTGTCGTTACGGGTATTGGGCTTGTTACTCCTGTTGGGATCGGAACGGAGGAAACTTGGAAAAATTTAATAGGTGGAAAAAGCGGGATAACGGCCGTGACGTCTTTCGACACCAGCAATTATCCATGCCGCGTGGCCGGGGAGCTCAAAAATTTTAATGCGGAGGATTTTATCGATAGCAAATCGATAAAGCGCAACGATATATATGCAATCTACGCGATCGCAGCGGCAAAGTTTGCAGTCAACGATGCAAAGATTGACCTCGATAGTGTTGATAGGTCCCGCATCGGCGTCATCGTAGGCTCTGGCATTGGAGGAATGTCAACGATAACGGAGCAAACTAGGACTTTTTTCCAAAAAGGCCCCCGATATATTTCCCCATTTATGATACCGGCCCTAATCGCCAACATTGCCTCCGGCATCATCGGTATGGAATTGGGATTGAAGGGGCCAAATTTTGGAGTTCTCAGTGCATGCGCAACAAGCACCCATTCGATCGGAGAAGCTTTTCACTGGTTAAAGCTTGGGAAGGCGGATGCCATTTTTACGGGTGGCAGTGAGGCTGCCGTTACGCCCGTAAGCCTTGCCGGTTTCTGTGCCATGCGGGCTGTTGCAACGGCATATAATGATACGCCTGAATCTGCTAGCCGTCCATTTGATGCAACCCGCAATGGTTTTGTCATGGGTAATGGGGCAGGAATCTTACTCCTAGAAACCCTGGAGCATGCCCAATCCAGGGGGGCAAAAATTTACTGTGAAATCGTGGGGTATTCTGCCACTTGCGACGCATATCACATAACCGCTCCTGACCCCAACGGGGATGGTCTTGTAAGATGCTATGAGGAACTATTTGCAGAAACGGGGGTAAATCCCTCCGACATACAGTATATTAACGCCCATGGTACATCTACTTCATACAATGACAAATATGAAACGGTAGCCATAAGGAGGTTTTTTGGAGATCACGCCGATAGGCTTTTGATCAGTTCCACCAAAGGAGCAACTGGTCACCTGCTGGGAGCAACCGGTGCCGTTGAATCCGCAGTTTGTGCTAAAGCAATAGAGACCGGGATCATCGCTCCTACCATAAATTATTCTACGCCAGACCCCGAATGTGATCTCAACTATGTACCGAACAAGTCCATAAAAGCAAACGTTCACTACGCCATCAATGAAAGTATGGGGTTTGGTGGACAAAATGCAGCTTTGATGTTCAAGGAATTCTCCTAAAAATTGCCCTTCCATTAGAGTTTAATAGCCCGTAGAGTAAAAAGCCTCACTTTTGGGCAGCCAGGCGGTCTTTGTTTTGAGCATTCATCGGTGTTCGTTGGCAAATGGTAAAACATGGCAAAGAAATTAATGTGCTTGACACATAATTCATTAACGATAGATGTGGCACGAAGGTTTTGATGTTATAAAGTGGGGACTGTCCCACTTTTTATTATCGAATGCGTTCGAAGGTAAGTTGATGAGTACTAATAGTCAGATATTGTCGGTGTTGGAGTACATGGAAAAGGAAAAAGGCATTAGCCGGACAGATATGATTGAAACTATCGGCGAAGCAATTCGTGCGGCAGCACTAAAAAGCATAAACGCCGGCCATGATGTTAGGATAGAGATTAACCCTAAGACGGGAAAATTGCAAGCCTGGGCAATATTTGAAGTGGTGGATTCTGTCAGTAACCCGAAAACACAAATCCATCTGAGCAAAGCATCATTGCTGGATGAAAATGCAGAAGTTGGTTCCGTCATAGAAAAAGAAATTGATCCAGCATTTTTGGGAAGAATTGCTGCGCAGACGACTAAACAAGCAATTTTACAACGGGTGAGATTTTTCGAAAAGGAAAAGCTCTACCATGACTTTAAAAATCGTGTGGGAGATATAGTTTCTGGGACCATCAAAAATATCGATGGCGGTAATTTGTACATCGACGTGAATGGGGCAGAAGCCATAATGCCAGCCCGTGAACGTGCCCGTGGAGAAGAGTTTTCCATCGGCGAAAGAATCCGTTGTTTGCTGTTAAAACTTGATCCCTCCAGTAGGGATGCAGAATTGGTCCTTAGCAGGAGCCATGTGAATTTTATTAGGCGGTTGTTAGAAATTGAAGTCTCCGAAATTGCCGATGGTAGCGTGACAATCAAGGGTATTGCCCGTGAACCAGGGTATAGAACAAAAGTTTGTGTGGGAACAAACGATAAAAACATCGACCCGGTTGGGGCCTGCGTTGGTATCAGGGGCATAAGAATAAAGAGTATCGTTAGAGAACTTAGTGGGGAAAAAATCGATGTTATTAGATACGATGACGACCCTGAAAAATTGCTCTTTGAAGCAATAAAGCCGGCGGTTCCAAAAAATGTTCGCGTTGACCATGACGGCAGGAGGATTTACTTCGAAGTTGCAGAGAAAGACCTGGCAGTTGCAATCGGCAAGCACGGATTAAATGCAAAGCTGACGTCTCGTATGATGAACTGGCGCCTGGACATAAGCAAAGAAAACGAAGCGGTGCCTGAAAACTTCGGTGAAAAACTGGAGCGAGCAGTGGCCGGTTTGCACGGAATTCCAGGTATCAGCGACGAACAGGCACAAAAACTTGTGGCCATTGGAATTACAGACATAGATGCCTTCGAAGGAGTTAACGCCGAAGATTTAGCAGAAGCTGGATTTGATATGGATGTATCCCAAAAGATATTGGACAGTGTGCGAAAATTCTGCAAAAAATAAAAAGACGAGATGAGCATAAGAGTATATCAATTAGCGAAACGGCTGAACTTGGAAAATAAACAGGTGATTCAGTTATTGCGTGAACGGGGATTTGATTTTAATAGTCCTTCAAATTCGATTTCATCAATATATGCGGATGCACTCATAGAAGAAATTGGGAACAAAAAGTTTCCCACCAAAGAAGCGTCCACCCTTCCCTCTTCAAAGCAAAAAATACAAAAATTTGAAAATGCTCAAGGTGATACCGAAGGTGCCGGTGCCATGGGAATCAAAGAAGTTTCCCTTTCCAATGCTTTGTCCGAGGAACAACGAAACAATACCGGTTCGAAAATTGGTACGCCGGACACAAATGTCGGCGATAAGTTTGGACCTCCCCATTCCCTTGAAAAATCTGCCGGGGACAAAAATTTCCAGGGATATTCCGATAGGTCGAAGCAGGAAAAGACTGATAAACGGGAAAAACCTGTAATGGTCTCCGTTAGTTCGCTGGATAGAACGAGGAAAAAAGATGATGAGCCCGAAGTACGGTTGCCCGAATTGAAGAAGCCCACGGCTACCGTCGATGGCAAAACTCGGGAATTCGAAGAGAACATACTGACCATCAATTCTAGGCCATTTTTAAAAAAAATCGAGCGGCAGCCCCTAAAGGATGAAATATTGCAAGTCATCGAAGTTAAAAGTCCGCTTGTGATACGGACCTTGGCCACCCAAATGAATGTTAAACCTTTTCAGCTAATATCTAAGCTGATGAGCATGAACGTCTTTGCGTCGATGAATCAAGAAATTGACATATCCATTGCCAAAGATGTTGCAGAGAAGTTCGGATATAAATTAGTCCTCGCCAAGCAAGAGTCGGCAAAAGTTGCCAAACCGAAGCTGCCCATTAGTAAACAGGATATCCCCGTTGAAAAAAAGGGAGAAAATTTGGTCGAACGTCCTCCGATAGTATGCATATTTGGACACGTTGACCATGGAAAAACCACGCTGCTTGACACCATTAGGCATGCACATGTTGCGGCTGGAGAAGCAGGGGGAATCACCCAACACGTGGCGGCCTATCAGGTTGAGCAGAGTGGAGGCAAAATAACTTTTATTGATACTCCCGGCCATGCGGCATTTTCGAAGATGCGAGAACGGGGAGCAAATCTGACCGATATAGGGGTGCTAATAGTTGCCGCCGACGATGGATTTATGCCACAAACGGATGAGGCTTTGAAATTTACCCAGAAAGCAAATATTCCGATCATCGTGGCGATCAATAAAATCGATTCCAAAGGAGCCAATCTTGATAGGGTGAAACAGCAGATGCAGCAGCGAAATATTACTCCAGAAGAATGGGGTGGTAAAACATTGTGCATCGAAATTTCTGCCCTCCAGGGGACAAACATTGAAAATCTTCTGGAACTAATTCGGTTGCAAGCGGAAATCATGGATTTACGGTCAAATTTATCGAGTTCCGCAGAAGGAATTATACTGGAATCTAAGGTTACTCCTGGCCATGGTGCAATGGCAAGTGCTATCATACAAAACGGTGTTTTGAAAGTTGGAGATTGTGTCGTTTGTGGCCCCTGCTTTTGTAAAGTAAAATCGTTGATCAATGACCGTGGGCAGCGGATAGAAGAAGCTTCGGCATCGACTCCTGTAAATATTATCGGATGGTCCGACATCCCCGAGGTTGGATCAAAATTCACAGCAGTCGAGAACGAAAAAGTCGCCCGTAAACAGGCAGAAGAAACGGAAGTAGAACTTAAAAAGGTCCAAAGTTTACAAAAAGGCAACAGGGAAGAAATTGTCAATCTAGACCAGCTATTTTCTGCAATAGCTGCCGTCGAAGAAAAAACTTTAAATGTGATTTTGCGGGCAGACGTCCACGGTAGTGTGGAGGCCCTAAACGATATTTTAGGAACCATACATAGCAAAAAAATTAAATTAAATATTTTGAACTGTGGGGTCGGTTCGATCAATAAGAATGACGTTATTTTGGCAGACACGTCGAAGGCCCAGATCATTGCGTTCAATATCAAAACGGAACCAAATTCCCAAGCCCTGGCGAAACAACTTGGAGTAAAGATTATTCAGCATGACATTATCTATGAAGTCGTTGATAGGGTCCGGGAGGCTATGGCGGAGTGTTTAGATCCAGAATTGCAAGAAAATAAGCTTGGGGCCGCCGAAATTCGTAAAATTTTTAATATTAAAAACAGTGTAATTGCCGGATGTATGACCATAGAAGGGAAAATTTTAAAGGAGAAATTTGTCCGTGTCATACGGAAAAAGGAAATGATTTTCCAAGGAAAATTTGCATCGATCAAGAGAGAAAAAGATTTTGCTAACGAAGTGCGGGCAGGTTTTGAATGCGGAATTATCATTAGCGGGTTTGATACCTTCGAAATCGGAGACATCATAGAGTGCTTTGACATAATAAAAATTCAACCGTCACTATAATCCTATGCTCCCATCTCCAAGAATTGTTCGACTAAATCAACTTGTATATCAAGAGTTAAGTATGATTCTACGCACGTTGTTCCATGATTCAACGGCGAAAATTTCTCTAACGGGAGTTTCACTTTCTCCAGATTTAAACGATGCATGCGTTTATTTTTCCGTCCTGGGAAACGAAGATGATATCCGAAAAGCGACAAAATTTCTGCTAGGAAATGCAAAAAATCTATGTCAAATACTATGTCGACGAATAAAATTAAGGCGCTCACCGCGTTTAAATTTCAAATATGACAACTCCATCGCCCGCGGTCAAAATATTTTAGAGATACTAGATAGCCTACAGACTCACCATGGGCGATAGAAAAATATCAGCATTATTATTTGAATATTCTGCCTACAATGTCGTCGGTCACATAAGGCCTGATGGGGATTGTGTCGGAAGCCAGCTCGCTATTTTTAATATTCTGAAGGCGAAAAATATCCAATGCAACATTATAAAAAATGACGATTATGGGGCTATTTTATCTTCATTTATGGGTGGCTATACCATTGTGAATGACAGGCAATTCGATCCCACGCTGCCCCTAATTTGTGTGGATTGTTCCGATTTTAGGCGGGTGGGGGCCAATATTTGTAAAAAGTATAACAAACCGTATTTGAACATCGACCACCACATCTCCAATGATAAATTTGCCGACCATAATATCATCGATGCCAATGCATCGTCCACCGCCCAAGTCATAGGCGAGGCTTTGCTACGCGAAAACATCGACTTTGATGAAAAAACTGCCGAAATGCTATATCTTGGCATCATGACCGATTCCAATCGCTTTGCCTATGATACGACGACGCTTGCCACGATTAGGGTTGTAGAAGCTTTGATGGCTAAAGGAATCCGAGTTTCGGAAATTTTTCAAAAAGTATACGAGCGCGATACCCTCCGAAAATACCTACTCTTGGAAAGGTTTTTGCATAATGTGACCGTTTTTGAAGATGGCCATTGTTGCACATCATTTGTCACTGAAAATGACTTCCTAGAAACACAGGCAGAACTCCTTGACACGGAAGGCTTCGTAAATTATACACGCCAGCTCGATGGTGTCAAAGCTGGAGCGTTTTTGGAATTCCACGAAACCTATGTAAAATGCAGTTTGCGTTCAAAAGATGCAACTTGGCGCATGGACCTTTTGGCTAAAAAATTTGGTGGTGGCGGCCATCCGGCAGCGGCAGGATTTAATATCGAGTTGAAAGACATAGACTTCTATGCAAAGTTCAAATCGGTACTCGCCGAACATGTGAAAAATATTCTTAAAAATTGAAGTCGTGAATACTAACAACCTAGATGGAGTTCTTTTGGTGGATAAGCCTCGGGGGATAACTTCCCATGACGTTATCGCCAAGCTGAGGCGCCTCCTTGGGATAAAAAAAATAGGACACGTGGGGACCCTTGATCCGATGGCAACCGGGCTACTAATAATTCTCATCGGCCACACAACGAAAATCTCCCAATATTTGATGGACCTGTCCAAAGGTTACGAAGGTACGATGAAATTGGGGATATCAACGGATTCACACGACATGGAAGGCAAGGTTTTGGAAAGTCACGAAGTAAAAGATGTTTCTTTGGAAAATTTGAAAAACCTTGCGAATGAATTCCTCGGAGACCAATATCAAATGCCTCCCATGTTTTCTGCCAAAAAAGTGAATGGCCAAAAATTGTATGAACTCGCAAGGAAAGGGAAAACCATCGACCGGGAACCGCAATTTATACATATTAGTACTTTCGAAATCGATGACCTACGGGACGATGAGGTTGATTTTTTTGTACACTGTAGCAAGGGTACCTACGTGCGTACGCTCGTCAATGATTTTGGCGAACGTTTAAAGTGTGGGGCACACCTAAACCGGCTTTGTAGAACAACCATAGGAGATTTCTCAATCAACGACGCACTGACGATGGCAGAGATTAGTCAGACACCAATTTTTGAGCTTTCAAAACGATTGATACCAGCCTATGATGTTGTCCCTTCGCAAGTTATACGGTGACAGAGATGCGGCAAAGACAAAAGAGAATTTAAAAATATGGCAGAAGTGATAAAGACATTTCTCGACGATGTTGTTTACGATTTTTCCGGCAAGCCGTTGTTTATGACCATTGGAACGTTTGATGGCGTGCATATTGGGCACAAAAAGCTAATTTCTTCCATAATCGAACAGGCCAAGGACAACGGAGGTGCCGCCGCCATCTATACTTTCCTGCCCTACCCTACCATAGTCCTCACAACGGCCAAACCAAAGCCAATGATTTACGGCATTGAAAAGAAGTATGAAATTTTAGAAAGCTATGCCTTGGATGGTATATTTGAACAAAAATTCGATAATCAATTTTCCAAAATTTCGCCCTACGACTTCGTAACGTTTTTAAAGCGAAAATTTCCCACCCTCCGTGGTATTTCCATTGGAGAAGACTTTAGATTTGGCCATAATCAAGGTGGAGACGCTAAAATTCTAAAAGGCTATGCGAAGCATTTTGGCATTGAAGTTACAGCTATGCCATTATTAATGTTAAAAGGGAAGCGCGTTAGCAGTTCCCACATTCGGGAACTATTGGAAGTCGGCCACATCGACTTGGCCAATTTAATGCTCGACAGAAAATTATAAATTGCTTGCAATTGCTTCCAAAAACTTTTCCCTTGCTCCCAAGGTCGGGTCTCTTGCAAAAAGGGCCAGCGAACCCCGCCAGGTCTGGAAGGAAGCAACGGTAGTTAGGACACCTTTGTGTGCGTGAGTACCTGATCCCTCCCGGAGAAGTTTAATTTCAAAAGAAAAAGAAGAAACAATGTTTTGGAATTTTTTTGAATTCGTTTGTTGGCTTGTCTAATTGTGGAAGCTTAGGATATCTCCAAACATGTCGTCCTCTTTCGCCAGTTGTGCGTTTGCCATGGAAAATTTGTCTCCGAATTCGACATTTTCTGTTCCACGAATGATTACGAAGGGACAGCACTCATTGCCCTCCCCCATTGAATAACATGCCGCCGATGCCAGCGAATCTGCTATGTTTACCGATGTCATTTCCAATTTGCGTCCGAAAAGGTCAACTTTGCCCCTGTAATCCCTAATCGGATTGAACCCGAAAATACCCTGGGCTACCCCGACCGTTCCCCGGCGGAAAGGTTCAATTTTACTATCGATGGACATGAGTCCCAAATTTTTTATGGTGAACTTTTTGCATAGATATCTGTGAATTTCGGCCAGTAAATCGGTAACATTTTGTGGCCACAGAACGTAGTATCCATTGCCATTGCTTTCGTCGATCCCCGAAAAAGGAATCACAATGCCATCCTTTACGGTGAGGGAACAATTTCCTTCCCACGTCCAGTCGGCTTCATGGCGAATCAATTGTTTCTTATCAACCATTCCCATTTTAACGCACCTGCCCTGGTGTATCGCCAGGCATTTTGTCGCTATGCACAATATGTCCGAGTCTTCCAATGAAAAGCCCCCCGAGTCCAAAAGAGGAAATATATTGCCACTCGGAGGGCAAAGTATGGAAGTTTTTACTGCTAAAAATTTCAACGGCATGCGTCGGTTCTATCCGAAAAACTCTTTTAAACCGTCCTAGCTTGGTTTCATAGATTTTTGACCACTATGCCAATTGGCGGGACAAACCTCCCCAAATTTTTCAAAATGCTGGAGGGCATCAACCATCCTTAGTGCTTCATCGACGCTGCGGCCAAGTGACATATTGTTAATTACACAGTGTTGCACAATGCCACTTTTATCTATTAGAAACAACCCCCTGTAAGCAACGAGCTCTCCGGAAACTTTCATGGTGTCGTCGTCGCTATCCTCATAGCCGGCCAAAACGCCGTACTCTTCGGTAATGGTTTTGTTTATATCGGAAACAATTGGGAAGGTAATACCGCTAATGCCTCCCCGCTCACGGGAGATCTCGAGCCACGCAAGGTGTGAAAATTCTGAATCCGTTGAGCACCCTACCAATGCCACGTTCCTTTTTTCAAACTCTTGTACCTTTTCCTGAAATGCCCAAATTTCGGTGGGGCAAACAAATGTGAAATCTTTTGGATAGAAAAACAAAACGACATATTTTTTGTCGAAAAACTGCTCCAGCGAGAAACCTGGCACAATATTACGGCCATCAATTACTGCCGTTGCTGAAAATTTCGGAGCTTTTTTCCCTACTAAAGTTTGCATAGGCTCCTTATATGCTCCAATTTCATTCCTGTAAAGATAAAAATCTAGAAAAAAGTTCTTTACTTATATAACATATTTTCAATCGTAGGCCAAAGCTAGATAATTTGTAGATTTAATATGGGAAATCTGAAGAAAAAACGTCGCCTTAAGATGAACAAGCACAAGCGTAGTAAACGCTCAAAGGCTAATAGGCATAAGAAGAGGCTTTGGGGAAATTAAATCGCCATTGCAATTTTATCAATTTCAAAGGTTTAGAGAATTTAATTTTTGTGCTCGTAGAGAATTTGTAAGAGTTTCTATGTTGAGTATGTGTAAGCTCCAGATGTTTTGACAAAAACAGGTAAAAAGACTGAAAGGAATGGCTATTGGTCGAATAGGCTATCGATGGATTTTACGTATCGATTGCCGGATGCATCTGCAAATACTATGTGATCTTCATTTGCCTCCGAAATGAAAACCGTAGAATCGGCACTTATCGGAGCACTACCATCAATGATTCTATCATCAACTTTCATTTTGCACGAATTTTTATCGCACATCACTTCCGATACCCTATGGCTATGAAAAAAGCTATCCACAGCCTTTTGTAGGTCTGTGAGACCACTTGATTGGACTGGAGAGGTTTTAGCAAGAGTGCGGTCTTTCCTGTCCCCCTTGTGTTTTGAAGCGACGTTTTCATTTTCATAGCCGTGCAAAACGTAGCGTTTTTGCCTTAGGAGATCTTTTTCATGTTTTACCGCAAGAGCCGCCTGTGCATACCCTATTTTTGATATTTGGTTATCATAAATTCTCAACCCAACGAACGCTACAATCGTAAAGGCTAGGGGTAATACCACCGCAGGCCTTTGCAAGACTGCTAAAGCATTGCCATAGGAAAACTGAGCTTTTAACGATGAGAACTGAGCCTTTAGTGACGCACGAACATTTGAAATTGAAGATTGCAAGCTCGTGGTATAGTTGCTACATGCCGTCCTAACGGCATTGGTAGACTTTTTCAAAAAAGCATGGAGGGATGTGAATGGATAGGTAATGGCTTTTACCGTAGCATTGATAAACTTTGCGACGGATTGTAATAGCGTGCGAACAGATGTCAAGGTTAAGTTATGTGCTTTGCGGATGATGTTTTTCACAGATAAGCACAGGAACAAAACTCCCTTACACACCATTTTGCTGGCAAAAATGGAAACGGCTACCAAAAATTTTGGGGTATTGACCAATTTTCGGATCCCGGATTTGATAAGACTTTGTGATTTTGTCAAACAGGATCGCACCACATTGCTCCCTTTTATTATCAACAAGCATGCCCAGTCAATCGTGCGCATAGTACCAACCTTCGTCACTTGCAAAGAAACAACGAAAGCAAGCTTTAATAAATGAGCAAATTGGGAAACAATCTTGAGGAATCGTTCCCAAAAGCCGGACTGGGTATCTTCTAAACAGCTATCTTCTTCGAAGGAATTGTTCATATTAATCAATGGTAAGGTTTTTTCTGGGTAAATTACTCTACGCGGATGGGAGCAAGGTCCCAAATGTTTGCCGCATAATCCTTAATCGAACGGTCGCTGGAAAACTTTCCAGAACGAGCAATGTTCAAAATTGCTTTTTGTGCCCACTTTTGCTTATCTTGGTATACCTCGTCAACTTTCTTCTGTGTCTTCACATAGTCTTCGAAATCAGCCAATACAAAGAATGGGTCTCCACCATCGAGCAGACTGTTTCTTATGTTCCTAAGTGGAGCTTCCCCACATTTGGTCGCAAAGAAATTTGATGCCATCCAGTCTAAAATGGAGCGTAGCTCTTCATTTTTATTGTAGTAGTCATGGGGGGAATAACCTGTTGTGCGAAGTTTCTTCAGTTCTATTTCCGTGTGGCCAAAAACAAAAATATTAGCATCTCCGACTTCTTCTTTAATTTCGACATTTGCTCCATCGAGGGTACAAATTGTACAGGCTCCATTCATCGCCAGTTTCATATTTCCTGTGCCCGATGCTTCTTTTCCCGCCGTAGAGATTTGTTCCGACAGATCCGCCGCAGGAATGATATCACAGGCAAGGGAAACATTATAGTTTGGCAAGAATACCACGCGTATTTTGTCGTTATTTGGATTGTTGTTTATTTCCTTTGCTACAATGTTGATCCCGTGAATTATTTGTTTCGCCATGTAATATCCGGGAGCTGCCTTTGCCCCAAATATAAATGTTCGCGGTACTATATTCTTGTCGCCTCTAATAACACGTTTGTACAGGTATAAAATGTGCAGTAGGTTGAGATGTTGCCGTTTATATTCATGTAATCGTTTGATTTGTACGTCGAATAGGGAATTTGGGTCGACCTCTATGCCACACAGTTTTGAAATTTTTTTGGCGAGAGCTAGCTTGTTTGACGTTTTAATTTCTAAAAACTTTTGTTGAAAAGCAGAATCGTCGGCAAAGTCTTCCAATTTTCGCAATTGTTCGGAGTCTTCTGTCCACTTTTGCCCAATGGCTCGGTCGAGTAGTTTTGAAAGATTTGGATTGCAACATCTGATCCACAACCTTGGTGTCACGCCGTTTGTGACATTTGTAAATTTTTTCGGATACATTTGATTAAACAGCGGGAACAGCAATTTTTTTACCAATTCCGAATGCATAAAAGCCACACCGTTTATATATTTACAACATACAACGGCTAAATATGCCATGCGGACAACCTTGTTTCCATCACCGCCAATAATTGACAGGGCATCTTTTTTGGAATCATCGCCCGGCCATTTTTTTTCAACCTCCTCCGTAAGGAATCTACGATTGATCTCGCAGATCAATTGATAGTGTCTCGGAAGCAAATATTCAAACATTCCGACCGACCATTCTTCCAGTGCTTCCGGCAGCAGTGTGTGATTCGTATAGGAAAAAGTTTGTTCGCAAATATTCCAAGCCTTGTCCCATGAAAAATTTTCTTCATCGAGTAAAATACGCAATAGCTCCACAATTGCAATTATGGGATGCGTGTCGTTCAACTGAATGGTTACCTTCTTGGCCAAGGAATCCAGCCTTTTATTGCCATTTTTGAACCTGCGAATGATGTCCTGCATGGAGCAGCTGACGAAAAAGTATTGTTGGGTTAGTCTCAAAATTTTGCCACCTTCCGTAGAATCGTCGGGATATAATACCTTTGAAACGGTTTCATTTTTTACTTGTTTGTCCATTGCTTCAAAAAACTTGCCTTCATTGAAGATTTTTAGGTCAAACTCACTCGCTGAACGTGCCTCCCACAGGCGCATAAAATTTACCGTATTCGATTTGTATCCAATCACTGCAATGTCCCAAGGCACTCCCTGTATCGTTTCATAGTTTTGCCAAACGGGTTTTAGACTTCCATTGTCGTCGTAGCAGTACTCGACTTTACCATACAGCTTGACATTTTGGGTATTTTCCGGTCTACAAACTTCCCATGGCGTCCCGGACATTAGCCAATTATCAGGCTTTTCCACCTGTTTCCCATCCACAAGCTCCTGGCGAAAAAGTCCCAATTCGTAGTGAATTCCATAGGCTACGGCTGGATAATTGAGAGTCGCCAAAGAATCTTGAAAACAGGAAGCTAGCCGTCCAAGCCCTCCATTTCCCAGTCCCATGTCCGGTTCCACATTTACAATGTCATCGAAATTCTGCCCCAGTATTTCAAGCGCTTTCTTCGTATCGTCAAGAATGCCGAGATTGATCAAATTGTTCTTCAATAGTCGACCCGGCAGGTATTCCAGCGACATATAGTAAACTCTCCGCACATTATTTATGTGATGGACTTTTTGTGTGCGTATGAACTGAGACATTATCATTTCTTTGGCCATCAGGCACACCGCTACCCACCAGTCGCGTAGTGTTGCAGATGTTTGGTCTCTGGCCAGGTCAAATTGTAAGTGTTTAATTATTGACTCCTTGATTTCCGACTTAAAATCCTGTGTTTGTATTTTCTCATCCATTAGCTTACTTCCATTTTTTTTGGTTATTTCTGCGACTTTCTCAAAATGTAATCTTTCCATTTTTGCTTAGCTCAGGAGAATTAAATATAAATTTTCAGCAATTTCAATCCAAAAATCCTTAACTAGCAAATTTTTGATTTGACTTTTCTCCGCAATGCCTCCATTTTAAAGGACACATCATGAATAGTGTAAATAATAGCGGATCAACAGGATTCTTCGACATGCTTCAACGGGGAATTGAAGCTGTGGAAAAAGTCGCACCCGAATTTACGAAATCTATTAAAGAATTTCTCCCAGAAATTCCTTTGGTGGTACCATTGATGCAAAGTGCACGGCCACTGGTGCAAGCATTGGTACAGCAAAGCGATGATTTCTCTAATGGAAGGATTTTTTCAGAGCTTTCTACAGTTCCCGTAGGTGACATGTTTGAAAGATGGGGTCCGGAGTATGTTGATTTCATTAAAACCCATTGCATGAAACCATTTGAAGAATGTGTAGGCGACAACGTTACCATCATAGAAGATCCGGACAAGGTTTTTGTTGCTAGGAGCGAATTTGCTCCGGATATTTCCATTGCCCAGGCACAAAAATTTGGATTCATACTTCCTACAGACATCAACGAACGTGTGAGACGCAACACAAATCTAAAAATAAAGCCATTGATGATAAGGTGTTTTGGAGTTGGGTCAGGAAGTACCCTGGATCAAATTCGAGAGGGAACAAAAAATATACTCTCATCATCAACCGATAGGCTGGCTTCCGCCAATGATTTGATACTGTCTCACATAAAATCGGTACAGGAGAAGTTTAAATCCGACTCAAATGTTATAGTTGCTCCCTTTATAACAGGATTTTCCCTGGGAGGTATGTTTGCCAGTGCCATAGCAGCAAGGAATAATTTCTCATCGATGGTTTTCAATGGTTTAGGCCTCGGGGAAACCGGTTGTAAATTTGTTGGGAAGGAAAATTGGGCAAGGGCACAACAACAGCCAGACAGTCACGTTGCCATGTTTGTTGACCATGATTTTGTGGCATCGCCAGATTCTCCATGGCATGACAGCACGAAAACACCAGGCCGCATTGTTCGCATACCAAGCGATAATCCCGAGCGTTCCATTGCCAAAATGGGCACAATTCACTTCTACAAAGAAAATTTCGACAAAGCACACAAAGCCTATCTTGCTTCTCGTCCACATGCGAGGGACCGACTAGTCGCCTAGAATGAGGAAATTTGTTGGGAAAAGAAACACCTATCCATGGATATTTAAACCATATAAGAGTGCTTCTCTTTTATCTCTGTCCCACAAGATCTAACCTTGAGTACGGCAATCATTCATACCCAAAGCATGGATCTACGATTTTAAGGTTCATCTTTTTCTATGGTGTACGTGGTGGAAGAATCTTTTACGATCCATCCATAGCTGGACAATTCCTGCCGCAACCTATCGGCCTCGACGAAATTCTTCGATCGTTTGGCCTGCCACCTTAATTCTGCCAGTCTTTTTATTTCTTCGGGAACCTCAATGTCCTGTTCTTTGTCGTCTAAACGAAGGCCAAGGCAATACATGATCGTTGAAAATTCTTTATATAGCCCATGCTTTTTTTCTTCGTCTAAAGATTCGAGAGAAGTTTCGTTTATAAACTTAAAAACACTTCCCAAACACGCGGGCGTATTCATATTATCCAAAAGTGCAGAAAACGCATTTGCTAAAAATTTCCATTCGGAAATTTCAAACTTTTGAACATTCCGTAACGGTGCAATTTCATGGAAAAAATTCTGCAATTTTTCAATGGCGTTTTTCGCCGCTACCAAATTGTTAAGTGTAAAATTTAGCTGCTGCCCATAGTGGGCAGAAATGAGAGCGTATCTCAAACATTGGGCCGAATATCCTTTTCCCAAAATGTCACCCAGGGTATACAAATTGCCCAAGCTTTTTGACATTTTTGCCCCGTCAACCAGCAGATGAGCCACATGCATCCAGTATTTGACAAATTTCTCGCCATTGACACATTCGGATTGTGCGATCTCATTTTCATGGTGTGGAAATTTCAAATCCACCCCTCCTGAGTGTAAATCTAGGGTATCCCCTAGATACTTTTTTGCCATGGCGCTGCATTCTATATGCCATCCAGGGCGACCCTTTCCCCAGGGACTCATCCAAAAATTTTCACCATCTTCCGGTTTCGTTGACTTCCAAAGGGCAAAATCTGAAACATTCTCACGGTCATACTCATCCGCTAAATTTTTTTTGCCGGCACTGTCGATCTCTTGGGTTTTCAGCTCACGATTTTCAATGTTCGAAAGTCTCCCATATTCTTTGAAAGACGCAATTCTAAAATAGACCGAATGGTCTGGGGCAAGGTAAGCAAATCCCTTCTCCATAAGGGTCTCTATCATGGCGATTTGTTCATCGATATGTTCCGTTGCCTTGGGTTCAAAGTCGGGCGGTTTCATGTTCAAGGCTTCGCAATCTTCGTGGAAAATCTTCGTCCATTTTTCCGTAAAAGTTTTTAGTGAAACATTGTTTTTTATTGAATCCCGAATGGTCTTATCATCAACATCCGTAATATTTCTGGCCACGCAGGGATTATACCCTTCCACTTCTAGTATGCGGGTGAGAACATCTTGCAAAAGGTAGGTCCTAAAATTACCGATGTGGGCATAATTGTAAACCGTTGGACCGCAGAAGTACATCGTAAATTTCCCATGGGAATTGGGTTGTAATTCTTCCTCGGCATTTCCCAAACTGTTAAATAATTTCATTGTAAACGTCAATGTTTACTAAATAACACGGCAAAATCAAATCGATTATGCACTTTGGAATTCCTCGATTAAACATTTTTTGATTCAAGCTCTACTCAACAAGACCACTTCTTATGAATAGAGGTTCGATGTCGGGGTCCCTGCCCATAAAATCGCGATATAAAATATCCGCTTCGTCACTATCTCCCCTGGAAAGAATTTTTCCACGAAACTCGTCCCCAACTTCACGGCTTAGCACACCATGTTCTTTAAATTTGTTAAATGCGTCGGCATCAAGCACCTCAGCCCATTTATAGGAATAGTATCCCGCCGAATAGCCTCCTCCGAAAATATGCTTAAAACTCAAGGTTATGGTCGGCACATATTCTGACAGTGTAACTCTATAGGTTCCTAAAACTTGCTTCAATTGATCTTCAATGTCTGTATTTGCATAATTTTCATATTTTTGGTGCAGCTCCAAATCTAGTTTTGCGAAACATAGTTGCCCCATCATCCCACTTCCAGACATGAAATTTTTTGCCGCGATCATCTTTTCAAACAGTTCTTCCGGTATTTTTTCTCCCGTTTCAAAATGTTTGGCAAAAATGTCGAGGCTTTCCCGTTCCCAACAGAAATTTTCCATGATTTGGGAAGGCAATTCTACGAAATCCCAAGCGGTATTTGCTCCATTCATTGAGGCATATTTAACCTTTCCAAACAAATGGTGCAATGTGTGCCCAAATTCGTGGAACAACGTTTCCACTTCCCTGTGAGATAATAGCGATGGCGTGTCTTCCGTGGAAGGTGTCAAATTCGTGCAAATGGTAGCCGTTGGATAATGCCATACGCCATCTCCATCCAAATATCCACTTTTGGTATCGCTCATCCATCCCCCCGCATGTTTTGATTCTCGCGAATGGACATCCATATAGAGTCCACCAATGTAATCTCCATTCTCTTCAAAGGCTTTGAAATATTTCACACCTTCATGCCAAACGGGGATTGCTTCGCCGGAGGGCACATCATCTTCATTTTTTGTGAAAAATGTCGGTTGTTCCACAAATTTTATGCCATAGAGTCGGTTCGCTACTTTAAATAGCCCGGCGATAACATTTTCCAATCGGAAATACGGCCGCAACTGTTCCTCGTCAAAATCAAACCTGGCCTGCCTAAACTTTTCCGACATATAGGACGTTTCCCATGGCACTAATCTGGATTTTTCAATCCCCACAAACTCCGCTCGAAAGTTTTCCATGTCATCGATGTCCCGGACGAAAAACTTCCGCGTCCTATCGTGCAAATTTTCAATAAAAGATAATGCCGTCGCCCCATTCTTTGCCATTCTCCTTTTCAGTGCATAGTCTGCATAGGTTTTATGTCCCAATATTTTTGCCTTTTCATCCTTCAATCTCAAAATGTCCTCGACTAGCTTTTGATTACTATAAGGGTCGTCGTGGCCAACGGTCAACGATGCTCGAAAAATTTCCTCGCGGAGCTTTTCATCATCTAAATATTGCATGCATTTCCCCGAAGTACTTGGATTTAGAGAAATGCGATACCCTTCACGGCCATGCGCTTTGGCATCTTCCCGCAAAACATCGACGGTAATACTTGGCAAGCCTTTCAACTCCTCGACATCGTCCACATACCTTTCCCAGGCATTGCGAGAGTCTAGGACATTCTCTGTAAATTTCTGTGCCTTTTGGGATATTTCTATGTTTATTTCTTTAATTCGTTCCCTCTGTTTGCGTGGTAAATCCGCACCAATATCTCGAAAACTATCCAGGGTATCATTTAAAAGTTTTTTGTCGATTCCTTGTAGAGTCTGCGCCTCTTCCGTCTCAGCGAATGTTTTTATTCGCAACCAAAGTGCATCGTTTAATAAAATGTTCGCACTAAATTCTGCAACCCGCGGTAACATTTTATTATGTTCCTCCCGAAGTTCGTCGGAATTGCACGTCGAATCAAGGTGCGAAACGTAGCTCCATGCCACATCAAGAGGATCGGCAGCCTTCTCAAGGGCAATAATGGTGTTCTTAAATGTTAGTTTATTCAAGGGCAACGATGCAATTTCATCGATATTTTTTTGCGACAATTCTATGGCCAGCGAAATATCCGATTCGATATATTTGGGCAGCAACCTGTGCCACTTAATTGGATCATCGTCTGCTAAAAATGGATGATAATTTTTTTTCACTTGCTCTGCTTCTAAAAAGTTACAAATAAAAAACAATACCATTAATAGGAATTGTTTCATGGTGAGATACGGGTTAATTTTGTTTATCATGGGCTAATTTTATTTATAGGACTCTCAATCTTTTTTTTACATAAATTGTATAAAACCATAGTGGCAAGCCTGAATCTCATCAAGGGTTACAAGGTTCGCAACTAAACAAATTCAATGAAATGCAATCCATCAAAATTTTCAACTCCAAACCTATGCCCATCTTAAACACTAGGCAAATGTTGCGACATGTTTTCGCTTTTCCTCCAAAAATTGCCATTTAAAAATTTGCCTTGACAATGTTTAAAATTTCGATCAGAAAATATAATTATGAGCAACGCAAATGTTTCTTCGGCAAATAGTAATGAAATTTTTTCTTCAATAAGCAAGTGGGTCCATATAGCATATACAGGTTATTTGGGATATACATTAGTGAAGGGGATACATAATGAAGTCAAAAAATCGTTTTCCTCCCCTGAAAAAGGAATCGACGGTATAAGTCGCAAGGAATACGACGGAAATACATCTCAGGAACACAGTAACAGGAGAGATGAAGCTCAGACCTTTAGCATTCCAGAGGCAGAAGTAATAGATCCGAAGGAACTAAATAGTGCAAAATCATTGAATAAATTGAAGAGGCGAAATTCAAACTCAAGTCCAATGGCCTTAAATCTACCTGCCGGTGCAAGCACACAAGACAGATACATGGCCATCATGATGCGACAGGCTGGCCAGTGCAGGTTTGACATGGATGAATGCCTGGAAGAAATTTCAGAAAGAAATGAACAAAATTATACGCTTGCGGAACAAATTAAATACGAAAGTCAACAAGCGGCTGACCTCAGAAAAGATGCAGCTTCAGAAGAATGCTTTGCAAATAAGCAGAGTGCAATGGGACAGTGTTCTATTACTATAGGTGGAATTATTGGAACAGCCGCGGGATTGCCTTGCTTTGCGGCAGTCGCAGCAGCAGTTCCAGTGGTAGCTGCTGTTGGGGCGGGAATCGGTGCAGCCTACATGTTCCGTTCCGCTCAGCATAAATGGCAAGCTGCTTCGCTTACATGTGAGAGCGACATAATGCAAGCGGAAATTCAACTTAAAAAGGATGAACAAAATACAAATAACACCAAAATTAGTGTTTTTCAAAATTTATTTTCAACAGCATCCCAAGCATATAATACGGCAATAAGTATATGGCAAAGTATGATTGCTTCAGAAAATGAAGCTAGAAGAACAATAGCTTCCAACATACGATAAAATATGGGATTCGTTCGGTGGATAAGCCGAACGGATTTTTTAGGAACGGCTTGTTTGGATTGTCCTTTTGTGTTGACTATGCGAGCTCTAAAAGTATTCCCTAGCATCCCAAATGCTGCTTGTGTAGTTCAATGGATAGAATGCTAGCCTCCGAAGTTGGTGATTCGGGTTCGACTCCCGACACGAGCGCCATGTCTCATTGGGGAAATTTTGTTGACCGCAGTGAGCGTCACCCACAAAACTCAAAAAGAAAATCTGCAATTCCTGGGGAGTAGCGTTTCCCTGGGGTCTGTTATTCGGAGGAACATTCTCCCGCTGCGCCTTTCGATGGAAGGTCGACGCTTACCAAATTCATTAGATTTATGACAGGGAACACAAATGGATTGTCCATTTATTTTGCTCTTGCAAATTTTTTGCACCTAAGAATCGTTGCTCCAAGTTAATGAAAGATAGAAGTCAACTCATTGGGTTTACACTGATAGTTTGCGCGTTTGTACTGATGTTTAAAAATGCTGCCGATCAAGCAAATCAAGCGAAAATTACCAGCCAGAGCAATGCACAAACGGAGATTGTTCACAGTGAGCCGGTAAACATCGAAATTGCTAGGGATTTTGACGTTGGGATAAAGAATTTCACTGCGGTTGAAAAAAGTACGGGAGTTGAAAAATCCTTTACATTGGAAAATGATGTCGTCGGTGTCACTATTTCAGACCAGGGCGGCACGATAAAATCCACCGCACTAAAAAAATATCGTTCCGTCCAAGATCGACCTGATGTCGTAGTTTTTAACGACGGTTGTACCATGCATGCAATGTCGCTAAGCTCAAGCAATGAACAATTTACTAAATTTATTCAGTCCGAACGATTTGATGAGGTTTCGGTGGATGAACATGACATCATATTGTTAAAAACTGCCCCCGAAGGCTATACCATAACCAGGCAATATCATTTGGTCCCTCAGGACAGTAAGGGTTCAGACGGATATGCCATCGAACACAAAATTCACATCGAAAACAATACCAATTCGCCACTGAATATCGGTAGCCTATCCCTGTTTCTGGGTTCCATGCCAGCGACTGAAAGTGACTCTATGGGCGACTATTTAAACTTCGGAACGTTTAATGGGAAAAAAGAAAATTTCATAAAACTGCGAGATTTCAAGGCGAGTAAGGGATTTTTTGGACTTGGGAAAAGGGAAGAACGAAAATTTATCCTCAACGATGGAAAAATCTTGTGGGGTGCAATAAAGAATCAATTTTTTACGACAATTCTGACACCCGAAGTGGAAGCGGATGGCTACGTCACATATCCAATTCTTGTCCACGACAAATGCTCAAACAAAGAGGAAGAAGGCATAGGAGCTTCCATAATTTTTAACGTAGGGACCATCGATGGCGGGAAAAGTAAAACGCTTTCGTCGAGTATCTATATGGGGCCCAAGGATTTTTCTAGGCTATCAAAATTGGGAAAAGAGCAGGACAGGGTGATGCAATTTGGATTTTTCGGCTCCATAAGCGAACTCCTCCTGCGGCTAATGCTAGGGATTCACGCAATAATTCCAAATTGGGGATGGGCGATCATTGTACTGACAACAATGGTAAAACTTCTACTTTGGCCACTGACAAATGCCCAGGTTAGGTCTTCCAAAAAAATGGCAGCCGTCCAAAATCCCCTAAAAATAATCAAAGAGAAGTATAAAAACAATCCACAAAAACTGCAGACGGAAACCCTAAAACTATTTCGAGAAAATGGGATAAATCCAGCTGCCGGGTGTTTGCCAATATTCATCCAAATCCCAATTTTCTTTGGGCTCTACTACATGCTCCGCACGGCATCCGATTTGCGTTTTGCACATTTTTTGTGGATAAAAGATCTCTCACTGCCCGATACGGTCGCACACATCGGTCGCTTCCCCGTTAACATTTTACCACTGATCATGGGCGTGACCATGTTTTGGCAAATGCATATGTCTCCAATGCCAACTTCGGATAACTCGCAAAAGTTAATGTTCAAACTGATGCCAGCCATCTTCTTCTTCTGTTGCTACAGTTTCCCATCCGGATTAGTATTGTATTGGACCGTGCAAAATTTGTTGACGATTGCTCAGCAATTTGCAACGTCATCTAGCAGTAAAATGCAGGATGAAAGTAACGTAAAAGCTTCTACGGGAAAACGTAACTCGCGTCTACCGAAACAGAGGAAAAATAATGTCAGGACATAGCAAGTGGGCAACAACAAAACGGCATAAGGCCGTCATCGATGCAAAGCGTGGGAAAATTTTCAGCATGTTGAGTAAAGATATATCACTGGCTGCACGGGACGGCGGTGGCGATATAAATTTCAATGCCAGGCTGAGGGTCGTTGTGCAAAAAGCCAAAGAAGCCAATATGCCTGCCGACAACATCAAAAAGGCCATCCAAAAAGGGACAGGGGAATTGCCCGGCATGTCCATCGAAGAATTGATCTATGAAGGTTATATTGCGGGAGGAATCGGTGCGGTCATAGAAGTAACCACGGACAATAAAAATCGTGCTGCCGGCGAGATCCGCAGCGTACTAACCAAATGTGGAGGGAATTTGGCAAGTCCCGGAGCATTGATGTTCAACTTTCAAAGAATGGGACAATTTTTCATATCCAAGGAGGCGGTGACGGAAAGTAGACTGATGGAAATTGTACTAGATGCGGGGGCTGAAGATATCAAATCGGACGGCCCAGATTTTGAAGTACTGTGCCCGATTTCATCATACTACACCCTAGCCCAGGCAATAATAGGAGCAAATATCAAATGTTTGTCATCCGAAATTGCATACATTCCCAACTCTATCGTACAAATAACGGATGCGGAGTTGGCTGCCAAGGTGTTAAAAACCATTGAAAAGTTAGAAGACCTGGATGATGTTAAGAGTGTTTTTGCCAATTTCGACATAGACGATTCAATTGAAACTTAATGGGAGCGTTGGATCGTTTATGTCACCTGGGAGACTAAATTTCGTGGGCTTTGCAAAAAAACAAATCTGTTTTTCCCGCTAAGGTCCCGTATGGATTCAATTTTACTGAAATAATCTTTGGCAAAACTTGCGATGGATTCATGTTGGGAACCGCCCGTTTCCAGTGCCAGTATGCCATCTTTTGCCAAAAATCTTCCGGCCATGCCAATGATTTTAAAAATATCGTCCAGCCCGTTGTTTTTGGACACCAATGCACATTTTGGCTCAAACTTTTTTATTTCATCCTGGGCATTTTCAAATTCTTCGTCGGTCAAATAGGGAGGATTAGAAATGATCATATCAAATGTCCCATCAATGCTTTCTAACCAGTCGCTAACCCTGAACCTAATGTTGGTTATCCCATTTCTTTTGGCATTTTCTTGAGCCATCGAAAGTGCATTTTGGCTTGCATCGACCGCCAAAACATTTGCCTTTGGGAAATGTTTCGCCAGGGCCAGCCCGATCGCACCGCTACCAGTTCCCAGGTCTAAAATTGATCCGATTTGCCTATTCCCAAAACGAGCAACGATTATATCTACGAATTCTTCCGTTTCGTGTCTTGGTATTAAAACATTTCCATCGACTGCGATGGATAAGCCATAAAAATCAACTTCACCGACGATATATTGCAATGGCTCGCGATTCCCTCGCCTGGATAATAGATATTGCCATTGGGACAATAGATGTTCTTCCACATCATCGCAGAGATGTAGGTGGAGGGACGACCGATTACATCCGAGCAAATGCGACAACAACAGCTCCGCATCTAGCTTAGCGGTTACAATCCCCTTGTTTTTTAGAAAATCTTCCGATTGCTTGAGAATTTCTACTAACGATGGCATTTGGATCGTAGGGCACGTTTTCGCCTCGCAACATGTCTGCATATTCCCCAAAATACATATCCTAGAAATATGGCGGCCAGCGCGATATCACGTAATAATGCAACGAGTGACAGCACTGTCATTGCGCTCAAAAACGTTCCCCATTTGGTCTGCGTGTTCCAATCGACCTTTTTAAAACTTGGGTAATAAATATTGCTGACCATCAACCAAGCAATCAGTAACATCAAGGGAGGCAATATTAGGGACCACGATTTTAGATCATATTCATTAAGTACCAACACAAGAGAAACAATAACCCCAGCGGCAGCGGGAACAGGTAACCCCAAAAAATCATAGTTGTTCTTTTCCTGCTCAGTTTTTGGAAGCAAAGGATGTGTTATCACATTAAATCTTGCCAATCGCACACTGGCACACAGCAAGTATAGGAACCCAAAAATCCAACCAACTTGCCGGAAAAATGGAAATTGTTCCGTCGGGGACAATATCATTAGAAATACCATAAGGGCGGGTGCTACCCCAAACGATACCACATCGGCTATGGAATCGAATTCTTTCCCAAAAAGAGATTCCTTTCCTCCCAATCTGGCAACTCTCCCATCCAACGAATCACATATTCCCGAAAGAAAAACAAACCACACGGCTTGCGTATAGTATGCCGTGGACACTGATTCCGAAACCGAACAGTACCGTGCCTGCATGGAACGAATTATGGATAAAAACCCAAAAAACAAATTGGATGCTGTGAACAAGCACGGCAGCAAATAAATTTTGCTAGCATCTGCCAAACTTATACTCTCACCTTTTACTTTCACTGGAACATACCTAATAAAAATTTACCAAACCGCAAGTTAGAATACTTAAAACTTCATCTGCCATTCCCCATCGACTATTGCCGCGGACATTATGCCGTAAAACAAACCGGCAAATTACTGAAAGACCTCGAAAACTAACCATAGTACCTGTGGCACTTCCATAGTTGGGATAATGCTATTGTATTGTGTGAAGTACAATGTCACAACGTCTGTCGAGCCCACTATCTTCTTTGCGTTGAACACTTTTATTCGCTTTCATTGAACCGAGTGAAGCGGTGATAATTCTATTTTCGCCAATTCCCAGGGATACGAAAACATCTCGGACAGCCTCCGCACGCCGTTTCCCAAGTGCATTATTGTAGGACTCTTTTCCGAACTTATCGCAGTTCCCAACGATTAGCACGCCAAATGTTTTGTCTTTCACGAAGACTTTGGCTATTTCACCTATTTTGACCAATTCAGTCTTCAAAATTTTTGAACTGTCGAAATTGAAATACACGGCTTCCAGCACATCCGCTGACGTATAATTGTACTCTGTTTTTTGTGCGTCAAACCCATGGGCGACAAAATTATCCTCCCCATCATCTTTATTTATGAAGCATTCGTCTGAACAATTCTTTTCTGTTACTATCGTGTCTTGGGGAGACAAAGATTCATTTGTAGAAAAGTCAAAGTAAGAACACCCGGCAATGGTAAAAATTAAACCTAATGCACAAACATACCTTATATACCTATCCAACATAGTCAAGGATCGATGCTACTAACCATTGTGCCATGTCAATTATAATTATCTTATTCGTTGATTTTTTGTGAAAATTTTATTCCTTGGCAGAAAAGGTTGTTGAGTTTTTAACCGCAAATATAATGCAACTACAGGACCGGGTACAGCGTGATTTTTTTGCCGAAGAAATTGCTAAAAATTTTTCCGTAATTGCCTCTGCTGGGGCTGGAAAAACAACGGCCATTACTGAAAGAATTGCAAATCTCGCCATGGGGGATTCGCATGCGGTTTCCCAAGGGATGTCGCAAACAAAAAAATTGGTCGCCGTTACATATACGGAGAAAGCGGCAAAGGAAATCAAAGATCGGGTTTTTCATAAAATTTTCCAAAAAACTGAACATTCCTATCAAATGAGAGAACTCTGCATGCAACATCTGGAATCAGCATTTTTTGGCACCATCCACGCATTCGCTTCAAAGTTTTTAAAATCCCATTGTGCTCTGGTCGGCTTACGCAATGATTTTAAAATTATCTCTCACGAAGAATCTCTTTGGGAAGAATTTATAGCTTCCATGGGAAATGTGCTGAAAGTTATTCCCCGGGAAATTCGGAATGATTTTTTGTGTACATATGACGTTGATAAATTATTGGTGCATGCCCGAAATCATAGTCCCACAGACCTATTAAATTTAGCGGATATTACTCCCATGCCGGACATCAACGTCGATAATATTTTGGCCTATGGACCCAAAGGCAATGAAACTAAAAGTGCACACTTTCTTCATTTACTACGGGAATGGGACCTTTTTCGGAAAAGCGGAGACTACTTCCCCATGCCAGATTGTGCTGAAGTTTGCAGCAGCCACAGCCTAATCGAGTTGTGCCAGTCGGAATTGAGAGATTTCCTCCATTGGAAACAAAATTCCGAAAAGTTTTTCACCGCCAACATTGCCCATCTATATAGGAATTTTCGCGTCGGGAAAGGACAGTTAAAGTATGAAGATTTGATCGACCTATCCATAGATCTTCTCAAACATTCAACGGTGATAGAAGAAATAGAAAACGATCCCTACCGTGTGATTTTAGACGAAGCACAGGACACCGATATGCAGCAATTTAGGTTGCTTCTCGGGGTTTCACAAAGAAATCTCCGCGAAGGGATTTCAATGGACATATCAAAAAATTTCCCCGAACATGGTCATTTTTCAATGATAGGTGACCCCCAACAATCCATCTACTGCAGCCGAGCAGATATCAGTACCTATCTGACTTTACACAATTCACTGGTAGATTCCAATGCGGCCCATGGGTTGACATTTTTCGTTACCATGCGGTGTTCCGAAGCAATAGCAAGTTCTGTGAATGACAGGTTTCAGACCGTTTTCGACGATGTAAAATTCGTACCTCTGGTCCCCAAGCCTGACTGCCAGCATGGGGAGGTTGAAATTCTAAAGCTACGAAAACAAACGGGGGAAAATATCCAATCTTCGGCGTCCCAAACGGCAATGCTTTTCCTTGGGAAAACACCCAAAGATTTCGAAGTAGAAAATTGGTCAGATATTGCAATTTTAGCCCCTCGCAAGGATTGGTTGATGGAGATTTCCCGGCACTTTATTGCTCACAAAGGTCTTCCGGATGTCCAATTACATTTCGACAGTACCAATGGCAATGGGGCCTCTTCAATTCGCTGGCTGGCATCCTGTTTGAGGTATATAAATAATCCCTCCGACCGGCGTGAATTCGCAGGTATTTTACGGGAAATTTTTGGAATCAAAAGCCAGGAAATTATAAACTACTTCAGGCATAAAAATAGCCAAGTTTGTGCAAAAATCGATGCGGAGTTTACTGACCTACGCAATGAAAGACATAATATTCCACTGGCAAAATTTTTGTTGAAAATTTTAGATCGGTTCAAAATTTTCCACCGCGTTTCCACCCTTAACATTTACACCGAAAAAAATTTGTTGACCAAAATAAAGCAAACAATTGAACTATGCTACTTCACCGAATCACAACGGATGAATATCATAGAAGCAGAACAATTTTTAACGGACAAAATTGACACACTAAAAGAACCAGACAGCGTCAATACCTCTGCCCTGCAATTTGTGACATTTCACAAAAGCAAAGGCCTGGAATGGCCGGTGGTCATATTGCCATTTATGTATCGTAAACGGCAGCTTAAAAGTGATATGGAGACAAAACCATTGTCCAAGGAACAACATTTTATGGAATTATATGCCAACGAATGTCGCCTGCTATATGTGGCCTGCACACGGGCTAAAAACAAACTCCTAATCCTGGATGACTCCGAAATATTTGACGAAAAAATATCACCCCACATGGTTTTATCTGGGAAAATTTTATTGGGAACTAATTAAAATATTTTGCCATGGTGGAATGCACAATTTTTTAAATTCGATTCGGATATGATTACGATAGAGGGCAAGCATAATAGGGCGGTAGTATATGCAAAAACACTGGATGAAAATTGTGAAAACCAAATTCTACAGTACTTGGACCATCCGCTGTTTGCAAACACAACCGTACGAATCATGCCGGACGTTCATTTCAGCCAGGGTGCAACGGTAGGATTTACGGCTACGTGCAACAAATATGTCGTTCCTTCCATCGTTGGTGTGGACATAGGTTGTGGGGTAAATGCCTATAATCTCGGTAAGGGAAATGTGGCGTTTGATAAATTAGACAAGTACATCAGAAAACGTATACCGGTCGGTAAGGCAATTAATTCATCGACGCACCATATGTTGGAACAGGCCTATGGATACGTCGCCGACGGCGAAGTAAGTTTTGCTGAATTTAGGGAAAAAATTTACAAACTTTCGAAAAAACTCATGCTCCCAGCAACACGCATATTTGCAGGATTGGGTACGTTGGGTGGAGGTAATCATTTCATAGAAATCGATAGGGACGAAAACGGTTGTCGCTGGCTCCTGATTCACACGGGGAGCCGCAATTTGGGAGCAAATGTTGCCAAATATCACCAAGAAATCGCTACCAAAAGAAG
>JAISBO010000059.1 GCA_031266155.1 Puniceicoccales bacterium
ATTTTTTAAATACAATTTCTTTTTTTTCAATATTGTAAAAATAAGCCGTGAATAATTGTTTGAGCTTCGATGATTGTTCGGGGTTTGGTGGCTGCTCGGATTTCGATAATACATGTCGCGCATACCATGTAATATTTGAAAATAGATCAATTACATCTTTTGCAATTTTAAAGCCATTGGCGTCCAAAATCATCGACATTCCGTCTGCAACACTAAGAATTTTTGGAATTATCTGCTGAGCAAGTCCAACTTGTCTTGTACTAGAAACATGTTCTGGAGGTAAGGTGGCACCCCGTCCGCCTAGGACGGCATCTTTACATTTTCCTTCAGTAGGTATTGTTCCAGGAATATTTTCCTTTGGAGCATGGACACTGGCTCCCAATGGATTCTGCATTTTTTGTGAATCCTCAGCTATTAACGGGGGTGTTCCTTCCAGTCTCGCCATGGCGAATATGATAACATTTTTCCATAGATTGCGAGCTTTAATATATTATTGTGTGAGAAACTTTACCACCAACCATTTAAAATGGGTTAGAAATAGCACCTCAGGAGCAATTTTTTAATGCAAATTCTGGCGCAGATGCAACGGAGAGATGCAATTTTATGCCAACGATTGCGAGATATCCTCCTTCCGTACAAGCTAAACAATATTCACAAGCTCCCCGAGAGTTCCGCAATACCCTTTACCTCCGCCGGCTTCTCTTTACCCTTCGTGCCAGCCTCACCCTCTATCTCCTTCATTAGCTCTACTAGCTCCACCTCCTTTTCTAATCTCTTCTCTTCCTCCTTCAATTTCTTTACGGCAAGGATACACAATTTTATGCCAAGTAGCGCAAGATATAGTCCTCTTACAAAGGTTGATGTCTCTTTGCCACTAATCAAACCATTAATAAAAAAATTTGAACTATTTGGAAACAAGGAATCTGTAGAAAGGACGGTTGAAATCTTGTTATTAAGGAGTAGCTTATCGATTGGTTGCATGACTAGGGCTGTGTCTTTCATGCCTTTTTCCACTAAGCTGTCGAAAAAATCACCTAGCTTTACTGCAGCTTTGGCCATGAGATATGCGGTAAGGGTAATACCTAGGAAACCTACGACGCCATACGCGTTTGCGAGAACTAGTAAACCGGGAAGTGGAGATGTCGCAAATGTTACACATGAAATGACATGGTAGCACAGAGCAGATGCTATTTTTTCTATATTATCCGAAGTAAAAATTTCACCTTTTTCGGTGAAATTTCTCCAATTACATGCTACTTCTACCACGTCCAAAAATAAGCTAAGATATTGGGGGGCCTCTAGAACCATTTGAAATAGAGGCGCAATAGGCAAAATAGGCACAAGCTTAGCAATTCCAAGAATCATTTTGCCCATTGATGCTGCAGTCCTGACTAATCTTTTGGAAATAACTTCTGTCATTTCTACTTCAACACCATCCTTTGTCTTCTTTTCAACTTTATAAAAGTGATCTAAGAAAGAGTGTTTGATTGAAGGATCGTATTGCCGCGATATGCGTAATGTGCCAGCATATGACCGATATCGTGTAAAATTTGCGACCATATCATTTATATTGCTTGCAATTTTGACTATTTCTCTTGCAGGCTTAAAAATTTTAAAAATCTCGGAGAAGGGCTCAAATATCGTTGCTATTCCCTCCAAAACCAGCGATACTCCATCTGCAAAAGTACACATTGTCTTGACTTTCTCAGCCTGTTTAGATGCTTCTTCCAATTTCTCCTCTGCCTCTAAGGTTAGAGGCCGTTCCTTTAAATCGGCATCTTTGTATTTTCCTTCGGGAGACATTGTTGTAGCATTTCCCTTTGAAGCATGAACATTGGCTTCCGGTGTGTTCTGCGTTTTTTGTGAACCCTCCAGGTCCTTAGAGGTTAATGAAGATAAAGGTGAAGATTCCATGTTAGGTAGTGTAATACTTCCCCGCGGATTGCAAGCCTTAATATATTATTATGTAAAAAATACCACTAATTGTCCCAAGTGTGTTGAATAACATAGGCAGCGTAGCCTTCGCAGGGGAAGAAATTATCGCCTCACCAAAACCTCCGATAATTGATGGGTTCTTTTAGACGAGGCAACCTTTCTTTTCTTTCAACTGCTTCTAGGAGTCGAAAAAACCAAAGCATCTAAAATCTTTTCGACAAAAGTTTCATTTTCCCATCCACAATCTCTTCCACTCATCTTTAAGACCTATGCAAATGGTCGCCCCTGAAGTCTTTTATATTCAGCCATAATTTCCGGGAAGTAAGATTTGCCAAGCATACAGCCACAATATACCTCGGCCATAAATTCATCCCTATCGGTGGCAGCAGCTAGCGACACTTCTCTGGCTACTCTTTCTTAAAAAGACTTATCTTTGGTCATTTGGTTACTGCTCCAATCCACTCCAAGTATGGCTTGAACCCTTCTACAATGGGGATTTGTACTATTTCTGGAATACGATAGTCGTGGTTTTGCGAAATAAATCGAGAAAGATCTTCGAATAGTGTAGCCTTGGTTTTGATGACCAAAAGATACTCGTTGCTATGCTCTATGTCATCCTCCCAGCCGAAGAAGCTTTCTATTTGCTGTATTTGGACACAGGCCGCCAATCGCTCACCAACCATCCCCCTTGCAAGATCTTCGGCAAGTTTCCTGGAACTTACCGTTGTTAAAACAATTATATAATCACTTTGCATAAAAGTTTTTCCGTTTCAAATAGCCTTTCTAGGCCCTTTTTTCAATACTTTTTGGTCAATGTTCAAGCGGTCCATAATCTTTTCCTAGAGAGAGAGGAGCCACGTTTGCAGCGAATCGATGAGGTAGGAGGCCCTATGGTCAATGTTTGCATCAAACTTGGCAGCAATGATGCTTTTGGCCAGTACCATATCGCAGGGGGATAGGGAATGCATCCAGGTGGAATCAACGGCATAGCCTTCTTCCCGACAGAGCAAATATAAAGCCTTCAGCAACACCATGTCGACATTGAAATTTGATGCAAAATTTTTAATCGTCTGTTTGGTAATCATGAACAAATTTTCCATGGGGACGCCGTCGAAGGTAACTTTTCGTAAAATTTTCACAAAAACTTCGGCCCCTTGGTAGTTGCCATTCTGTTTCAAAGCATGGGAATTGTTCGATGACGTCATCAATTTGTGCACTTTACCGGCCGTTTCGGTTATTTTGTTTCCGATGACTTCGACGTCTTCGAACATGTAATCCTTGGTGTGGTCGAATGAAGACTTGGTGAACCATCGCATGATACCGTAGTCAACGGTAAAAATATCCACGGAGAGAATTTTTTTCGACTGTTCATTGCTTTGGACGCCGATAACCATACCACTTGTTTCTACGGGATCCATGGCATCATTCGCCTAATACTTTTTCGACCAGTGCCCTATCCGCTTGGTACGTAATGCCATGCCATTGGGAACTGGTATTTATAATTTTGACCCTGCACTGACCTCCTTTGACCGCTGAATCTATAAAATTAGATATCCCGAATTCGTCGTTCGCAATGTTTGGGCCGTTTTGTTTAAATCTATGCCATCCTTCTTCCAATAATTTAAAAACTTCGGGAGTGAAGCCCCAAAGGTTCATTGATACCAGCGAATCCTTCGGAGGAATGGCTCCAGCATGGATATCCATGACCAATCCATGTACTTCATCGATGGAAGTTAAATAGTAATCCCCATCGATGGAAAGCACACCGCGGGAAACGGTGCCGTTTCCGGACAATGTTTTAGACAAAGCATAGGCCACATTGGCAAAGGTTTGGGATTTTTTCCCATTGGCCCGTAAGAATTCGGCTATGCTAGATATTGCATCATGGCCATAGAGATCATCCGCATTTGTTACGCAGAAATTGCAACGCACTGCCCGGCCACAGCACATAATGGCATGGGCAGTCCCCCATGGCTTTTGGCGGTTACAAAATTTTGTCAGCGACTCCTCTTTTTTTTGGTATATCAGTTCGAATTTGCAATTCGGTGGTAAAAAATCTTTCAATCGCCTGTGAAAAATCTCTGCAAATTTGTCGTCTATCACGAAATAAAACCGCCTAAAACCCGCATCAATGGCATGTTGTATGTTATATTCGGCAATCGTTAGTTTGCGTTTTCCGAATACTTCCAATTGCTTTGTTCCATTGTATCTACTGCCGATGCCGGCAGCCATGACTACGAAAGCAATTTCTTCAACCATGGAAATTATAAAAAAATTAAGGTTTTGAGTTGCAACAATCTTTTTTTTAGTTTCCATCACTCTTCCAATGAACTCGGCCAATTGGGTAACGCTGCTACGGATTCCTTTACTGTTTTTAATTGTGCTATTGATGTACGTCGATTTTCCGGGCAGTGCCAGCTTGAGCATAATTCTTTTCATCTTTTGTGGGATAACGGACTGGTTGGATGGCTATCTGGCGAGAAAGTACAAAATAATATCTACCCTCGGGACATTTATGGATGCGCTCATGGATAAAATATTCATGATAGGGATAATGGTGACGCTTTTGGCCCTAAGAATTTTGCCATTGTGGAGCCTATTCCTCATATTACTCGTAATCGGTCGTGAATTTTTAGTAACAACCATAAGGTTGGTGGCTGCCACAAAAAATGTAGTAATTGCAGCGAGCATGTCGGGCAAGGTAAAAACAGTCATTCAGATCGTATCGACCGGGATCATGATATTGTGGTTCGCTCTGACCCGCGATTTTGGGCGTTGGCTAAAACCTCACTATATTTCATGGATACGCGACGGTGGAATTCTATTGTTCCTCTATTCCACATATTTAACTATTGCATCGGGCATATCCTATACCATAAACCATAGAAAACTTTTGGTCGATAGCTAGTTGGGATAAAAATTGAAAATTTATCTTTACCCATTAAAAATCTTTAGTACTTTGCGAGAAACTGGGAGATGATTTTGTAAGAATGTGTTCGTTCATGCGAAATATCATGAGAGGAAAGTCCGGACTCCCCATGGCAGGATTCCGCGTGAAAACGCGGGCATGTGACCCATATGTCCCATGACGGAACAGTGCAACAGAAAGATACCGCCGTTTGGTAAGGGTGAAATGGTGAGGTAAGAGCTCACCGGCGAATTAGTAATAACGTCGCGCAGGGCAAACCCAATTCGGTGCAAGACGAAATAGGGAGTTGGGTAGCCAGCCCAATAACTCCGGGTTCGTCGCACCTCGAAAGAGGAATTTTGCAAAGCTTTGCAAAATTAGATAAATGAACACATCATCATTCGATGATACAGAATCCGGCTTACTACAAAGTCATCTCCCTCCGGCCGATGTGTCTCTTCAATGGTGAGTGTGCTGTCGTACTGCGCGGTAAATTTACAATTTTCCAAATTCGATTTCATTTGAAATTTATAATGGTTATACTTTGATTGGGACCGTGAAGAGTATGTTGTGTAACCCTTCGGCATGGATGCTGGTTATTTTGTCGATATTGTTGCTGTTGTATACCGTGGAGAGATTTTTGTTCCTCCACAGCAAAAAGGTGGGATCTCGGCAATTTTTGGACGGTATAATTGCCCTATTGAAAAAGAAACGTTACAATGAAGCTTTGACCATATGCGAAGAATCCCCCGGCGCGGTAGCCCTAATGGTAAAAGCGGTCATTGTTTTTAGAGATAAGGGTCTCGACGAATTGTCAACCGTTGCCGATGGTATTGCACTGCAGGAAATTCCTTTGCTGGAACGGAGATTGCCAGCCATCCGATTAATCGCAAAAATCGCCCCCATGATAAGCTTTGCCGGAATTTTACAAATTTTGGCAAAAATGTTTGACGGGATGGTACACACTTCGACCTATTTTTCGTCGAGTACCATCATAGCATTTACACAGCAGGCGATGATTTTAATATCGTTTGGTTTGCTGCTAAATATTTTGGGAACATTAGCCTATGCCTTTTTGCATGGGCAAGTGAAGCACTTGATCTATAATATGGAATGGAGTTACAATGAAATTTTGTACTACATGGCAAACGCAAAAGAGAATGACAGAAATATTGACAAAGAGGTTTAGGTTTATGGGGGTTTCTCGGTTACAGCCCCTTGGTACTGGCATGGATATTTTCAATATTTTGAACATTTTGACGCTATTCGGAATGTTGTTCCTATTAAACTCCCGTTTTATCCTATCGCCGGGCGTTGAAATCGCATTGCCCCCCTCTAACACTTCAGAAACAAGAAAAACAATAGGGGTTGTCACCGTACAGTCGGAAAAATTTATAATATTTAACGGTGATATTTTTACCATAGATTCCCTAAAACATGGCATGAAAAAATATCTAGGTGCAAAATGTGCTGCAAAAGGAGATGAAGATCTGGTCCTTCTAATACGTCCCGACAGGTCGCTCCCCTCCGATGTTTTACTAAAAATTTGTGAAATTGCCAAGGATGCTGGCTATGCCAATGTTCAAATTGCCACGACTCCCATAGCTGAATAATTTTTCGAAAATTCCCTTGGATAGTAAGAATAGCAAGGAACAACTTGTATCGCAATTATCTTCGACCATAGGTTGATTAATATTCGCCCAATACAAATTTTAGAAGATCTAAACTCATACCCTTGGGTTACCTATTGGATAACCCTTTCCTTTCCCTTCGGGAAAATGTACATTGTAGAATGTGCACACTCTGCCCTGTTACCTGTTTTTAACTTGTTCAAATCGTAGAAATTTTTACTTTTCGTTAAATTTTTCACAAAAAACCGCAAAAGCAGTGAAATAATTAACAAAAACGTTGACGCAACGTAATGTTTAAATATCTATCCCATAGACAAAAGGAGGATCAAATGAAGGCTTTTGATAAAATTGGTAACGAAGGAAATAGTTTTGAAATTTTTCAGCGTAAAGAAGGAGGTACGTCCATAGTTTTCAAGGTGAGTCCTGATCTTGCAGAAAAGTTCAAGAAGTTTGCAACTCTTGTTCCGAACAATCGATTTTTTGCGGCAGCAAATGCTGCAGGTCCTGATAGGCATGCATACGTCACAGACATTCCATTGTGGGAGCGTATGGCCACAATATGTTTTGACGTTCCTACACATAAGCAGGGTCGGCCAGTTTACAAAATTACCTCTCTAAAGTAAAGGGAAGGAAAGAATTAATACTTCTGCCACTAGAAGGTTGTCCATTTTTTGAACTCATCCCTAAAAGCTTCGTTTTCTATGGATCGACGTATTGTTTCCATCAATCGTACCATAAATCGTGCGTTGTGGATGGTCAGCAATTGCCCACCGAGCATTTCTTTTGCCTTGAACAAATGGTGAACGTACGAACGGGAAAAGTTTCGGCAACAATAGCAGTCACAGGTGTCATCGATGGGGGAAACATCTTCGCGGCAGCATGAGTTGTTCAAATTTATGAATTCTTTTCCTCCATGGAGAAATGGAACACATAGCGCACCTCCATGACGGGCCAGGCGAGTTGGGTATACGCAGTCGAAGGTATCGATTCCATTTTTTACACCATTCCAAATATCCACAATGCCTCCGATTCCAAGTAAATGGACGGGACGGGCATGGTCAATGAGTTGTCCAATCATTTCAACTACTTCATGCATCTGGGAATTCGTTCCTCCCAGGCTACCGCCAATCGCCTGCCCAAAGAAATCGTTGTTTGCAACAAAGTCTGTACTTACCCTTCGCAAGTCCTCATAAATACCTCCCTGAACAATTCCGTAGAGGGCTTGTTGCACGTTGTCGGTTTTTTTAAACTCTGCTAGGCTGCGCAATTCCCAGCGATGGCTCCTGTCCATTGAAGACGCGGTGTATTTCCGGTCGGCATGGAATGGTGTGCATTCGTCGAGCGCTAGGATTATATCTGCTCCAAGTTTTTTTTGAACTTGGATCGATATTTCCGGGGTCAACCAATGTTTTGTCCCATCGATGTAGGAACGGAAAAGAGCACCTTCTTCCGTAATTTTCAATAGCGTACGATTGCAATGGGATGGGAAATTTCTCCGGCCCTTAATTTCATTCGCCACCCCGCCATGTCCGAGGCTAAAGACTTGAAAACCCCCAGAATCCGTTAGCATCGGGTTGTTCCAATTCAACATTTTGTGCAATCCTCCATGCTTTGCCACAATGTCAGCCCCGGGCTGAAGCATTAAATGGTAAGTATTAGATAGCATAATTTCTGCACCCGTAGCTTTAAGGTCCGCCGTCGAAAGCGATTTCATTGCGCCCTTTGTGGCACAAAATATAAAATTTGGCGTATTAATTATGCCATGGGGTGTCGATAGGATTCCACGACGAGCCATGGTACTTTTACACCCATGGGTTATCCTAAATGCAAAGGTACCGGCTTCCATAGTATGGGGGTGCATTTGAAAAGAAATATTGCCTTTTCCAATAAAAAAATCTCCTGCAAGGCAGAAAATTTCTATGGATAAATGTTTGCAAATATGTTTCTTTTATAAAACATGGCTTCCGTGCAGGAGAAGACAATTTTTGAAAAAATAATTAGCAGAGAGATTCCAGCCGATATCGTTTTCGAAAATGATATTGCCGTGGTCATCCGAGACATTAATCCCCAGGCACCGGTCCATGCATTGATCATTCCTAAGAGAAAAATTGATAGAATTGAGGCGGCCCAGGATGAAGATGTGGAACTGCTTGGAAAATTATTGATCGTGGCAAGAGATTTTGCCAAATCCCACAATTTGATAGGATTTAGGTTGGTAATAAACAATGGACGACAGGCAGGAGAGACCGTCCCTCATTTGCATATCCACCTATTATCTGGTAGACCAATGGCTTGGCCTCCGGGATAATGTGGTCTATCCATCGTATTTGGGGACAAAGAAAAAACCACCCGCAGGTGGTTTTGATTTTATAAAAATCAGATTGATTTTTCGATCGGCGGTTATTTCTTTTTTCCACCACCACAGCCGCAACCACACATAGTTCCTCCTTGTTGTTAAATTTATGCCCTAAGGCATGTGCTTCATTTTAAGGATCCAGTGAAAAGATCAATATTTTTTTCCAATTTTTGATACTTGGTCGTCAAAAAAGTTCGTCAGTATAAAGTTTTGGCTCAAAAATTTTAGAATTGATTCCGCTTCCCCACGCCTATCTTTGGAAAAAATATCATTCGTCGGAAATTTTCTGTCGACAACGGCAAACATCAGAACTTTGTCATCGTCCACGGGCATTAATTTTATATGTTCAGACCTTTTTAGAGACATTAGGGCTTCCCTATATAATTGGTCGACTTCCTTTTCTTCCATATTTCCTATGGAAATACCTTTAAAAGCATCAAATTTTAGACTATGTTTTGCAAAAATTTTTGGCAAATCTTTATCGGATGTAAGGCTATCGACAACTTCCCGGCGGATGTTTTCTATTTTATCCGTAAATTTTAGTAATTTCCGTTCCCTTAGAATATCTTTTTCGATGGTCCGTTTGGCTTCTACCAGAGAGAGCTCTTTAGCATCTTTCCTGTGTTCCAGGAAAAGGACAACGCATCCAAATGTTGCTGGACATGGATCCGTGTAATACCTGTCGTTTTCCAAATCACACACATTGAGCAGGTAGGTGGGGGCCACGCCATTCACATGGGGAAGTTTCTTTTTGGAATAGGATGCAATTTTTTCCTTCCCCATTTCAAACTTTGCCAGCGTGTTCCTAAACTCTTGGCTATTTAATTTTATATCATTCTTGTATAGTTCACTGACAAAATCTTCCGCTCGAGCATAGGCCATTTCCGTTGATTTAGCCTTCAGGTAGGCATCGAGTACGCGATCCTTTATATCTTCAAATTTAGAATCTTTTTCAAAATGATCCTTGTTTTCTTGAAAAAATGCTGCCAGCGTTTTTTCATCGGGGACAGGGACGATTTTGACGAAATCTTCACTCTGAAATTTTACCATGGAAACAGCGTGCATCGGCGGTTGCACATACCGATGGGGATGCTCATCGTAGAAATTTTTCATTTCTCCGTCGGATATATTTTTGTCGACCGTAACATCATCCGTTGTAATCGTAGCGACCATAAAATCGTGCTCCCTATGAGACCTAGTCAAAAACGATATCACCTGTTCGTCGAAGACTATCCCATTGCCTGCCACAATGGATTCGATTTCTTTGATTTTATAATCTTCACACAAGACCTCCATCAGCCGGTCCTGCCCTACGGAGTTGAGCCTAAACGTTTCCAATAGGGCTTCATAGAGGTCGTTAGAAAATTTTCCTTTTTCATCGAGGAGAATTGGTAGTCTTTTTATATGCTTTTTCAAAGTCTCCGCCGCAGGATTCGGTATTTTGAGTTCATCTGCCAATCCCAGAGCAATGATTCTTCTAAGGACGAAAAAATTTAAATTTTTACTAATCAATCTCATGTCTGCCGACTCCAAGATGCCGCTATAGGCAACATTGTCTGCTACTTTTTGCATTTCGGTAGCATTTGCCAGGTTATGATTATAGCAGTAGCGTGGTTTTACCTTTGCCCTACCAATGCCCGGAGCGGCTCCTATGGTAAAAACAAATGCTACAACTATTATAAATAGTAGAATACTAAATAACCACTTGTGGTGTTTCTGTAAAATGTTTTGCAAAAATGAAATCATGGCTCAAATACCTTCACCGCCATAACAGTGTTTTTCGGAAATTTTTCAAGAAAAGACCCAAACGGAACAATCATTGGTCATTGTGGAAAATTTTCCACTGTAGGCGTAAAAACTTTGACCCCAAGAAAGAAAAAACCATATCAGTCTGATACAGACATTAGCGATCGACCAAGGCTTTGGGAAAAATCAAAAGAAATGTTCCGAGGCTTTATAGCTGTCAATCGCCTACGTATTTGGTTTGTTGCCACATATTAGACCAAAATACAATTAATGTTATGGAAATGATAGATCTAAAATGTAATACTCCAGTAATAAAATCCTACGAACATTTCTCATTTTTGCTGCCTGCCGTCCAACGGTGGTTTTCCCCAAAAGAGATGGCTGCAATAATTGGAAAGACAGATCAATACGTGCGCAATGCATTTGATAATCAAAAAATTCTTGGGCATTTATTGAATGGGAGTGCTCCGAAGGGGGAAGAAAAAAGGCGGACCTATATGATTCCTCGCGAAAATATATTGCTCTTCCTTTTTGAAACGGCAAATTTTTCGCCCGAAGACTTTATGGAAAGATTGGGTGAAATTTTGAAAAATCGATCCGTATCCCAGCTGTTGAAAATTCAAAGTCAAATAGACAACATAATCCATAGTCGAACATCGAATCTATTTGGTAGACGAGCATCAACGGATGACTAGCACTGTCGAGCATCGGGTTGCCCCGATGCTCCCCCCTAAACATTTCAGAAGCATTGCCCAAGGAAGCAATTTTGCAGCAGTAAAAAGAGAAAAATTAAATTCCAGCACTCCCATAATCTTATTCATATTTTTGCGCTTTTGGAATATTTCTGCCGGAGGTTTTGAATTTTTTTGAAAATTTTTACAAAAAATGTTGTCTACTCCCATTAGAATCTTATCCTCCCATCCATACTGAGGTATATGAAAAATTTAAAAGCTTTGGGCCTAGTATTGTTTGTTTGTTGTAATGTGCCTTCGCCTCATATTCATGCGGTAGATGATAGCATTTCAACGGAAGAAAAAGTTGCCAAAACCTGGAATGGCTATAATGTCAATTTTTCAGGGAGTGGGAGCATAGCTGCAAGTCCCATCGCAGCGACCATCTCCGGGAATACAACCTTGACTTTCGGCAATGCAGCAAGCGTTAACTCCAATTTAACGACAAAGTTTGAAATGAAGGGATCTGATTATTTGGGAGCGTCAGCCCCGGAGTATCCACTGCTATCTCACATACACGCCACATCCAACGATGCAAGTGCGGTCGGCATAAAATTGTCTGGCGGAGTACAATTAATCCTAACTCCAAGTGGCTTCCCATGCGTAATCACGGCGGATTACAACCCTGCACCCAGCGCAACTGCAACATATGGTGGAGCCGTAGCCGCAATAGGCGAGAGTGTAACAACCGATGCACAAAATGGGTCATCAACTTTGCTAAACACAGCGGTAGGGCTCATCTCTGGGACAGAGAATAAGGTAAATACTTTAGTGGCCCGCGGTGGCCTAGCTGCTAGTGGTGGAAATTACTATGGCGCTGCCACCGTCGTCGTAGGCGCCAGCCTAAATACGCGCCATAATGCGGGCACCAACACGGATGCAGGCGTGATCGTAGATAATTCTGGCGGGAATTCATGGGCCATTGGAGATTACAATGCCCTAATAGCATATTCCGGGGGCACAAAAAGTGCCACTGGTCCAGATAAATATTTTGGTTCTGCTGCTACGGTGCTGGGTGCCAGCTGTGCCAGCAGTTTTAATCAGGGCGATACGGGGCATGATAGTATTACCCCATCCAATAACGTGTGTGGAGCGGAAATGAGCAATATTACATTGGAGGTTGAAGACCACAATCTCATGGAAGCCTATGCCGGTGGCTATTGCACCCCTTTAAACACAAATGACCATTACTATGGCTCGACTGCCACTGTTATTGGTGCCAGCTGTACTTTGGGTGGAGGCGGTGGCACTGGCCCGGCAAAGGTAACAAATATGTCCTTGACCATTGGAGAGGATAATAATTTTACTGCCTACGGCTCCGCAGCCTCAACCGTACTTGGTGCCAGCTGTGACAGCGTACACAAAGGTAGTGCAGCGATTGTCGGTGTCAGTTTGGCAGAAGAAAATGGCGTCATGGAGTGGGAGATTGGGAATGCCAATCACTTCAAATCATGTTCCGGTTTCTCTGCGGCCGTGTTCGGCGCCAGCTGTAACAGTGGAGATCTTAGCAACTACGATGAAGCGGTTGTCTTTGGTGGAAAGTGGACCATTGGAAATAATAATACTTTCGAAGTTTATTCCGGGTCCTCATCTGCCGTTCTCGGTAGTGCCTATAACAGTGGAAACCCTAATGGTTTGGCAGGGGTCGGCGTCTACGGTGCCGCCAGTAGAGCGAATAACGATAATTTATCAATAAGTCCGCAAGGTGAGGAGTGGACCGTTGGGGATAGTAACATATTCATATCGGCTGCCGGTGCTTCCGCCGCGGTATTTGGTAGTAGTGCAAAATCTGGGAATACTGGGATCCATGCGAGGGTAGCAAATGCCAAATGGGTAATAGGGCGAGAAAATACATTGGCGACTTCTGCCCATTACATTGCAGGTGCCGATCCAGCATACTTGCTCTTTGAAACAATGCCGAAAGACAACAATCACCCCTATGCAACTGCTTCCGTACTTGGAACTAGCTGCGATAGCACGAATGGTCGCGCCGAAATGTCCGGTGTGACGCTGACCATGGATAGGGGGAATTCTCTAACTGCGTCCGCATCCACTGGGTCGGCAGGCGGTTCCGTAGCATCGGCCAACGTAATAGGTGCAGCTACAAGAGGCGGGGCATCCGTTGCTAATAACATGGTCGTAAACATGAACGGTGGGCAAACCCTGGCAGCTGTAGCATACTCTGCAGGAACTTCTACCGTAAATGTCATCGGAGCCGACAACACGGATAAGGGAGCAGGAATCAATGATTTTGGTTGGCGCGTGGGTATATTTGCCACCGGGACAGAAATAACGGATGAGAGCAATACCATCGCCAGTGCCATAACTGAAAGTTCTAGGGTGAACATTTTGGGTGCAAAACTAGAAAATGATTGGTCGATTGGTAGCGGCATAGCCACCGCGACATTAGGAAATTCTCAGGGGACCGAAACTCGCGCATTCGCACTGGGCAATGATTTCAAAATTTATATCGGCGGAATGGCCGACCCAGCTAACGTCAATGACGGTTCGACCTACGGGTTTGCTTCCATTCCGGCGAATGGGGAAACTAACGCCGTCAATATTTTAGGAGCGATCAGCAAAGCTGCGGGTTCGGCCAATGCAAATGGCTCCAGTCTCACCGTCGATAGTGCATGGCAAGCAAACACCTACGGCCCCGTTCAAGATATCGCAAGAATCGACATAAAAGGTAATGGACAGTGGAACGTTTATGAGCCTACTTCCGGCCTTCCCGACATCCATGTCCAATCAGGCGTTCTCCACCTAGCAAGGGATGATGATTCCACAGAATTTAACAAAGTCATCGGAGAGATTGCAGGAGCAATGACCTATGTGGATCCTATAACGGGAATATCATACAAAGGTAGCGAAGGAAAGGTTGTCATCAACACCGATAGCTATGCATGGAACGGGTCTTCCGGCGGAAGTTTGACTTTGGATACTGGCCATAAACTCACCCTCTACGTCGACAGCAGCCAAGAAGGCACTACTCCTTCCATAGAAGGAATCTCACGTCCATTTAGACAGGTGAATGGATACGTATCCATCGATGCCGGGCTGGTAGATACATTAACTTTTAATGGTGGTAAAATTGACCTCGCTAACGTTATCGAAGCGCCAGAGACCAAAACAACCGGCTATTGGCTCATCCGATCAGGGGCAAATGGAAGCGTTGCAAGCGTTGCTGAGCTGCTGGGGATAGGTTCAGAGGTTCTTTCCGATGAAAGTAATTTTATACAGAAAAATGACAGCCTATACCAATTGACCAATAGCTATGCAGCTACGCTTTTCGCCCTGCAAGGGGAAAATTCGACACTGGCAGCCCAATATCCATGGTTGACCGACGCATCCGCTGCCTACCTCTTCAACGATGAAACTAACAGTGCTAGCGGGCTATTCATAGGAGAAAAGAGTGAAGAACAACAACCCGAGGAACCTCCTGAAGACTCCGATCCTGCGTCTGAAACTGAAGAACAACCTGAAGAACCTCCTGTAGACTCCGATCCTGCGTCTGAAACTGAAGAACAACCCGAGGAACCTCCTGTAGAACCTGGACTTGGGATAGGTGACCAATCTGGTTCCCTGAAGGAGGTTTATGTCAATATGGAGCTGGTATCCCTAGCGGTGACAGCCCATGACCTGCTTTCCAATGCCATTGCTAGTCGCCTGACAAATATCAAAGATTCACTCGCCGATCGTCCGGCAAGTACCAAAGACCCACTCGCCGATCACTCGACAAGTGCTGAAAACCCACTTACTGGTCACCCGACAAGTGCCGAAGACTCACTAGCCAATCGCCTGACGGGCGTTAAAGACCCGCTCACCGACCTATTTGTCTACGCCGTCTATGACCACGCCCACCAGGATGAGCTCACCAAGTGGGGATATGACAGCAACATGGGTGGTTTCGTTTTGGGCATCGACAATGCTTGGGATCTTTCCACCGAAAAATATCTCCGCCTCGGTATTGCTTTCGGATATGTCGGTGGAAAGACAGAATTTTTCGGGTCCACCTCTCTCCTCGAAGAATCCGCCAGGCATAACTTTTACATGATAGAACTTTTCGGCGCCCACGAATCCTACAACGACGAGCAATTAAGAACCAACGTTGCTCTTACCCTTGGCTATAGCCGCGGCAACGACAAGTTGCACAGGGTAAATTCTGAGCTCGGAACCTTCGACGCCAAGGTCCGGTCCAATAACATTTTCATCGGGCTGGATTTCGTCAAAAACCTGTATGTTTCCAAAGGTTTCCAGTACGGGCCGTGGCTCCGGGTGAACTATAGCCGCATCGCCCAGAAAAATCACGATGATTCGACAACGGCAGCCGTAGGCGCCCAACATGTTTCCGCCGTTAACCACAATTACCTCACCACCATTCTCGGACTCAACATTGAAAGGGAACCCCTCGACTCGGAACATGTCGATAAAAGGTGGCTGTTTTCTTTGAAACTAGGATGGGAATACCAGGTGATGCGAAAACATACCGACGCTACCATCCTAATCGACAACCCCTTCGGCATCGGTAAAATCATACCCGCCTATGGCCAACCCGGCAAGCATGCCGCCGTCGGAGTCCTTGCAGCTTCCAAAAAGTTGAATGACAACTGGAACATCGTCGGTGCCTACATGGGAAGGTTTAACAGGCGTATTTCTGCCCACAGCCTTGCCTGCGGCATTCAGTACCTTTTCTAGAACACGACGGAACATAATCTGAAAATTTCATTTCCAAACTCAGATCCCATAAAAATCAACGGGGAAGATGGGAAAATAGAAGAGAAAAATCTCTTCGCCATCTTCCCTTGTTTTCCCCTAGGTTCAGGATTCATAAATTCAAATAAAAGAGGAAAGAACAGGCGATAGAAATGGAAGAGAAGAAGGTATGGGCACAGCGGTTGTAGGGGGTGGCAATGGGGTGCCAATCCTTCAAGCTACCGAACATATTTTCAGTTTTGTGGTGTCGTTTATACAGATGCCAGCAGGCAATTCGCATCCGGCCAATCTTTCAACATCTCCCTGGACCCAACTACGTTGTTGGTCAGGAGCAACATCACTGACAAAATGTAATTTGTTGGCTCTCCTTTGCTACATTCGATCTGCCACGGTGAAGCCCCCCTTCCTTAAACTTGCAGCCGTCCTGTGTACTTTCAAGTGGGGCACGTCCATCATCAGAATATTCGTACCTCCCTCTGTCAGCTTTTGCAAAATTCTGGCGAACACTCCTCCTTTGCTCCATCGAATAAAGCGATTATGAAACATCTTATGTGGACCATATTCCTTCGGCGCATCCTTCCATTTCAAACCATTGCGGAAAACATAGACGATTTCGCTGATCACTCTTTCGCCATCTCCCATAGGTTCCCTCTTGCTTTCGGAGAATACTTACCTATTTGCTCAAAGGCTTTTTCTTTTATCAGTTCCTTTTCTTGGCCTTTGACTTTCTCCATTCCTTTCTTCCCGTCAATCCTCTTTTACGAGTCCCGCCTAGGCGATTCTCCAATCAACCATGTTAAGCCGTAGGGAATTGATTCTATTCCAGGTTTCCCGAGTGACCGCTATGAGCAAATCTAAGGGTACATGTACGGGAGGAATGTTGTGGGCACCATTCCAACCGATGGTGAGAATTCGCTTCGA
>JAISBO010000046.1 GCA_031266155.1 Puniceicoccales bacterium
CATTGTTCCGGTTTTAAATGTTATTTGACTGACGCCAATTGGTCTAAAATTACCTCAATAGCTCCTAGCCCAGATGACTTTTTGTTTGCTTGGGTTGCCGGTAAAAATACACGGTCCTGGTGAGGCTTCGGCAAATGGTAAACAGCGAATTGTTATGCCAAGCTCCGATTTCATTTTGTCTTCCATGGCATCATTTCCGCACCAATGGGCATAGGCAAAGCCTGGATTTTTCTGCTTAAAAAATTCCATAAATTCTCCCTGGGAGTCTATGTGTTTTGATTTTTCTTCCCGATATTTTTGAGCACGTTCAAATAATACGGTTTGGATATCCGTCAGTATGTCGGCCGCCGAGGAAATAAATTGCATGTGCGGAATAAATTTTTTATCCTTCGGCAGCTTGTCGCGCCTGTGAACACAGACTAAACCACTCTGAATATCCCGAAGTCCAACTTCAATGCGGATGGGAACACCTTTTTTTATCCATTCCCAAGATTTCTCTCCGCCACGGATATCACGGTCGTCGATCTCAATGCGCAATTTTTCACCTTCCAGGGACATTTGCGACAATTCCGCCTGCAAAGCTTTACAATATTCAAGGACCTGCTGCTTGGAATCTTCCCTATAAATTGGCAAAATGACAATTTGTATCGGGGCTATGCGGGGTGGCAAAACAAGACCATCATCGTCGGAATGGACCATGATTAAGCCACCGACTAGCCGTGTGGTCACGCCCCAAGAAGTTGTCCATCCAAATTCTTCACGACCATTTTCATTGATGAATTTTATGTGGGACGATTTGGCAAAATTTTGACCTAGGAAATGGGAAGTTCCTGCCTGCAGGGCTTTTCCGTCTTGCATCATGGCTTCCAGCGCAAAGGTGGAAACGGCACCGGGAAATTTTTCCGATTCCGACTTTTTCCCACAAATGACGGGCATGGCCATATAATTTTCAGCAAATGCCCTGTAGCATTCGAGCATATCTAGGGCTTCTTTCTGAGCCTCTTCATCGGTGGCATGGACGGTATGTCCTTCTTGCCAAAGGAACTCCGTCGTACGCAAAAACATCCTTGGGCGCATTTCCCAGCGTACAACATTGGCCCATTGGTTAATTTTTATGGGTAAGTCGCGGTAGGATTGGACCCATTTGGAAAACATTTCCCCTATGATCGTTTCGGATGTTGGACGAACAATCAATGGTTCATCCAGCTCGGATGTCGGTTTTAAACCACCTTTCCCGTCAGGCTGCAAACGGGTATGGGTGACAATCGCACATTCCTTTGCAAAACCCTCCACGTGCTCCGCTTCCTTTTCAAAATATTTTAAGGGAATGAAAAGGGGGAAATAGGCGTTTTTATGTCCAAAGGCTTTGAACATCGCATCGAGATATTTTTGAATAAGTTCCCAAATGGCATATCCCCAGGGGCGGATTACCATGCAACCACGGACCGGACTGTTGTCTGCCAAATCGGCCGCTTTAATCACCTGCTGATACCATTCCGGAAAATTCTCATCTCGGGTGGGCGATATGGCGTTCGTTTTGAGTTTTTCCGCCGAATTTGGCGATTGTTCAGTAACCATATGAGCTTTCGTAGGTTATGAAGCGGAATAATTTTTCAACATAAAAATCGATGTTCTAGGAAGCGTCGTCAAATCAAGCAGCAAAGAGGGAGATGGAGCACAGAAGGAAAGCAGAGAGAAAGGAAGGAATGTTTTTGAAGTACCTAGTGGAAGGTGTTTTCAATGATATGCCGTTTTTTGTGGATGTTCTTGTCGTAGAGGCGTTGAAAATTCCTGTTGCTCTTGGGAGGGATGAGAGGAACGATGCCGCGAGAGGAAAGGGAAAGGATGATTTCGTCGGAATCGTAGGATTTGTCGGCGAGAACGCATCTGGTATCTAGGGATTAAACTAACTCCGATGCCCGTTTGCAAACCGATTCTGTACCCTCGCTAGCGGCTGAATCTGCGGCGTGTATTTTTCCAATCTCCAAAGTCTGGCGGAAGCTCCCTCTACGGCGTTCCTATCCGCAATATCCAAAATGCCGCATTTATAAATTGGCGATTATCTCTGCCATGCCTGCCAACTTTTCCTTTCATTCCAGAAAACCGAAACGCCAGATGCTTATAATCCATTCGGCGTAGCATTACATAAAGATGATCCCTCAAAACCTCCTATCGTTTTGGAAGATGGCAAAGCATCATTCTCCCTTGATCTTCCAGTGTATGACCTAAACGATGTCTTTCTTGCTAATTTTGTGCATGCGATTTATCAAAATACAGACCAAAGAGAAGTATTTATTGGAGTGAGAAATCTTTATTTTGGTGTTCCTGGGAATAGCTTTTCAAGATCCATCCCCCAATGGCAACATCCATACAAGAACCAAATGATCAGTATTTTTCTGTGGAAGATATAACGGACTTGGTAAAGAATACCCGAAAACTTTTGAAAGAGAGAAAATACGCTTCTATTTTTTCAAATCCCACATCCGTGTCCTCAGCTCAGGATTTAAATCCATACGGGAGTCATGTGGAAAATTTAAATCTTGCAAAGTTATCAACAACGGTGAACGAACAACAACTGATAAATCTCAGTCCTATTGGAGATGTTAATAATGTCCTTCCTGGTTCAGTAATAATAATTGGTGATAGAAATTGGATTAATGAATCGACAGGACAACCTGTTTTTTTAGGTATTTTCCTGGCCGACGATTCACAGGCTAAGAAATTTATGATAACGGGATTCTGTCAGCAAGCCGGAAGTTTACAACTTACTAGTGACACAGGAATGTTTCCTTTGCATATAGCGTTATATTAAACGCCAAAAAGCGAAATTAAAAATGCTTGACTTAAAATAGGTCATATAAGCGGCAAACGCTTCTTGTAGCAGGTACTGTGGATGTCCTCCCGTTGATTTTGTAAAGACAAAGCTGGCTTGGGAAGAATACGATATCAAAGCATTACCGGCAATGTTAGGATGGGTACAAACTACCAGCCCCCAGCATGAGGAGTTCTTTCGACACAGCGAGGTCATGGGAAAATTAAAGGAATATAACCCTCCTGTTGCCATGAATCTATATTTGTAAAAGAAACTTTACTTCCAGAATTATCTAAAAGGGGTATTCAAAATTTTCCTTTGGACCTCATAGCGATACTTTATACACTCAAAGTCCCATGTGGTGAATGTAAAATTTTAAGAGTGGACCGCGGCATTGATCCAAGGAGCGGACTGGGTGGCGAGAATTTGTTTTTACAATTTGAAGATATGGGAGGAGTATGCTCTTACCGCATACGCAACTTTAAACACCCAGAAATTGCAAAATTAGAAGTAATACGTTAACAGATCTTCACCTTCTATTAAGCTTTCACACCTCTTATAGAATTGACGGGAAATGTGTTGATTAAAAGGTAGCTATGGGACAGTTAAATGTTCCAATATATGTCCCGATAAGTCTTTTTCGTATATCAAAGATCAAAAAAGTGAAAGTATTAGAAAACAGCTAATGGCAAAAAATAACGAATTGTAACGGATAACCGATTCCCCTGGCTCCCTTAATAAACCATGTAAGTACAATATATACGCGAAACTCAAAATAAAAGAGAAAAGAAGAGGAAAAAACTTAGGGAAGATGGATGAAAAGAACAACCCTAAGACTGACGAGGCTTTTTGTGACCATAGATGATCTTTGCAAGGGAAAAAAGATAGAACAAAAGGAAAGGAGAGGACGGGAA
>JAISBO010000063.1 GCA_031266155.1 Puniceicoccales bacterium
CAATTCATTTTCTGTGTTATCTGACATCGCCGGTCTCTCCTCTCTTAAGTTTCAATAAAATTAATCTTCCAAAATCAAATTATTACCTTCAATTTTCCCATAAAACTTCATACCATTCAATCCCTTGACTTCGTATTTCCCAGTGCGTACATTTGCATCTTCGTCGAGGAATACGATATCATATTCTTCAAGATCTTCATAATCTTTCACTCCTATACTTGTTTTACCGACCTCTAGATACCATTCAAAAGGCAATTCCCCGTTTACATCGTGGGCAATAGTTTCAACCTTTTCAAATGTGGAATTTAAAATTTTGAGCAAATCGTCATTCAGTTTCACATTAAAAGAAACGGTCATGGCATTATTTTTGACAATATTTACTCCTATTTCTTTGGCGTATGAGCCGGATGTCGTTTCCGTACAAGAAATTTCTTTGAGGCATAGGGCAAAGCCAATTTTTGATGAAAATGATGAAATGTGCCGTTCAAACAAACAACTTAATAGTAGCGTTTTTATTTCATCGTCGAAAAGCATAGGATCTATGCCGGCAAATTTTTTGTCGATTGTTTCCAAATTTGATAGCCCATCCAATAAAATTTCTGCTTGGCATCCTGCTATTTCAACATTCAATAGGATTTTTGGTTTTAGTCCGATGTTTTTTGATTTTAGGAAAATGGAATATTGGTCAGGACCATTTTCGAAACTGAAAATTCTTTCGCTTCCGACAAACAAATTGTCAAATTCTACATCCAAGATATTTGCTTCCTGCAGACACGGCTCAGTACATTTTACGGACAAATCCATAAATCTATGATGACCTATTTGCCCAAGAACGCAAGTGTTTTTTGTTGTAAAAAATGCTTTCTATGCACAAGTAGGAAAACTTTGATAATTATTGCTAAAATAGATTTCTGTGATTATTTCTGTTGAAATGAGGTTGCAAAAATTTCTAGCGTTGCAAACAACCAATTCTCGCCGAAAAGCAGAAGAATTGATCGCGGCAGGCATTGTTTCAGTAAACGGGATAGTGGCCAAAATTGGAACTTGCATAGATCCGGAAACCGATGTCGTTGCCGTGGATGGCGTAGGGGTGTCAAACAAAATTGTAATTTGTAAAAAACAACCGTTGATATTGGCTATGAATAAACCATCCGGGTGTGTTTGCAGCCATTCGGATACTTACAACCCAAAGACAATTTTTGATTTCATCCCAAAAGAGTTTAGCAAAAAAAAATTGATGTTCTGCGGCCGCCTAGATAAGGAAACGGAAGGAATGGTTATAGTTACCGACGACGGTGACATCGCCCAGAAACTAACGCATCCCTCCTACGGCATAAAGAAACACTACGAGGTTATGGTTTCCTCATCGCCATCCGACAAGGTAATACACCAGCTGATAAAGGGCATTGAGGATGACGGTGAATTTTTGAGGTTTGATAAGATTGTATCGATTGGCCGCGGTTGTATGAAAAATTATGCGTTTGAAGTTGTACTATCCCAGGGGAAAAAGAATGAAATCCATAGAGCTTTTGAACATTTTGGTATATTTGTAAAAAAACTAAAAAGAATACGCATCGGAAATCTAAACCTGCGCGGACTTTCCTTGGGAAGGTGCAGAAAATTAACGGATCTGGAAGTCAAAAAATTGCTTGGAGGCGCATAAAAATTATGCACGACACCACTCTCCATCCCTGTGAAAGTGGTTCGTGCAAAAGTTTATAGTGAATTGATGACAGAAAGTATATCTGCTTTTGTCTTCATACCTGTTATTCGGTTGACTTCTTTCCCATTTTTGAAAAAAATTATGGTCGGGATCGACTGGACACCAAACCGCTCAGCCAACTCTTGACATTCGTCGACGTTTACCTTCGCGATTACTACCTTGGCAGCGGCTTCCTCTTCCACCTCTACAAGAATGGGGGCCAATGCCCGGCATGGACCACACCAGGGGGCCCAAAAATCAACCACCACACCCTTTGATTGGGCTATGGTCTCCTCAAAACTATCTGCATTAATCTCTTTCATATTTTCCTAAAATGTATGATTTAGTCTAAACTAATATGGTTGTTTAATTTTTGAGCAATACTGTTATATGAAATATTCAAAGATGTTTCCATATCCTGCAATTCTCGCTGGCCTGCACTGGATATACGGTCCATGAGTGCCCGCAGGATTTGTACAAAATTGCTGATATCTTCAGAGTAAACACCAAGCCTTTGGCCAAGCATCTCGATTTTTGCAATGGAGCTTTTCAAATCTTCAATTTCACATGTCTTGTTTAAAACACCTAGAGCACTCTCATAGGCAGCATTTAATTCCGAGGATATTAAAAATATGCCATCGAATTCTATGGAATCGTCTTCCCCTAGGGAATGTACAATTATTGTTTGACCTTCGGACTGTTTCGGTACATCTCCGAAACACGAACAGTAACAACAAATTAGCAGACAGATAACATATACATTTGGGATTTTCATATTTTAGGATTTAGATAAGTTGAAGTACTTTTTTAAAAATTTTAAACAAAAATTTTACAAAAACGACGTCAGTTTTCCATTTCAACGGACAACATTTCTAGTTTAGTACGTCTATGACCCCTCAAATCTATAATTTCAACAATCTTTGGCATCCAAATACCATCAAAATTTTTAAAGGAACCAACGGATAGCCGCCTAACTGGTATTGAAACATCGTTTAAAAAATCTATCTGTAAAATGATCATATATTTTATATCGACGAAGGCCAAGATACTTGCATATTCTATGCCGTTAATGGAATCTTTCTCATAGCGAATGAATTGGTGCACCGGTCGCCCCGCAACCTTTGCCTCTCCAAAATATTCATAGGAATCATTCCAGGAAAAACTAAGAAGTAGGTCCTGTGGAGTTAGGAGTAAATCGTCAAAAAGTGGCACGTTGATCTGAAAACTTTCACCATTGGAACTTTTCGTAATCTGACCTTTGTAATGGCTAACTTTACATTCACTATCCCCGAAAACTGCTCTAACTTTTTGGTTTCTGGAAGAATTCTTATAGAAAATTTCGCCAAACTTTTGGCTATCGCTTTTCAACGGTTCATAGAGCCTGACTTTCACCCTAAGGTTCAAATTGCCATACTCAAGATTTTGGCGGACATTTTTTGCAAACTCTTCCAGTTTTTTAGGGGAAAAGCTACGCAACCTGTGAAAATCTCCCGGGGAAGCGTGCAGCGGGCAACCTTGCCATAGAAATTGTGCCAGCAAAAACGAAAAATAGTGTATCAACCGGAGAAGCTTCATTGCTTTTGAATTCCATCATCGACGATGATTTTTTTTAGGTCAATATCATTAATTTTAGCTGGTTTGTGGGAGTTGGCCCATATTTGCACTATCGATAAGGAAAATGCCACGATAAAAAACGTAACAATCCCTCCCATGGTCCACCTCGTCAAAACTTTCGTCGTATCACCGCCAAAAGCGGACTCCACTGCACCTCCTCCCAGGGAAGATCCCATGCCACTATTAGCCGACGGTTTCTGCATTAGAATAACCAGGGTAATAAAAATACTGGTGCAAATCAAAATGAAAGTCAGTAAAAACGAAAAAAACGAATACATCTTCCCTGAAAGAATGGATACAGCTTTGATCTTGGCAAGACAAAAAGTTTGGTTTCATCGAAGGGAAAAATTGCCCTATTCTTTCACTGAAACATCTTCTGGTCCGCTGTTTACATCCTTTTTATCTAGACCTCTTTTATCCAGTGCGGACATAACCTCTTTGGTCATAAACGTTTTGTTACCAACTCCTGCACCAAATGTTCTCCCAGCGAATAACGACTTACTTGAGGGATTTACTGAATCCACATTAACCACCCGAGTAGCCGAGCCTATACTTTCAGGATTTTCTGCTGCCATAGGAGTAACAATGTTGTAAAAATCATCACGAATTACAAACAAAATTTTACACCTCATGCCCCGCATGCTAAAATAAAACACCTGTCCTTAGGAAATAGTTATTATCACTTCTATGCGAGGCCGTGGTCGTTCTTTTATTTCTAAAATATTAAATCGTGAATGTCGTTTAGCAAACCCTTGTAGCTGTCAGACCTAATTAGAAACGATAGCCCATGTTTTCCATATTCGGAACGAAGGATGTCCGGCTGTGGAACAATGTCAAAAATTTTAGATGCTTTCGGATGATTTTGAATATTTGTCCCGACCATATCAATGCGTGATAGGTTTTCTTCTCGGCGTAAACTCAACAAGTATGGCTGAAAGACCTCACCAAACTCATCCTGAAGATTTGAAAAGTCTAGCATGTCCAACGAAATTTCGTCGAAGAATGTATGATCATCGAGACATCTGTGCTTTATAAAACTTACTGCCACACCATGGCTCTCAAAAAACATTAAAACTTTACTCACAATGTCTTCCCTGGATTTGCATGAAACCAAGCAAAGGTTGGTTTTGCTCGTTATTCCTATGACACAGGACTCGTATGAGATTGTTTGTTCTACAACGCTTGTCCCCGGGGAGTTTTCAAATGTATTGGAAATTGTGAACGGAATATTATTTTTCTGAGCGAATGCAATGGAGCGATCTTGCATAATTTTGTTGTCAAAAAAAGACAATCTCAACAGGGACTCGAAGTCTATTTCCTCTATCAACTTGGCATTTTGAATCATTTTGGGATCCCCCGTATAAACGCCATTTACATCGGTATATATCTCGCACCTATCAGCTTGAAATCTATGGGCTAACGCTAACGCCGTCAAATCCGATCCTCCGCGACCCAGGGTTGTTAAATCACCATTCCCGGAAATTCCCTGAAAACCAGCAACAATTACAACATTTTTTTCCGCCAGTAGTTGTTCAATGTTTGTCCCTTGAATATTTTCTATCCTAGCATTGCCATGGGACTGGCAAGTTTGTAAGCCAATTTGAAAGGCTAGCCGGGAAATGGCACGGACTCCCATGGACTCGAGGGCAATTGACAAAAGTGCAACCGTCTCCTGTTCCCCAACACAAAGTAAAACATCGAGTTCCCTATCGTTTGGAGCTACGGATAATTTTTTTGCATCTGAAATCAGCCTGTCGGTAATGCCAGCACGGGCAGACACCACTACGACCATTTCATTGCCCTCGACATAAGATTCTTTGATTCTATTCGCCACTGAACGAATACAATCAATGTCTTTTACGGATGTTCCACCATATTTCTGAACAATTCTTGCCATTAGAGCTTTTTTGTGAATTTATACTCTGTACCATTTAGTAACCTGGCAATATTTGTTCTGTGCTGCCAAAAAATAATTCCATTGATGATGACCGCATACGCGATACAGTCTTTGGGATATGAAAATAAATATGACGTCAGCATGATATTGGCAGCGAAGCATAGGGATGCCACGGAAACAATTCTTGTCGCATGAAAAATTACCAGCCAGAGAAATACGCCTATGACCAACGTATTCGGCATAATGGCTAGGAGCCCTCCCATGGTGGAAGCGATCCCCTTTCCCCCACGAAATTTGTGAAAAATCGAAAAACTATGTCCAAGTAAAACCCCGATTAACCCAAGTGCAGCTAATCGAACATTTAAGCAATTCTCTTCCGAGAAAATTTTTGCAACTACTAGCGAAGGGACATATCCTTTTAGGAAATCTAACACAAAAATTAAACTCCCAGCACCACCTCCAAGCGCACGCTTTATATTAGTTGCTCCGGAACTACCACTGCCGGATGAAAAAATATTCACCCCATTAATACGTGCCAGAAATGCTCCAAATGAGAGTGAACCCACAGAGTAAGACGCGAATACAACAATAATATACCAATGCCAATACATGAATCAGTCAAAGATAGATTGTCAATCATACTTTTGCAATAGAAAACTCGTAAGTCTTGTCTCCATGCAAGACCTTTTTGTTCTCCCTATCGAAGAACAAAAAGGGAGGACAAGGAATGATAAAAGGCATACAACAATCCATTACATGCTTCGTCTGGTTTGTTTTTCTGAGACGAAATTTTCATACATTTTTTATACACGAAATTCGTCTTTGCACATGTTTTATGTTTTTCCCACCGCCAAAAAGGCTTGTTTTTATGCGATTCCCCTTGCTGGCTGCCTGACCAGGGCTCGAACCTAGACAAACTGGACCAAAACCAGTTGTGCTACCATTACACCATCAGGCAATCAAGATTTTCATTTAACGCTACCGCTAAATGCGGGTTTTTAAAACATTCTACTTGGCAAAGTCAAGTATAAGCGATATTTGTCCCAGCAATCGGAATGCATTGCCTAGAACAAACATCAACCATGACAAACAAATTGGGGTTATATTGCCATGTACCATTTTGCGCTCACAGGTGTTCCTATTGTGCCTTTTATCAGGAACCACCAACCCGTCAGCTGATTGAGAAGTATCTACTCGGCATAGAAAAGGAATTTTCTCTGCTGGGAATCGAACAGCCCTTTGACACAATTTACATCGGAGGAGGGACACCCGGACTATTGACTCCCAAAAACCTCGAATGGTTGTGTAAAATTTTGACGCAAAATAATCATAGGGCCCGTCCCATTGAGTTTTCGGTAGAATTTTCTCCGGCTACGGTAAAAAGAGACAAATTGGACATTTTGGAAAAATACCACTGCAACCGTATAACTGTGGGGATACAAAGCTTTAGCCCCAAAACCATGCAAGTTCTCGGGAGGAGGCAAACCTATCGACAGATTTTGGAAGCCTGGGAAATAATTTCATCCTGTGAAATTGGCAACATTGGAATCGATTTGATCTTTGGCATTCCAGGGCAAACGCTCGGTGAATGGATGCAGGATTTACAACGGGCAGTGGATTTAAAACCGCAGCATATCTCAACCTATAACCTGACATTTGAAAATGGTACTCCCCTCAGGGATAAGTCACTTGCAAAACTTCTCGACCAAAAATCAAACGACGAGGAAGCAGACTTTTATTTGCAAACCTGGGACTCTCTTAGGAAAAACGGCTATAAACACTATGAAATTTCTAACTTCTGTTTGCCCACTTTTGAAAGCATTCACAACTCAAACACGTGGAAAATGCAGGATTGGATCGGAGTTGGTCCGGCCGCCTGTTCCCAATATAAAAGCCGAAGGTTCGCTAACCCACCATCCATTGCCCAGTGGCTACAATCCCTCGAACGGGGGCATTTGGCACACGTATCCGATGAAATTCTCAGCGAACAAGTGCTTGGAGAGGATTCCATAATTTTTGGCCTGCGAATGAATAGGGGGATTAGCATCCTAAACCTACAAAATAGGTATCCCACCATCGATTTTTCACGGCTGGATGTTTTATTTTCCCAGCTGGCATCCGAAGGCTTTTTACAAATAAAAAACCATATGGTCCGATTGACGGATGCGGGCCGCCTCATTGCGGATACCATTGCGATAAAAATTTTAGAAAATACACCACTGCCTACTTTGGTTCCCTAAAACCCGGTTTAGAGAGGAACAAATTAAAAAGCGACATGTCTTTGCACATAAGCCCGTCAAAGACTTTCCTGCGGTTTGTTGTAGCCACCCATGGCGAATGCTGCCCGCCCACCTCCGGACCCTTTGTGTTTGGACGTGAGTTTTTTGACGATGTCGTTGGCATTGAAGCCGGCTGCTATTGCAGCTTCGGAGCAACAGGCAACAACGGAACACTTGTCCTGTGTACACGAAGTTAAAGTTACTACGCCCTCCCCTATCCTATGCAAAATATCCAACGCCAATGTCCGCAATTCATCGGGCAATAGGTCATCGATCTCTTTTTCAATGTGAATCATTTTCCCTTCCGATGGAGAGCTCGACCGTACTAGTTCCAATGCCATGTTTTGCAGAAACATTTGCCGGGCCACTTTGGCAGATTTTTCTAGTTCCTTGCAACGATTCATAAAAGCATCTACTTTGTCCAAGAGTTCCGAAGGTTGGCACGCGAAGATCTTGCACTGCTGCCCGACAATGGCACCATTCGCTCTAAAAAGATCAAAGGCGGCCTGGCCCGTGACTGCTTCTATGCGCCGAATCCCAGCGGCAATCGCAGAGGTAGAAATAATTTTGAAACACGCAATTTCGGAGGTATTATTGACATGGCATCCGCCACATAGCTCCTGGGAAAAGTCCCCAAACTCAACCACACGAACAATTTCACCATATTTTTCTCCAAAATTGGCAATACAACCGGGCGAGATGTGATCTTTCGAAGTTTCAAAAATTTTGGAATTCTCACAGCCAAGGATTTTTTCTTCTACGAGCTTTTCAACCTTTTCCAATTCTTGTTCCGTCGGAGCAGCAAGGACATTGAAATCAAAACGGAGGCGCCTGTCATCGACGGAAGACCCCGCCTGTTTGATGTGATTTCCAAGGACCTGTCGCAGGGCGAAATGGAGAATATGGGTGGCGGAATGGTTCCTAGAGACATTGCGGCGAAATGATTTATCAACCGACAAAACTGCCTCCTGGGGAAGAAACAGATTATCGATTTGTTCCCGTATTTCATGGAGGTAGCATCCGTTTTTATCCTTCTGCACATCGACCACATGGAAAACATGCGGCCCAATTTGAACAGTTCCTCGGTCCCCGATTTGTCCTCCGCATTCCGCATAGAATGGAGTCTTGTCGAAAATTAAAAATGTTTTCCCTGCCCTGCTGCTGACATCCAGCGTGGTCGCCTGGATATTTTCAATGTTATCGATGTCATAGCCGACGAACTCCGTCTGTGGTGTGGCATTATTTGCCACTTCAATGACAGATTTTTTCTGGGCTGAACGGGCAAGCGTGCGCTGTTTTTCCATGGCGTATTTGAAACCCTCAACGTCGACGGAAATTCCCCGTTCCGCCGCCATTAATTGTGTCAAATCCAGAGGAAACCCGTAGGTGTCGTACAGCAAAAAGGCATGATCTCCTGCGATGGCGTTTTCAGATTTTTCGCAGATTTCATGGAAAATTGTAATCCCCCGGTCGATGGTTTTTGAAAATGACTGTTCTTCATTTTTCAGTACCGTTTCGATGGTTGACCTTTGCTCGACCAATTCGCCGAAAATTGTCCCCATTTTGTCGATGACCACCGATGACAGTTTTGAAAAAAATCCATGGGGCAGTTTTAGTAATTTTCCAAACATCACGGCTCGCCGCAGGATCCTGCGTAGGACATAGCCGCGGCCTTCGTTGGATGGGAATATGCCATCGCCTACGGCAAACGTTAGGGTTCTGACATGGTCAGCAATGGCCCGGAACCAGAAGTCAATGCGTTCCTCCGGCGACATGTTCGTTCGGGAGGTGGGGACGGTTCCACAGTATTTTTGGGCACACATTTTTTCAGTCGCAGTGAAAATATTCGCAAACAGGTCACTGTCGTAGTTGGATGGCAATTGGGAAAAATCGGAAAAGTTTCTAGTCTTTGCTAAAATTCCCACGACGCGTTCAAGCCCAATCCCCGTGTCGACATGTTTATCCTTTAAATTTTCAAAGGTCCCATGGACCGTGGCGTTAAATTGTATAAAGACAAGGTTCCACAGCTCTATGCACCAGGGATTGCCAGCGTTGACGAGCCCTCCGTTGGTATCGCCCTTCGGGGTTAGGTCCATGTGTATTTCGGAGCATGGTCCGCAGGGACCCGTGTCGCCCATCATCCAGAAATTGTCGGCCTTGGAACCTTCGACGATGTGAATTTTGGGATCCATGTTTTCCTCCAAGAAAATTTCTTCCCAGATAGCATATGCTTCTTCATCAAAGGAGGAGGGTTCGTTGGGTTTCGGGGAATAGACGGTGGCGTAGAGCCTATTTTTAGGAAAATTCCAGACCTTGGTCAGCAGTTCCCAGGCCATTTCGATGGCTTCTTTTTTAAAATAATCGCCGAATGACCAGTTGCCGAGCATTTCAAAAAACGTATGGTGGTAGGTATCGAATCCGACATCGTCGAGGTCATTGTGCTTTCCCCCTGCCCGGATACACTTCTGCGTATCAGCGATTCGCGGGTAGGTCGGCTGGGCTTGTCCGAGGAAAAATGGGACAAACTGGTTCATGCCGGCATTTGTAAACAGTAGGTTCGGCGCATGGGGCAAAAGGGATGCCGATTTTACTATTTTATGCCCATGGCGGGAAAAAAAATCAAGGAACGACTGCCTAACCTCATTGGAGTTCATTTATTGGGCAGTAAGCTAGGGAATGGGAAATATTTGCCAAATAAAAAATGTTCCGCGGGGATTATTTTTGCAACAACTTCATGAGCGATTGGAATTTTTTTGGCAATGGGGATTCGATTTTTTGGGAAGAATTGATTCCGAGGCATGAGAGATGGATCGGTAGATATTGCGTGCTCCAATGGTTTTCGAGGTTTGGTGTCTTTGAGAACTTTTTCGTGACATTTACGCCATGGGAAGCGTACAAATTTTCCCCGATAATTCCTATGCCGCATTCGTGGGCATGCAGGCGGATTTGGTGTGGCCTTGGGAAACGGGTGGTAGCCTGCCAATGTTCGTAGGGACCAACATTTTCGATGAACCGGAAATCCGTACGCGATTTTTTGCCGGTTTTGTGGGAAATGACCATGGCATGGGAGGAAGAATGCTTTGCGATGGGGAG
>JAISBO010000069.1 GCA_031266155.1 Puniceicoccales bacterium
GAGCGGTTCCGAGGTTGAGCGGTTCCGAGGTTGAGCGGTTCCGAGGTTGAGCGGTTCCGAGGTTGAGCGGTTCCGAGGTTGAGCGGTTCCGCACTCTGCCTCTTTAAACATTATAACGTCCATGGAGCAATAATGTAAAGATCTTTTTACCGATTAGAAGAAAAATGTTGTTAAATCTGTGTAAAACTTGCTGCTCCTATGTTTTGTTGCTTAATCTTACTTTATTAGTATTGCTTTTGTTTTACACCTACCTAGTCCCCTGTGATACTTACAAATAGCCGTATGTTTTTCCGTTTATGGTTTCCGAGTTGGCAGCTAACGTAAACAAGATGACTAGCTATGGCAATGCCTTTCCAAAGGATCCATATCCTCCCCATGATGCTGTGCAACTCCGCCATCACACGGCCTGCTTCTTTATTCATCATCGCTGTTTCCACCGCAAAAGTTGATGCTTTCGTAGTCGATATTATTATTGATTTCCATCCCATTTCGGTAAAAGACAAGGGCAGATTCCATGGAAGCTCTCACGGGGTCATTGGATAGCCGGGCGTAGATCGCTGTAGACTGCGGTGACTTATGTCCCAACGACTTCCCGATTATGAGCAAGCTTGTTCCCGCTATCGCTTGATAGCTGGCTAACGTCCTTCTCAGGTCGTGGATTCGTAGGTTTTTCAACCCCGCACGGTCAAGTATCCTCTTCCAGGCTTTCTTAGGTTCTTCCAGATGCCCACTCTTGCCATTACCAGGGAATACCCATGGTGTTGTCCCCTCTATCAAGGAACGGTCCCTAAGAATTTCTAGAGCTTCTTCAATTAGCGGAATTCGTACAGGCTCACCATTTTTCGTATCAGGAATTCTCCATTCTTTTATGGAAAAATCTATGTTCTCCCATCTCATGCTCAGCACATTCCCACAGCGGGCACCCGTGTACAAACACATCAAAAAGAAATCCCTCATGTCTTTGTTTGGTTCCACTTCTAGGGCTTCCATGAACTTCGGTAGCTCGTCGTGCAATATGAACCGATCTCTTTTCTGCTCCCTGAACTTCTGTATTTTGGCGGCAGGGTTGGGCCCATCCCATCCCCAGCTTATTATCTTGTTGTAAATTGCACAAATATAGGATAAAACTCTATTCGCTTCATACCGCCCGTATTCTTTCCCAATGTGCTCATGTATATCTTGTATTTCATACCTACTTATGGAGGAAAGAAATCTGTGAGACCAATGGGGTAAAACTTTTTTCATTCGAAACTCAATATCCTTTAATGCGGATGGTTTGTTTTCTACCCTAACATGGCGGTCCATATACATCTCATAGGCTTCTCCAAATGTTTTCTCTTCTTTCTTTTCTTTCTCTTTACAAGGGTTTTTCCCTTCCGCTATTTGACCTTTTATTTTCTGGGCTGCTTTCCTCGCTAGCTCTACTGTCATATCCGGAAAGTGCCCTAGAATTATTTCTTTTTGTTGCCCTTTTATTCTCCTCCGTATCATAAAGCTCTTATGACCAGTTGCTGTCACATATAAACTTAATCCCTTTTCCTTCGTATCGTGAAATTTGATTTTTCCTTTCGAAGGGGCTGGCAGTTCCAAAAGAGCTGCTTTGGTAAAATTTAGCTCTGTTTGTTTTTTCATATAAGTCTTTCTTCAGTTAAATTTATTCCCTCATTATTCCCTCAACATAGCGGTAATTTTGAGTGATTTTTTATATTTTTTTAGAATTAATTGTAATTCATGTCAAGCACGAATACCTTTGTTTAACACAAACTACCATACTTTTACACTTCTGTCCAATAATTAGCAACTGGATTGTGGTTCCGAGGGTCGCCGGTTCGAGCCCGGTCTGCCACCCCACTTTTGATGATGGTTAACTGGCAGATGTATAAAGATCGAGTTCCATTCATTCCCTAATAGTTTTCTAAAATTCATTGGCCTAGAAAATTTAATTTTCACCTCTGAGAAAAAAGCCCGTTATGCTTTAAGAAAATATTCACGCCCAAGCCTAGGCAAAATATAAAGTTTTTCCTTGGCAAATCATCAAAAACTTCTAGCCTCCGTGCAGTTTTAGTAAAAATGCTATTTCGGTGGGATATCCAAGTGGCTAAAGGATGCAGACTGTAAATCTGTCGAGTTTCACTCTTCAAGCGTTCGAATCGCTTTCCCACCACCACCGATAAATACAGGCCTTGTGGGGGTATAAAGCGAAGCACCAAGGGAAGGTCAATCCCCTAATACTGCTTTATTTTTGTGATCTAAAAATAAAAATGCCTATGGGGGAAAGGCATACGGTGGTCAAATTTGCGAGAAGGAATTCTATATTTGAGAAGAAAAGTATTTTTTTATGGACAATTCTTCGAGCAACAAGTAGTTTGAGAAAATCCTATCCGTAATATCTCACGGGATATCTTTCCCCCTTTGGCCAGCTTTCGACGACACACTCTAGAGTTCAGTATAGGCATTGATCGATTCGATTTGCCATGCTTCTTTGTGGTCGTCTGAAATGGTTTCGACAATTTCCTTTTCTTTTTTCCCTAGCAATGACTGGGCCATATTTGTTTTATACGAAATGACATTCTTGGAAGGATCGCTATCCCACGCCCCTAGGATAGTATATTCGGCAGTTTTCCCTGAATCCACTTGACGAATTTTCACAACGGATCCAATGGAAACCATCGATGTGTCAATGTTGACAAAATCGACGACGTGGGCCATTTTTAATTCTTCTTCCAATTGAGCTTTTCTAGACAGTAAGGTATCTTGGTCTTGCCTCGCCATCTTGTATTCGGAATTCTCGCTCAAATCTCCATGTTCGCGGGCAAGCTCAATGGCTTTTTTGTTGGCTGGTATTTTCTCTTTGATTAACAAATCATACTCTTTGCGTTTGTTTTCCAAACTGGACAGGGAGACTTTTAGGGAAATATCCTGTGGCAATTTTGTCTTATTGGCGTTCAAGACGAGGTCTTGGAGTCCAGGGAATATGGCGATAAATCGTGCCAGAAGGGACTTTTTTGAAAGATTGTCAATTCCCTGGTTGATGAGTAAAGTTTGGGCCAAGTCACTAGCTATTTCCTCCGTAGCATTTGACAATAAATCGCGGATTAATGTTCTATCATTGTTTAACAGTTCTACCAGCGGGATTTTCCTCAGTTTTCCAGCCGATAACAATGCTTCGTTATCGATTGCCCAAAATATCGCCCGTAGCAGTTCATGGGACATCAATTCCGTCGAAAATACCTCTTCGAACTTTTTTGCATGGCGATTTTTTATAATCCATTGTAAAAGCACTGCCCGTAAACTTTTTTCCTTTAGCCATTTCACAAGTGTTGTCCGCAAAGAATCTGCACAGGAGTTGTCTTTGAGGTAAATAATGCACTCGTTGGTCAACCTTTCATTGCAATTTTTTAAAATATTGAAACACAATTTTTCCCATTCATCCGGAAACACACGGGTCACCAATTCCAAAAAAGTGACATAGTAATTCGGTTGTAAATTATCGCAGACTTTTGTTAGGTTTGAATATTCGCCGACGAGGGCTTCCAGTTTTGGGCTCAACGAATCAATGTTGATGCCGGATAATTTTGCCAATTCATCCCTGATGACACATGCTCGAAATTTGTCAGCGGAAGTAATTTTTTTGACCTTGGACAAACACATTTCAGACAAATACTCGACAATTCTAGCACCAAAATCTTTCAAAGACTCGTTTGCCTTCAGCAATGACAAAAACTTTTCTGCAATGGTTATTTTCTGATGTACATCACGTACGGACTCAAACTGTTGCATCAACTGATCCTCTTCTGGGACAGGCTCATCGCAAAGCTCTAGATAGGTCACATTGCCTTCTGTCAGTGTTAGTTTTGGTTCCTTGGCTACCAGTTTTTTAGTAACATTCCACCACCTCTTGAAATTCTTTTCTTCTACTATTCTTCCAAAAGTTTTTTCAATATCGCCCAGAGAAGCTTTGTGGTTTGGTGCCTTTTCTAGATATTCAATCACTAGCGCGACCGATGATTTTTTCATCTTCTGGCGAATTTCCGTTGGATCGTTATGGAATTTAACCAACAAATTGTCATCTTGTAAAATCTCCAGCTTCTTTATGCAGAAAACCGGATCCATGAGGCGAGGTTCATTATTTCCATCTCCAAAAACAATGATAAGTCGTTTTTTTTCTGCATCATACCCTTTTAGTTGCCCAACTCCGAAAGATCCATGTAGACAATGAGTCCCACTCGTCATCTTTTCGAGATCGGGCCGAGACTTCTCCAACAAAAAATTTCCCTCGATTAAACTGTCTATGTCTTTTTTTTCCATGACGCCCCTTCACCAGTTTTTGCGAGCCAAGTTTTCGACTAAATCAACTCACGCCACATGGATAAATGTCCTATGTCTCCTAAAAGGACAAGAAATGGGGAACTTTGTCAAGGCTTTTTTGAGATACGGCCAAGAATTGCCGCACAAAAACCGGGTTCCGGGTTAAATAGGGAGGAAATAATCTAAACCCTGAACCTGTTTCGAGGGGGGTTAAAACTTTTCCTCGCATTTTTGTTAAAAGTTGGAAAAAAATATCCCATGAAAATTTTTAAAGACTTCGATACCATCGTCTGTGGGGGAGGACATGCTGGATGCGAAGCAGCTCTCGCAGCGTCTAGAGTCGGAGCAAAAACATTATTGGTGACGGATAATATTGATACGATTGCAAAGATGAGCTGTAATCCTGCCATTGGAGGATTGGCAAAGGGCAATATGGTGCGTGAAATTGATGCTTTGGGAGGTGAAATGGCAATGAATGCGGATGCAACCGCCATTCAATTTCGACTTCTAAATCGTTCCAAGGGAGCTGCGGTGCAGGGACC
>JAISBO010000011.1 GCA_031266155.1 Puniceicoccales bacterium
TCTCGCCAGCGGCTGAACCTGCGGTGTGTATTTTCCCAATCTCCAAAGTCTGGCGGAAGCTCTCTCCATGGTGCTCCTGTCCGAAATATCCAAAATGCCGCATTTATAAATTGGCGATTGTTCAGTAACCATATGAGCTTTCGTAGGTTATGAAGCGGAATAATTTTTCAACATAAAAATCGATGTCTTAGAACCCTAGATATTCTTTGCCAAAGTATTGCACCAGGACACTCGGAACTTTTACCAAATGATTACTTTGCAGATTATTTTCCAATAGGGCTGCTAACACGCGTGGGACCGCTAAGCCGGACCCGTTGAGGGTATGCACATGGTAGAGTTTTCCATCGGATTTTGATCGAAACTTTATGCCAGCCCGTCGAGCTTGGAAATCCGTAAAATTGCTACAACTGGAAACTTCGAGCCAACGCTTTTGTCCCCCCGACCAGACTTCCAAATCATATTGTTTGGAATGGGCAAACCCTATGTCTCCCGTACAAATGGACAATAGGCGGTATGGGATTTCCAATTTTTGTAAAATTCTTTCCGCGTCGGCCCTCAAATTTTCAAGCTCCTGGAAACTGCTGTCGGGATGAACCCACTTTACCAGTTCGACCTTATCGAATTGATGCAACCTGTTCAACCCGCGGACATCTTTCCCCCAACTTCCCGCTTCCCGGCGAAAACATGGCGTATAGCCACAACGAAAAATTGGCAGTTCTCCTTCTTCGAAAATTTCATCGCGAAAAAAATTCGTTAGCGGAACTTCGGCGGTGGGAATACAATAGAGATCATCCTGGGAATCGTGGTACATCATGCCTTCCTTATCCGGCAATTGACCGGTGGCCGTAGCACTGTCCGGGTTAACCAAAATGGGGCACATGAACTCCGTGTAACCATTATTTTTCGCTTCATTCAGGAAAAAACTTAGAATGGCACGGACAAATCGAGCCATATCACCGATATAGAACGGGAACCCGGCACCGGTCACCTTTACGCCCCGTTGAAAATCAATCCCCTTCGAAAACCACGGAATGTTATAGTGGGGCATCGCATGGGGCGATATATCCTCGACGGACCCCCATGTGGCAACCGTCACATTATCTTTTTCTGTTTTTCCAACGGGAACGGACTCATGGGGAACATTCGGAATAGATAAATATAAGGTTTGCCATTCTCCATCGATTTCTCGAATTTTCGTTTCGGCTTCCTTTACCTTCGATGAAAGATTTTTTAGGTCTCCAATGATATTCGAAAATTCCGTGGATCCCTTTTCTAGAGCCGCCATTTTGTCATTTTTTGATTTCTGTTCAGCTCGCAGTGCCTCGAACTCAGCCACATGGGACCTTCGCTGGGCATCGATTGCCAGAAACCTATCAACGTCGCATTGAAACTTCTTTTTGCCAATGCCAGCCTTTATTTCATCGGGCTTTTTTCGTAAATTTTCTAATGATAACATTATACCCGCTCCTGGAAAAAGATAAAAACGCAACTACTAACTAACCCCACTAGATATTTTTCACTTCCAATGCTACTAGGAAACGACCTTTTGTACGAGCCCCGCTTTTATAGCCTTAACCGCTACCCAAACCCGCTTCACCTGTCCACTCGGCAACAATATGCGGATGTGCTGCAAATTTGGTTTGAACAAACGTTTTGTTCTCTTCACAACGTGTGTACCAATTCCCCCGCTTTTCTTAGATTGTCCCTTTCGAATGATACGGCATCCCGTACTGCGAGTTTTTCCGGTAATTATACAAATTCTAGCCATGTCTCTCCAACTACAGGAATGACTTAATGGATAACTAGCGAAAATCAAGAATTTTTGTGAAAAAATTTATGGGTTGCGGAGTTTAGGGCCTGCCTCCGAAGGGAAAAACAAGTTACGCACATTGGCGGGAAAGGCCACAAAGTACAAAAATTGCTAGAATAATTCTATACCACGCAAAAACTATCATCCCATTGCGTGCGATGAAAGAAATCAAAAACTTTATTGCCACCATGGATGATAGGCAAGCTACGCTAATTCCCAGCAAAAACGTCCTTGGGCTAAAATGTAAAAATATGATGTCGAAGTCTTTTACGAATTCGTATGCGGTGGCCGCCGATAACGTCACAAACCCAAGGAGGAAACTATATTCTGCCGCCTCTGACCTGCGCAGTCCACACTGATAACCGCCAATTATGGTCGTCATTGCCCTACTCGTCCCGGGAATGAAAGCTAGGCATTGCCAAAGGCCAATGAAAAAACTTTTAGTAAAGGTTAGATTGTCAATCTTTCCATAGCCTTTCATCAGTCTTTTATGGTAAGATTTTTCAATGCGAAGCATAACTATGCCTCCGATAATTAGTGCAATGGCGACGGGAAGAGCATGGTATAGTACCTTTAGCCATCCACCGATAAAAGGGCCGAGCATTGCTGCCGGCAGAAATGATGCGATCAGGTTGAACATCAGGTTGCGGCCGTGATGATTGTGCCCAAATAGGCCCAGGAACATGTTTGTAAATCTGCGCCTATATAAAAATAGTACGGCGAGCATTGATCCGAATTGAATTATGACAAAATAGGCATTTTTAGCCTGTGCCTTTAGAGCTTTTGAGTCATCTGCACCACTCAGTGGCGAAGGCTTATGGTCTAGGAGAAATTGGTCAACCAATATTAAGTGCCCAGTCGAAGAAATCGGCAAAAACTCCGTCGCTCCTTGGGTAATTCCAAGAATAATGGATTCTTTTGTTGTAAAAATATCCTCACCATAAGAATTGGTTAGAAATGCCATGGCAATTGCGAATACTAGCAAAGATTTTTTCACAGGAGGCTATGGGATGAAGGTTTTTAGTTTGTTCGTTATTGCTTCCAACGTTTCAAGCTCTAAATCATTTGGATCGAGGGAGTAGTGTTTTGCGAGAAGGTTTGCAATTTGCATAAGCCAGTAGACATCATTTTGAGTCAAAATATTTTCTCCCGCCACGGAAGACAGTAAAGTCTCCCAGGCAAATTGTTTCATCTCATATATCGACGAACTCGCCTGCAAAACAAAGCAATACATGGCGGCGATCTCTATGTGCAGAGATCTATCGGCAATGGCAAGGGAATATAGCCGCTCGAGTATCATTTGGGCACGTTCTATGAATAGGCCATCTTTATTTTTTT
>JAISBO010000056.1 GCA_031266155.1 Puniceicoccales bacterium
CTTTGGCCAAAAAGGGTATACGGCTAATTGCCAAACACCGCCAAAACATGGTTCCAAACTCCCGGGAAGAAAAAAGATTCCTAAAAAAACGGTCGGCCGTGGAAACTATGATTGGAAAGTTTAAAAATTTCTTCGGTGAAACACTTTCCCGTTTCCGCTCCCCACAATCCACCTATTCTGCCATTTGTGCGGCTATTATTGCTTTAAATTTGGGCCCTTTATTTTGAGTTTCGCGTATATTTTATATATTTTAGACGGAAGGTCAAGTCAACATATACATTTTATAGATTACATATGATGGATTGTCTGTGAATTCTCTGTTTTAGAAAAGCTTTACATTCTCATAGTGCCATATCCTATGAGAATTTTCTATTTGATTTGCCTCAATTGCGACCACATCGAATCTGTGGCAAATATTTGGAGAACTAAATCGTCTTAAATATGCTTTGCACGTCTTTCGCAAAATGTCCTTCTTTTTTTTATTCACCGCAAAATATCCCGTGACAAATGCATCCGCTGACCTTAGCTTAACTTCAATAAAAACCAGAGTATTATGACATTTGTCAAATGCAATCAAGTCTATTTCTCCTTTCCCGTACGTCCAATTCCTCTTTAAAATCTTAAAGCTTTTTTGTTTCAAAAAATTGGCCGCCAGGTCTTCTCCTTGTTTCCCTAAATCTATGTTCCTAGTAGTTTTTGTACGAAAAAACAAACAAATCCTTCCCCATTGTTTCGAAAGAGTTTCGATGATTCGTTTCCATATCCCCATGACTCGCCTTTGCAAAAAAAATAATACCGACCACTTAGACATAGCCGGCATTTGTTTTTTAGTAAAAAGTAAAATCGAGAAAGATTATTAGGCAACCAAGTCTTTAAATTTGCTTCCCACCTTAAATTTAACCGTTTTAGAAGCTGGAATGTGAATTTTAGCATGGGTTTTTGGGTTAACTCCCGTACGGGCGGCACGTTTGGAAACCGAAAAAGACCCAAATCCTATCAATTGGACACTTTTTTTTGTTTTGATTCCATTCATTATGGCCTGCAAAACATTGTTCAACGCACGCTCTGCGCAAGCCTTTGAACAATCATCACCGCTTAATCTTTTTATCTCTTCTATAAGTTCAGCTTTATTCATTATTTTACTCCTTTTGCAAATTTAGTTATTTTCACCAACCATCAATCTAGAGGAAGATAATAGAAAAGGAAATAGCCTAATGCAAGTATTTTATTGCCCAGAAACGTTTTTTCATGGGAAAAAGAGATTAATTTTTCTCAAAAATTCAAAATTTATGAAAATAAATGAAAAATATGATGCCAAACATTTTTTTAAGTTTTACTTTTAGCATGCCATGTGAATTGCCTTTGTCCGAAGAGTCATTTCTCTTAAAATGACGTAAAAATTTCACAACGGAAAAACCATTTACAAAAAGCCTTCTCCGTCTGAATTAGGAATATTGTTGTGTCTTGATATGTTAACAATTAAAGATTGAGCATGACTATCGAATGTTCATTTCCAAAAAAATATCCATCGCTTTTGCGCAGGGACGATGAATATTTTATGTCGATGGCATATAACCAAGCCATTGAGGCATGGAAACACGACGAGGCTCCCGTCGGGGCCATTGCCGTTTTGGGTGACGAAATTATTGCTTCCGCATATAATTCAGTAATAACGCTAAACGACCCGACGGCTCACGCAGAAATGCAGGTTATAACGCAGGCCGCAAGGGTTATCGGTGATTGGAGATTAAATGATGTAGCAATTTACGTGACAAAGGAGCCTTGCCCCATGTGCTCCGGGGCAATGATTGTGAGCCGAGTCGGAATTATTGTTTTCGGAACGTCGGATAGAAAAATGGGCTTACTTGGTGGATGTTTTCGATTGCAGGATCTAAAAACTATCAATCACCGCCCCGTGGTCAGGTCTGGAGTACTTGAAGAAGATTGTACCCTACTTATGCAAGCATTTTTTGCCATGAAGCGGGAGGGACAATGGCATGAAAGTTTTAAATAAAGAGTGCGACGCATTTCTGCATCGCACAATACCATACATAATTAGATGAAGGAAAAATAAGCTCGAACAAATATTGTTCTCATCTGAGCTTATAATGAGCAATCATGCAAAATTTGCACATTTGTAAAGTAAAAAATAAAAAAATGTAAAAATATTATTATTTCCTGCGCCATCCATAAAATATCTCCATCCTTTGACATTTTAGATATAGTATCAGTTTGGTCTGTGGCTACGAACGAATTATAGCCCCATTGCTCGAAACTGACACCTTCGCAGAAGACGGTGAATGGCAGGCAGTGTAGGAAGATTCCAGTGCTGGCCTTCTCTTTCTATCTTTAGCGTTCCATTGCTAAAGTTTACCATTACCTCCCTCTTCTTCTCTTGCCTGCGCTTTGTTTTTCATACGGAGAAAATTAAGATGCCATTGGGCATAAAAATTACGTGCATTACAATGGGTCTTTACTTGTTCCGATTGTTCCCATTCGTTGGGTTCTATTACTAGCTGATTATTTTTCAGTTCTTTTATTTTACTTTTTAAGGCCTGTGCTCTTGCCATAGCCGATTCGATTTGCAATCTCGTCAACCCACATTCTCGATACATTTCTTCTAATTCGTTTAAATCAAGATTGTCTATTACGGTATATATTTCGCTATCCGCAACGGGCAGCATACAGTAGTTGCTCGTCCTTAGGCCATCGACAGCGATTCCTACGGGATAACCATCTTCGGCCACAATAACTTCTGGAATGATGCTGGCAAAACTTCGTGGAGGGTGTGTTGGAAAGGATAGGTCATGGTCAAATGCAACTATTCGACCATCCTTCAGTAGCATTATATTGTTTGGATGTCTATCGAATTGCCCCGTTAATATATCCTGGGTTTGTATCCAGGCTTCCAGGCGCATAAAGTCATTGTTGTATGGAATTTCTTTTTCCTCTAAAGTTTGCCAAAGGGTGAGACCATCCAGCATTTCCATGGCAATGCTAGGAACACCATTTATTTCAGCTGCAGAAACAGAGGCTATCACATGTGGAACGTTTATCCCATTTTTTTTACCAATATTGAAAAGCATATCCTGCAGCTTTGAAGTCGCTTTGTTTCGCCTATAGGATCCGCACATAGGTCCGAGGAGCATTTGCATCGATTGGGTAGCGCATGCAAATGTAGAAAAGTTTTGCCTCTGTTTGAATAGGTCGCATGGTTTTAATGCTATCGGTTCTTCTTTATTTCCTTTAGCATATGCAAGATGAACAACGTTATATCGCCCCTGGCCCACCGCCTTGGGCGGACCATTTCTTTCCAGTCCCACATAGCCTTTTTCTTTGGCCTCAAGTAACATCTCAATGGCTTCAACCTGGAGGGCAATTCCAAGGCAATTGCAGTCACAGTCATTTTCATTTATTGACAATGACTTATTTGGAAATCGTAATAGTTCCTCATTGCTTCCGAAGTTGACCAATGCGGTTTTCAGTATCGACATTTCGTCCAATGATAAGTCATTTTTTTTCACAAAAGTTTCTAGATCATCCAAGACTCTTCTAATTTCAGGCACAAGGGTTGGTAGATTGAGTATGGCTATTCCGTTGGAAACATATTTATCCAAGACCGTAGTAAACTCCGTAATTTTATCAGCTTTAGCGCGAGCATTTGTTTGATCAGTTTCATCAATTTGATCAACCATCATTGCAAGATTGTCACTAAGGCTGCTTTCCCCATATACGAACTTTGCTACCTGTTGACATATCCGCGATCCTAGGGGGGTATAGGCGTATTCAGCTGTGATTTCGATTTTTTTTCCTGCACATGCAGCTACTATGTTACAAATTCTTCCATTTACACCTATGGTTGTTGTTCTTGATTCTTGGGCATTTTTGGCTTCATTTTGTAAATTTTCAACTATTTGTTCCAGCGACCTCATTCCTTGGGGCTTAGCCGACGTACTTGTTTGTTGTGCTATGGCGTCCATTCTGAAACTTTACTCTGCTTCCTTTTAAAGTATAACTTTCCCAAGAAAATTGCACACACAAAATTTACACCATTTTTGCATTTAGAAAGGACAAACATTTCCATCTATTTACTGCAGCGGCCCCTAACGCGACCTATGAAGGCATTGCGGGCTTCAAACATCGAGAAAATTAAACAACTATCACGCAGCACTTGGTGGTAATTTTCTGGCCTTATGCACATCTACATGCTCCGTTAAAATTATCTTGCCGGGTTTTGGAGAAAGAATACTGGTTAGACAAAAGAAAAAAATGGCAAATTTGTTGCAAATTCAAAATTTCAGCCTGTCTTTCCCTCACAAAGTCTGTTTTGACAATTTTTCAGCACATATTTCGCAGGGTGATCGCATTGCCATTATCGGCCGTAACGGCAGCGGAAAGTCCTCACTTCTGAAAGCAATTGCGCAAATGGATACAAGCATTGTGACTGCATATATCCCACAAATAATTACAGATTTTGAGACTTGCAGTGGTGGTGAAAAATTTAATAGGGCCCTCTCCATCGCCCTTGGGAGCAACCCAGATTTGATGTTGCTCGATGAGCCGACGAATCATCTGGATACCCACAATCGATCCGGGCTTCTAAGGAAATTAATGTCCTATGGCGGGACATTGATAGTGGTGACACACGATAGAGAAATTTTAAGAAATTGTGTGGATGTTTTATGGCACATAGATAATGGTAAGGTTACGATCTTTCGCGGAAAGTATGACGATTACATGAAAGAATTGCAAACCAAGCACCAGTCTCTAATGCGTCAGGTAGATCTTCTTAGGGACCAAGAAAAGGATGCCCATAGAAGCTTAATGAAGGAACAGGAAAGGGCCGCCAAAAGCAAAGCTGCCGGACAAAAGAAGGTATCCAATCGGAAATGGATGAAATCGGTCGGAGATCTGAAGGCCATGAAGGCTGAGGTTTCTCAGGGAAGCAAGCTAAAAGCAATTACTAGGAAAAAACAAGATTTGCTTGGTCAATTGGAGCAAATCCATCTGCCCAAGGTAATCGTTCCTAGGTTCAATTTATCGGCTCAAAAGGCTGCACAAGGGGCAATCGTGTCGATTTGTGGAGGAGCCATTGGCTATGGTGATACGTCCATTTGGAGTAATATTGATTTATCCGTTCATTCCTCGGAACGTGTTGCGCTTGTTGGCCGAAATGGTAGTGGAAAAACTACACTAATTAGAGCGATATTGAACGATCCGAAGGTAATAAAAACTGGAGATTGGCATATCCCGCCCTTAAAGGATATCGGTGTGTTGGATCAACACTATAAAACCCTTCCTCTCCATAGGTCAGCACTGGAAATAATATCCGAGGTTGCCCCGGAATGGAGCCACGCTGAAATCCGCCGTCACCTGAACGATTTTCTTTTTCGAAAAAATGAGGAGACATCGGAAGCCGTTGAAAATCTATCGGGAGGGGAAAGGGCACGCCTTTCCCTAGCTCAGATTGCAGCTCACCCGCCTAAACTTCTCATTTTAGACGAAATTACTAACAATTTAGACTTGGAAACCTGCGACCATGTCATTCAAATACTGCGTGAATATCCGGGTTCCATGATAGTTGTTTCCCACGATGAAACTTTCCTGGAAGAAATAAAAATTGATAAATACTACGGCAGGTAAATACCAGCCATTCGACATTTATATTTCCCAGGGCATGCCATAGAAAAATTCACCGCTAATCTTTCATGTTCCCTGCTTCCCTGTCGATTCGAAGGACAGCACAAGCATCATCTCCGGCAAATTTTAAACGGTCGACAAAGTGTTGGGTTTGGCTTTCCTCTTCGATTTGCTCCGTTACGAACCAGTTTAACATATTTTGGGATTCATAGTCTTTCAGTGAAACGGCCAAATCGTATATTTTGTGGATTAGACCGGTGACTTTCCTTTCATGGTTAAGAGCAACCTCGAAGGCATTTAGTGGAGATTTATAGTCCGTTGAAGCTTGGGCAATGGGCAATAATTCGACTTTTACACCGCGGGAGACCGAATAGTCGTAGAATTTCATGCCATGCTCGATTTCTTCCTTTGCCTGCCTGCGCATCCATTCGGCAATACCTGCGAAGGACAATGATTCCATCGCAGCTGCCATTCCAAGATATATGTAGGCGGATTCAAGCTCATTCCGAATCTGCTCAATTACCAGTTTTTCAAGATCTTTCGATATTTTCATATATTCCTTCTTCCATTACCATAGGTTGTAATGGATTCTCGACGAGTCAAGACGATTGTCAGGTTTTGCCGGGCTCTTCAAGTGCCCTATGGGAATCCACGTAAATGGAACGATATGTGATGGCAGTTGGAAATAGTTTCTAAAATTTTCGATGTGGGATTCGTTTGGATATAGGCCGACCCAGACGGCTCCGAGGCCGAGGTCACTGATGGCAATCAAAATATTTTCAGCAATGGCTGCACAGTTTTGATCAAAAAATTCTTTGAGGATTTCTTTCCCAGGTTCGCCGCAGACAAGAATTCCGGCAGATGCTTGCAGTGACATGTTCGCATAGGGATGAATCTTTGCCACACCATCCAGTTTTTCCCGTTCGGTGACGACCACGAAATGTCCCGGGGCAGAATGCATGGCCGATGGTGCTGACATTCCCGCATGGACTAGTTTCTCTAGAATGTCCCTAGAAATTTCGCCGGGTTTAAAATCCCTTACACTGTGCCGCGATAAAATTGCTTCCATAAAACTTCCTTTTAAAATTTGAACTCGTCAAAGGAATTTAACAACCATTTGAGAAATTTCTATCAAAAAGGTTTCGACACACGCCATAAAATTCACATTTAGTGCGATGAGGTACGCTTTGCCCTCCAGATTCGAGATAATTTTTGGGAAAATTTTTACGTGTTCCAGCCTACTTCTAAAAAAATTTGCCGTTTCATTTTCAATTTGTGCCAGGAACAATCCGTAAATTCCTTGTTTATTCAGCTGTTCTCCTGGGAAATCGTCCGTTACCGGTTCTTCAAGAAGATTAGCCAAAAGAGCTTCGAGTTGCGTCAGCAGCAAATACATCTGCATGATGGCACTGTTTTTTTTCTCACAATTTGTATCGAATAGCAACGATAACCATGCCGAATAGTTCGCCAGCCAAATTTGCATTTCCTTATTCCCGAAAAGTTCGCCATCGGAAGACAGTCGCGTGACCGAACACCTGCCGACGATGGTCGGTAAAATGGCATGCAACCTAGACGTTGTTAGGAAGATTATCGTATCCTCGGGGGGTTCTTCGAGGGTTTTTAGAAATGCATTGGCCGCTGCACCATGCATTTTCCCAGCGTCATAAATCACCACAAATTTCTTCTCACAGACCTTTGGGGATAGGTAAACCGTCGAGCACAGTTCCCGAATTTGATCGACGGAAATTCGCATCATCGCCCCAACCGGCCGAACCTGTAGAAAATCTACGCAGGTTTCAGGGTTTTCCCGTTGAAGAACTTTTGCGGCAAAGAGCATGGCCACCCCATTGCAAACCTCAATATCCTTGCAAACCAGAAGGTTTGAATTGGGCAAACTTCCGTTTCCATAGGATTCTAGTAGCGATGTGAATCCCTGCTGGTTTTTAATTTTTGAAAAATCTTTCTGCAAATTCATTCCTTATTTTTCCATGGATTATTTCCTCATTATCGGTGCCATCAACCATAAAAAATCTAGCATTTCCTTTTGCCAACCCCAAATATCCATTGCGGATCTTTTCGAAAAAACTTTCATCTTCCTGCTCGATTCTATCGCGGGAACCATCTTCCAAAGCAATGCGCCTAAAGCTTTCTGCGACGCTTATGTTTGGGAAAATTGTCATGTCGGGAATACATCCGCATAGGGCGAATTCGTTTAAAAATTGCACGGTATGCGGATCGACTGCCCGTGCAACACCTTGATAAACGACGGTCGAATCGGAAAATCTGTCGCACAGGACAATTTTCCCAGATTTTATGGCCGGCGAAATTTTTTCGTCCACGTGTTGCGCTCGACTAGCTTCAAACAGCAATATTTCCGTCCGTATGGAGAAAACATCACCTTTATTACCATCCAGCAGAAGGTTGCGAATTTTTTCTCCGAGCTCCGTTCCCCCAGGCTCGCGGGTCACGATAACATCTTTCCCACTGGCACGTAACCAATTTGCCAGCATGTTTAGCTGGGTGCTTTTCCCGCAGCCCTCAATTCCTTCAAACGTAACGAATATCCCACTCATATTGCTAAAATTTCCACATCATCCAGGGTTGGTGAAACCATGTTTTTTACGTAAAATGCCGACGTTGCTGCCGCAAAATTTATGGCAAAATTTATATCGTTGTTGCACAAATACGAAGCTAAAAAACCTGCGTTGTACCGGTCACCTGCCCCCGTTGAAATTTTCGGATTTTCCACGAAATACCTGTTCGTAATTGCAGACTCTTCGCCTGCGGCAACGGAAGATACTTTAACGCCATGGATAAACACCACCTCAATTTTTAAAACCTTGCGTAACAATTTGGCAGCCTCTTCCATACGGTCTTCCCTTTCATCGAGCTGAAAATCCTGTCCAATGGTATGCAATACCTGTTGTGCTTCCCGGACATTTAACCCCAGGACGGACCTTCCAAATTGTTGGTAGGAACTAATTAGGTCTAAAAATTCCATGAGCTCAGATTGTTTTCTTTTTTCTGGATCAGCCAAGTCGAAGAAAAATAGCCGATTATTCTTTACACATTGCGGCAAAATTTCTGTGGCAAAAAACTGGGCAATGCTTGTCATGTGTTGCATCATTGTCCAGTTTACCATGGCGAAGGCATCGCTTGAATCGATGACGGAGACTAGGTCTTTGGGAGATATTTTTGCCAAAATGCTATGGACCGTTGTTTGGGACAACGATAGCATTTCTCCAAATAGGATTTTACCATCGGAAAATTCTATGGCTCGAGTTTCACCGTAGCCTCCCGTGGAGATTGCCGATGTTTTATTGGCAAAATCTTGAAAAATATTATTCGCACAATCTCCGAGCGCGCCGATATATTTAACGTTAGCTCCAAACCTACGCAATGTTTCTGCCAATAGGGGACCATTGCCTCCCATCAGTTTTTTTTGCGGAACAAGCTCGATGTTGGAACTTTTCCCCGCGGCGGACATTATTCTTTTCCCAAAATCGGAAATTGTTTCAATTCTTGCATATTTTTCACCGTCACGCATATCAACGGCCTGAACTATTGTGTCGACGAAACCGTCGAACCCAACGACCACGTTTTTCGTTTGTATTTTTTCTAAATTTGCCGTTGCCATGATGATTAATGCTGTGATGCACGACAGAATAGGGGAATGCCCAGTCCCACTAGTATCATATTGGGTATCCAGGCCAAAATATCAGGTCGTAGGCGGGGATAATCCCCGAACAAAGAGAACATTGCCATGACGAAATAGTATCCTATGCACAAACACAACGCTATGCCAACATTTAATGGAGTATCCCTGCGATGAACTCTCATGCCAAGAGGAATGGACAGTATGGTCATTGCTAATATTCCAAACGCATTTGCAAGATTGCTGCTAATTTGCATATTTATAAGTGTTTTTTGACGGCGAATGCTTTCATAGGAAATCGTATCTTTTCTAAAATTCAAACTTTTTTTGGCAGCCAACAGTTCACCCAACGTCATCCGATGAAATTTTTTTTTGGCCTGAATGGGAACCCCCAGGAACTCTTTTACCGGCAAGTTAATCGTTATATTTTGAAAGAAAACAATTTTTGGGACTCTTTGTAGATCAGTTGCAGAATCATAAAGGTCGAATTTTTCCATGTTTCCATCGTTTAATTTTAATAAAAATGTACCCGATGACTCCTCAAACACTATCTGTCCGCTTTTGGCGGAAATGTAGGAATCCAATAAATTCCTTTCGTCGAACCGCCAAATTTTCATGCCATTAAAGTTTCCCTTTGATAGGCTGTCGACGTATATCGCATACCCTGGGAAATAGTCATTAAATGTTTTCGGAGCAATAAACCGCATTGGCTTTTCCCGTATAATATCCCTGAAAAATTGCCTATATTTGCTGACGGAATTGGGGGCATAGCATAGGTTGATATAGCTGGCAAATAGGGTAAAAGACAGTGCCAATAAAAATATTGGTCGTGTAATTTTCCACAGGCCCATGCCGATGCTTTTCATGGCAAGTATTTCGTTTTGGGACGACATGCGTCCTATTACGACCAATACCCCGGTCATCATACCAAGCGGAAGAGCATATGAAATGACAGATGGTGTAAGTATACACAGCATTTGAAGGGCTTCCTGCCATCTTAATCGTTTCATCGTTACCCATTCCATCACATCCCTCATGGCATTCGCCACAAGCAATATGCTTACGAATAAACCAGTCGCCGTACAACAAACGATGAAAGTCTCTCTAAAAACGTATCTTCTAAAAAGGTTCACAGCAAAAATTATTCAACGACAAAGTTAACAACTGTTCCGTTGACGTAAACCTTTTTGAGTATTTTTTTATCGGCGACGTATTTTTTTACATTCCCGATGTTTATGGCGAGTTCAAAAATGGTATCTTCCGACATGTTTGCGTCATTTATGACTAATTCTGCCCGCATTTTCCCATTGACTTGAACGATAATCTTTTGGGAGGTTGCTACGATTTTCGAATCATCGTAGTCCGGCCAGGTGGCATCGTAAATGCTACTATTGTTTCCAAGCCTTGCCCATAATTCTTCGGAAATATGGGGAGCGAAGGGCGCTAAAATTTTTAGGAAATTCCCGGCGGAGGCATTGTCGAATCCTTCTGCTTTTTGTATGGAATTCAAACATATCATCATCTGGGAAATTGCCGTATTGAACTTTAGCCCTTCGATGTCATTTCCAACCTTCTTAATAGTTTCATTGACGACCTTTTGGCATTCGTCGGATAAACTGTCGTGAAAGCTTTTGCTATTACCATCCCCATCTATGTATTCGTTCCAAATTTTTTTCAAAAACCGAGAAACACCCTCTATGCCTTTTGTGCTCCACGGCTTCATCATGTCTAGCGGGCCAAGAAACATCTCATATAACCTTAGGGCATCTGCGCCATAGTGCTTCACAATTTCGTCGGGGTTAATGACATTTCCGCGGCTTTTGGACATTTTTGTCCCGTCCTCGCCGAGGATGATGCCCTGGTGAAACAGTTTCTTAAATGGTTCTTTCCCTGTCTTGATAGCTCCTATATCAAACAGAAACCTATGCCAAAATCTTGCATAGAGAAGGTGTAGAACCGCATGCTCCGCTCCCCCTATGTAAAAATCTGGTGTTTGCCAATAATCTATCGCATTTGGATCGACAATGTCGGTTTCACAGTGGGGCGACAGGTACCTCAAGTAATACCAGCAGGAGCCTGCCCATTGTGGCATGGTATTTGTTTCTCGGCGACCCAGCACCCAGGAGGAATTTTTGTTTTTTTCATCAAAATCCCCCGCGGGAACAATCTGCCCCGTTTCGACATTTACATAAACGTTCAACCAGGAGTGTATTTTTGCAAGAGGACTTTCCCCATCACCGGAAGGTAAATAATTATCGGTTGGCGGCAAAGTCAAAGGCAAATGGCTTGTACAAAGCGGCAAAGCACAATACATTTCCCCATCCTTGCCATTGGAGATAGGCTCATCCGGTAAAAATTCTTTGAAATAAAATTTATCATTCAAAACCGCCGCCTTGTAGTCATTTTCTTTGATCCAGATTATTGGAATGGGTTCCCCCCAATATCTTTGGCGGGAAAACAACCAGTCTCGCAATTTGTAATTTTGTGCAAAATCAGCCCGTTTGGTTTCTCGTAGCCAGGATACGATTTTTCCCTTAGCTTCTTCGGATGGGAGTCCATTGAAATTTCCAGAATTTATCAAAACTCCCTCTCCCACATATGGCAAATGGCTGTCTCCGGAAGCATCGTTGATTACTTGGGTGATTGCAATGTCATATTCGGAAGCAAAGTCATAGTCCCGTTTATCATGCCCAGGGACTGCCATAATGGCGCCGCTTCCATAGCTGACCAATACGTAATCGGCTACCCAAATTTCTATCTTTTCGCCGTTGGCAGGGTTTATGGCATAGGCTCCCGTTGGCACCCCTGTTTTTGTTTTCGCCAGGTCCGTCCGTTCCAAATCACTCTTCTTTTGACTGTTTTCGACGTACTTTTTCATGCCATTTTTTAACTTTGGAACAACAATTTTTTCAACGAGTGGGTGCTCCGGGGCCAAGACTAAAAATGTTACCCCAAAAATGGTATCCGGACGGGTGGTATATATGCAAATTATGCAAATTTCTTCCTCATGGCCATCGACCTTGAAATAAATATTTGCCCCTTCCGATTTCCCTATCCAGGCTATCTGTTGACGTTTCGTTGAATCTGGCCAGTCAATATTCGACAATTCTTCGAGTAATTTGTCGGCATAGCGTGTTATTCTTAGAACCCACTGGCATAGGTTTTTTCTAATAACCGGGAAATTGCCTCGCTCGGATAGTCCACCGATGACCTCTTCATTGGCTAGGACTGATTTTAACCCTTCGCACCACCAAACGGGACACTCATCCACGTAGGCCAACCCATGCTTAAAAAGTTGTAAAAATATCCACTGGGTCCACTTAAAATAGGTGGGGTCGGTGGTATTAATTTCCCTTTCCCAGTCAATCGCAAACCCGATTCGTTTCATTTGCTTTTTGAAGACTGATATATTGTTGGCAGTATTAGTGGCAGGGTTAACACCCGTTTGAATTGCGTGCTGTTCCGCCGGGAGTCCAAACGCATCCCATCCCATTGGGTGTAATACATTATACCCCTTTGCGTGCTTGTATCTCGCCAATATATCGGACGCGGTATACCCTTCGGGATGGCCAATGTGTAGACCTGCCCCCGATGGATAGGGAAACATGTCCAAAGCATAGTATTTTTCTTTGGAAGGATTTTCTCGTACGCAGAACGTTTTGTTTTCATCCCAAAACTTTTGCCAAAACAGCTCTATTTGATCAAAGTCATATTGTTTGCAACCGGAATACATGGCGGCCATATAACAAATGTTTCCCCTAGAGAAAAGCAAAATTTTATGGCTCCAGAATTTTTAAATTTTTTAAAAAATACTCGACAATAGCACACAACTATGCAAAGATGCCAACCATCTTCGTGCATATTCGCATTCACTAAAACAAAGATTGATGTATTTTTGGGATTAAACATGTTCGCGATTTTTAATGCATGGCTTTCTATGATTAGAAAAATTTGAATTTTTATGGATACGGAACTTACTAACGGTGATGACTATGAAGTGAAAAAAAATAGACGAAAATCGTCTACCAAACCAATTAAACACAACCAAAATACTTCCCAAAACGCTGAATCAGCTGCCCCTAATGGAGAAGATGATTATGTGCCCGAAAGGTTTTCTACCGATTTGGACAATGGCAATGACTCTGGAATTTCGCACGATACGAGTAACGATGGTGCCTCCGATGTCGTTTGGACTCCTAGGCATTCAAACACCGCCATAGATGATGATTTATCTCCTGTCCCCGTGGACAATTCTGAAAGGAAAAATGCCGAAGGGCGAAGATTTTCCACGCAGGTTGAAGAACAATCACCGTCAAATGCAACGCGGATGTCTTCCCAGAGACAACAAAATCATCGCAATGGCAATGACAGGCCCCGAAACAATGACAATCGGTCCCAGAACAATGGAGGACGTTCTGGCAGAGATAACGGCAAAAATAATCACGGGAACAATGGTCAAAATTTTAAACACCAGCAAAATAATGGCCAAAACCGGCAGCGGTTTGCCAAGACAGTAAAAATTGGCCAGCTGTCGAGTGGATTAATTAAAGAAATGGGGTGTCTGAGTTCGTTCGACGCACTGGCAAATTTTGCCGATGAAAATATCAATTTTGATACTCCTCCCTTCAATTTTAATGAGGCCTATGAAGCTCGAGCAACGTTGTCGATAAAAGATATTCCGGCCTATGACGGTGCGGCGGAAGAAAATAACAAAGGTAGTCATAAATTTTTTGAGGCCTTGATGGTAAAGAAGTTTGAAGAGAAAATTCCCATCATTGCCAGAGGGGTATTGGAAACCATTGAAGGTGGGGATGGCCTACTGGTATATGCCAACGATAATTATAGAATTCGTCCCCAGAGCGCATTTATTCCGAAGTTTTTGATACAGAAATATGGATTGCGTCGCGGACAGGACGTGGTGGCCTATTTGCACCCACCTGCCCAAAATTCCACCTGTCCATTCCTATTAAAAATCAACAGTGTAATAGACTGTGACCCAAGCCAGGTAGGCAATCTGCCGAAATTTAAGGATTTGATTCCGTTCTATCCTACGGAGAGGCTATTTTTGGAGTGCACGGGCGATACAAAATGGGACAATGTTTCCATGCGCATTATCGATATTTTGACCCCCGTTGGCCTTGGGCAGCGTGGATTAATTGTTGCCCCTCCGAGGACGGGGAAAACCGTCCTGTTACAAGGGATAGCCAATGCCATTTCGAAAAATCGTCCCGATGTTAAACTGATCATACTGCTAATCGACGAAAGGCCGGAAGAAGTTACGGATTTTCGCAGGCAAGTCGCTAATGCCGAAATAATCAGTTCAACGTTTGATGAATCCACGGACAATCATGTGCATGCAGCTGACATGGTGATCGACAAAGCTCGTAGGCAAGTAGAAGCAGGGAAACATGTGGTCATATTACTCGACTCGATTACGCGGCTCGCACGGGCTCACAATACGGAACAACCCAGCAGTGGCAAATTGTTGTCTGGCGGTGTTGATGCCAACGCTCTTCAGGCACCAAAAAAGTTTTTTGGAGCCGCAAGAAATATTGAGGGCGGAGGAAGTTTGACAATCCTAGCAACTGCGCTCGTGGAAACGGGAAGTCGCATGGATGAGGTAATTTTTGAAGAATTTAAGGGGACGGGGAACATGGAGCTGCATCTCGACAGAAGCCTCATCGATAAACGAATGTTCCCGGCATTAAACATTGAAAAAAGTGGAACGAGGAAAGAGGAATTGCTCTATCATCCCGAGGAAATGGAAAAGGTATACGCTTTGCGACGGGCCGTAAAGGGGATTTCTCCGACCGATGCAATGGAGATGCTAATTCAGCGCATTAGAAAAACCAAAACAAACACAGAATTTTTGTTGAATGTAAACCGATGATTTAAAGTCTCCAGGATGTAGATATTTGTCGTTCCAATGAGTGAAAATAAATCATCGCCACATTACCTGTTTAGCATACGCATGCGAGCCGCAACCAATGGCAGTAATGGAAATGAAAGACGGCATTTATCCGGTTGTGAACGTTTAGTATCCGGTGACCAGATGGCCACGGTTGTTCAAAACCTTTTCCAGAGGATTTTAACACATACGCGTGGAGAAGCGGATGCCATTAATATCCAAATCGACAAAATAGACAGGGCAATGGTCCGTCTGGTCCCTGCTTTAGCGATAGAATCACTGGAATTTGCAACCGTGGAACAAGCCCGCAGCAGTGCTATTACTTCGCTCGTTGAATTTGGGGTTTCAAAAATTGCAGCGTGCAAGGGCATTGAATTAATCAAGAATTTATCGGCAAGTATGCGGGGAGGAATGGTCCTGGATGCTATTGCCGGTGAACGCATTGATGGCTCTGGTGTCCGTGGGATTCGACTATCGCACATGGACTGTGAAAATGAATCCGCATTTTTGAGTTTTTTAGCCGAATCCGAACTAGGTAGCGAAAAGGTTCGAGAAGCCATAATATTAGCTTCGAAAGCAGCATTTGCAAAGGATTGTGTGGCTGAGTTGTGTTGGTCTGATGATCCGCACTACGTTACTGGATATGTTGCTTCCAAAGAAACCTATAGGAGACTTTCTCCGATGAAATTAAAAGAGGACCATATCGGTGGGCGTGTGTTTTTTGTTAATCCGAGCGTAGACCTCGAGGATTTAATTGACTTTTTCGAACATCAGCCGGTATTGGTGAAAGCTTTGAGGAAATAGACATGCATAGGCAAGCGTATTGGCAATCTGAAATTGAAAAATATCATCGCATGCATTTGACGAGAAATATCCCAATGCTAAAGTTTCTCGATGCGACGCATGGTGTGACCGAAATTGGCCATAGACTTTTCGTGGCGTGTACCAACGACTATTTGGGGCTACGGTTCCATCCCGAAGTCATAGAATCCGCCCAAAGGTGTATGCGTTGTGGTGGTTTTGGATCCAGCGGTGCACGGCTAACGACGGGGGCGCATCCACTGGCAAATCAATTGGAAAGGGAATTGGCTGATTTCAAACATTCCGAAGCGGCACTAATCTTCAACACCGGATACATGGCAAATATCGGCCTAATTTCAACTATTTGCCGCAGCGGAGACGTGATATTCAGCGATGAAAAGAACCATGCCAGCATAATTGATGGCTGCAAACTTTCCCACGGCAAGGTGGTGATTTATCCCCACCGCGATATTGATCGGTTACGGGAACTATTGGATGAGCATCGAGGTGAATCACGTTTTATTATTACGGAAGGGGTTTTTAGCATGGATGGCACCGTCGCCCCATTGCCCGAATTGCTGCAGCTGGCGGAAAATTTCGACGCACACGTTATCATCGATGATGCTCATGGGTTAGGTGTTTTGGGGGAGAGAGGTCACGGGACCCTAGAACACTTCAATATTTTATCGAATCCACACATCATACAAGTCGGAACATGCAGCAAAGCACTCGGAAGCCTGGGCGGTTTTGTTTGTGGAACCAAATGTCTAATTCAATACCTGTGCCAGCGCTCGCGCCCTTTCATATGCTCTACAATGCTCCCAGCGTCGATACTGGCAGCTTCGTCGAAGGCTCTGCAAATCCTGCAAGACCGGCCGGAGAGAGTGCGTAGATTGAGACAGCTGTCGGAGATAGCGAAAAGTATTTTTTCAGAATCTGGAATGGCATTCCCCTCGGAAGCCATAGCCATTTTACCAATAGTCATTGGAGATGAAACCCGGACGATGAAAATTTTCGAAAATCTTTACCAACAGGGAATTTATTTGACAGCAATTCGCTATCCTTCAGTTCCTCTAGGCCAAGCACGGCTAAGGCTTTCCGTCTGTTCCGAATATGAGGAAGATGAGTGGAGAGATGCATTGGTCCGCATAGTCAATACCATCAAAACGATTGATTGATTTACCAAAGGACCTTTACTCAATGGCTTGCGGCGTAATATCAAGTATGCCTTTCCCGTCGCAAATTGCGTGAATTGTGGTGTTTCTTGGGCAATGACAGATCAATCTTTTTGTCGCCCCTTTTTAGGTTGCATTTTATGGTTTGTATGGTATTGATTTGTTACCCTATCGGTGGCAGGAAAGTTATGTTTTATGATTGATTGCGTTGAAATGCTTTACTTTTATTGAAACTTTTGCAATGGTTGTAATATAGGTTCGTGTTTTGCCCGGAAAAATCCAAAATTTTAAAATACATATAATATGATAATAGTCATAGACACCCTAGATGATATCGAACAAAAGCTAAAGGGAGCTGATGGTAACACTTTGGTGGTGTTTGATTGTGATGAAGTGTTAACGACACTTTCTGAACAGGTTTGGCAGGCTCGAAACCATGATTTCCTCGTTAAATGGTGCACCGAGAATATTTCTAATTTTTCAGAAGATGTGCTGTATGAACTTGTAACGTCCATTTTAGTATCCAGCAAGAATCTTTTAGTAAATCAGCGAATGCCAGAGCTTGTCGAGAATTTGCGCGGAAGAAATATAAAATCCGTCGTCTTGACTGCACTTTCCACACAACCCATTGCTTCCATAATGGATCCGATGGCATGGAGAATATCAACATTGGAAAGTTTCGGATATAATTTTAAAATGTTTTGGCCTTCATTGCTCGACAGATATTTTAAAGAATTTGGCGGAGAATACCCGCCAGCCTATGGCTCAGGAGTAATTTGTTGTGGGAGTATCCCCAAATCACGGTGTTTGATGGCATTTCTTGCCTATGCCAACATTGCACCGGACAGAGTAATTTTCATAGATGATAAAATAGAAAACCTAGAAGATGTTAAAGAGCAATGCGACCTTGCGAAGATTAAATTTCTTGGAATTAGGTATACGGAGTCCCACAAATTGACCCCGACTATCCCTTTTTGTGCAAATAAAATTAGGTGTCAATTGACAACTTTAAAAGAGAAAAGTATTTGGATTCCCGATAGTGACATTGAAAAAATTTTAGCATCGAGTCCTAAGTTTGAATACCAGCAACAACCCCAAAAGAAGAAATACCAACGCTAAACACAAAGGCGTAACCCAGGATCGAGCTTCTGTAATCAGAATATTTCGAGAAACCACTTTCACAGCAGCTATTCGACTTCATTACCGGAAACATTTCCCTTGACATAAAAGATATCCCTACAAGATCCTTTTTCGCGTAAAGGATTTTAGGTCGACCTATGAACTTTGCTATCAAGTGCTGAAATTGGAAAATTATGAATATCAACATCTGCCAAATAGAATCATTTTTGAATACTATTTCTGGTTTGATTTGGGGGTGGCCGTTGATCATATTTATAATCGGGACCGGCGTTTACTTTTCCCTTAGACTCGGGTTGTTGAGTTTCTCAAAACTGGGATTGTCTTTGAAATATGCAGTAACAGAGAGCATTCATGGGGGGACAGGTACGGGAAATATTTCAATATTTGCATCGCTGTGCACATCTCTATCGGCAACGCTTGGCACGGGAAATATTGTGGGTATAGCGGTCGCCATTGTCGTAGGAGGCCCCGGATCCCTTTTTTGGCTATGGGTTTCGTCGTTTTTTAGTCTAGCTCTCAAGTATGCGGAGGGTGTCCTGGCGATAAAGTACAGAAAGGTTGAAAAAAATGGAAATGTTTCCGGTGGACCCATGTATTATATCCGCATGGGGCTAAACAATGCTTTTTTGGCAAAAGTATTCGCATTTTTTGGAATGATGGTTGCTTTAATCGGGATCGGAACCATAGCTCAAAGCAATTCCATCATAGTTACCCTATCGTCTTTCGGAACGTCCAGCATAGTTACAACAATCATGCTGGTCATCATTGTCGGAATGGTAACCATGGGAGGACTGCGAAGAATATCCACCGTCGCAGAAAAACTTGTACCCCTTATGACCATATTTTATATTGGGGCTGCCATTTTGGTATTAGCGGCAAATATTACTCGCCTTCCTTCCATATTGTATTCCATTGTTTGCAGTGCGTTTTCTCCAAAATCGATTCTGGGAGGAGGAATTGGAATCACCGCCACAATTGCGGCCAGTGTCGGAGCAAGCCGTGGTATATTTTCCCACGAGGCGGGATTAGGGAGTTCTGCCATAGCGGTTGCGGCTGCAAAAACCAATTCTCCTGGTAGGCAAGGATTGGCGTCGATGGCAGGGGCTTTCCTCAGTGTGGTCGTTTGTACGATGACCGGCCTAGTCATATTGATTGCAACGGACAGATCTTCCCCATTGGAAGGAGCAATGCTGACATCGCAGGCTTTTTCCCATGGACTGGGAATGCCAGAAGTTGGAAAGATCATAGTTGGAATTAGCATCATATTATTTGCATTTACGACCATTATCGGATGGAATTATTATGGTGAACAATGCGTACAATTCCTCTTTGGCCATAGTGCCATAGTGCCATACAAAATACTATTTATTTTTTTCATTGCCGTTGGTCCGTTTTTCAGAATTAATGCCATTCTGTCGTTGGCTGATATCGTAACAGGCTGCATGGCCATTCCAAATATCATAGGCCTAATCGGTTTGAGAAATGCAGTTCTTGATGAAACAAACATATTTTTTTCGAATTCGAAGAAACAGGGTGGATAAAATATAAACAATGCCCAAACTTCCTGCGTTTTGCTTAAAATTTTGACATTAATTGCCACGAAATAATTTTTTTTAAAAAAAACTTGTAAATTCATTAAAAGTAATAATGTTGCCCTTCTAGCGCTAGGGTCAAAGGATCCCGTGATTTTTGTTGTGTAACGCAGCAATTTGGCGGAGTTTGTGGATAGTTTTCTGCTGCTCGGGCATATGTTTTATGTGCTCCAAAATCATGAAAATGTAATAAATTAATGAATAAGGTTGATATAATTTCCGAATTCGGAAAAAATGAAAAAGACACAGGTTCGAGCTGTGTTCAAATAGCTCTTCTGACCCATAGGATCAAACATTTAACAGAGCACTTAAAGGTTCATAGGAAAGATTTCCATTCCCGCCGTGGTCTTGTTGCAATGACGAATCGTCGTAGAAAGTTACTAAGCTATATGAAGCTTAATGATTCTGACGGTTATAGGGAAGTAATTCAAAAACTGAATCTGCGCAAGTGATATACAAATAAAATTTTCTGCAATGGAGCAGGTTGTTGCTAGGAAGCCGATGGCTAAATCTTGGTGCTATCAAAGATAATGAAGAAATAATTAAATATAAGGAAATAATAGATGAATCATAAACATGAAGTAGAGGTCGATGAGTTTTCGATGAAATTTTCTGCGGGAACATTGGCCAAACAGGCGAATGGGGCGGTATGGGTAACTTCTGGCGAAACCACGATTTTGGTAACTGCAACGGCTGCTAACACATTACATCCCAATCAGGATTTTTTCCCACTGTCCGTTGACTATCGTGAGAAATTTTCCGCGGCAGGTCGCATGCCAGGTGGCTACAACAAACGAGAAGGTAGACCGTCGGAAAAAGAAATTTTAACGGCCAGGATGTGCGACCGTCCCCTACGGCCACTTTTCCCAAAAGGTTTTTTTAACGAGGTCCAAGTCATGGGGACCCTCTATTCGACGGATTTAAAGAATGAAGCCGATGTTTTGATGGTAAATGGAGCGTCGGCGGCTTTGATGTGTTCAGACATACCGTGGAATGGACCGATTGCATGCGTTAGAATTGGGGAAATTGATGGCAAATTTGTCGCAGGTCCGACCAATGAACAGATGTTTTCGTCTACCCTCGATTTGATATACGTCGGCAATGAGTTTAACATGATGATGATCGAAGGTAATGCCGATCAGATTCCAGAAGAACGCCTCATCGAGGCCCTAGAATTTGGGCAACAGCAAATACAACCAATTATCGCTGCCCAAAAAAAGTTAGCCGCACTGGTTGGTAAACCAAAAAAACAGTTTGATTTGATTTTGCCAAAGGAAGAAATCGTCAAAATTTGTGCCACCTTCGTTGACAAGCTAAATAATGCGGTGTTTCAAGATGGCAAGCTGAAACGTGACAGTGCAGTTATGGCTATTAAAGAGGAAGCCAAAGCTGCCATAGTTGAAAAATTAGGGGAAGCGGAATTCTGCGAAATATCCTTTAACATGGCGTTTGAAGAGCTGCAAGAAGAACTATACAGAAGCAATATCCTCGACAATGGCCGCCGTGTCGATGGCCGTGGGTTAACAGAATTGCGTCCCATTGAATGTGCAACGGATACATTGCCGGTCGTCCATGGTTCCTCCCTATTTCAGCGGGGGGAAACACAAGCCTTGGTGTCGTTGACACTGGGATGTTCCGATGGTTCCCAAGAAATCGATGCCATCACGGGGGGCGTCCAGTCAAAATCCTTTTACCTGCACTATAATTTTCCACCATTTTCCGTCGGAGAAACTGGTAGAATCGGGACCGTTGGACGGCGTGAAATTGGCCATGGTGCGTTGGCGGAACGCTCCCTGTCGCCCATAATTCCATCCGAAGACATTTTCCCCTATTCCATCCGCATAGTTTCTGATATTTTGGAATCCAATGGGTCATCTTCTATGGCAAGTGTCTGTGGTGGTTGTTTAGCCCTTATGGATGCGGGAATTCCCATTACTGGCACGGTGGCCGGTATTTCCGTCGGACTAGTAACCCGCAACGGTCGGAATGGAAATATTTCCAAGCATGTGATTTTGACCGATATCATAGGAACCGAAGATCACTTTGGCGACATGGATTTTAAACTTTCCGGGACCAGAAATGGTATTACTGGGGTTCAGCTTGACCTAAAAATTCAAGGGTTACCGATCGAAATTGCCAAAGCGGCAATTGCACAGAGTAAAAATGCGAGGATGCAGATCCTGGACATTATGGAATCCGTTATTCCTGGCCCACGGGAAAGCCTCAAACCAAATGCTCCAAAAATTCATAGCATGAAAATCGATCCTGATAAAATCGGTGCTTTGATCGGCCCGGGAGGAAAAAATATCAAACGAATAACGGAAATAACTGGAGCTCAAATCGATATCAATGAGGACAATAGCGGAAAAATTCTAGTATTTGCCCCCAACGAAGATGCTTTGGAACGTGCCGTAAAGGAAATTGGTTTGGTCTGTTCTGAAATAGAAGAGGGGCAAGTCTATAGGGGCAAGGTAATGTCAATCAAAGAATTTGGGGTGTTTGTCGAATGTTTACCGGGGAAAGAAGGACTTGTCCACGTTTCCGAAATGGCAGATTTTCGAGTAGAAAATCCAGCGGACATTTGCAAAATTGGTGATGAAATTATCGTTAAATGTATCGGTGTTGACGACAAAGGCCGCGTCCGATTAAGCCGTCGAGCTGTAATTTGTGAAGCCAAAGGCGTTCCCTACGAAATGACCACGCCAAAACCATCCCACGGCGACAAATTTCAACGTTCTTCGGGCGGTCGCCCTAGTAGGAATGGCCGATCCTCCGGAGGTGATCGGGAAAGACGATTCAGGAAAGATTTCCGAGATGAGGGTGGCAGACGGGGCCCACAGGGCGATAGGAGAGATAACCGTAGCGATAGAAGAGGGAACTAAATCCCTGTTTAAAACAAATGCGGTTATCTTCAAAAGTTAGTTAAAGAAGCTTTCGTCCGGGAACAGTGTCATATGCCGCTGTTCCGACTCTTCCGATGAAAATGGAAATGTGCCCTAAGGGGTTTCTCCTCGAACGCCACTTCCAAGTTCTATCTTTAGCCTATTGCAAAGTTGCCACTATGAACTTTGGCAAATGTGACGAAAAGGGTTATTCAATGTATTGATTGGCCATTATTGCTGGTTTATTGGCCAGTTGCTTCCACCTTGCTAGAAAATCATACTTGTTATCTGCAAACATCGGGCTTATTTCGATGTCAAAGGGAGGCAATCCATTGGCGTCCGTTGGAATATCCGTTCCTGCGGCCAACAACCAGGCAGTAAAAAGCTTCAATTGATCCTGTAAACAAGTTTTCAACGAATCCAATCCGTCCATATTTTTTATGGGACTAAAATTGGACAATCTATCGCTTTCCAGGACAATTGCCCTTTCGGCGAAGGGTAAAATATCAAATATAAACATTTCTAATTTTAACCCATTGGCTACCTGGGGAATAATAGGCTCACCAAGTGGATTTATGGTCGGGATAATCTTTTGGGCAATGTGGTATGGAATTTCAGAGTGAATATCCTTACCATTAAATTGTTTTATAAATTGGACGTCTAGTAGGTGTATGCCCGTGTTGCCTGCACAAAATACAAGATTACCCGCGGTATCCCGCAGCATGGCTTGTTCTTTTGGCAAATCGGAGTATTCAACAACACGGCTTTTACCATTCCTTTCACAGAAAATTCCAACTTTTTCTTCCGGATATAATTTACGAACCATCCGGGAAGATACCTGGGATTGGTTTTTTACGTGGGATCCGATGAAATATGGATCGATGCTCCTGGCAAGGGGGTTGTCGATCTGAAAATAGCTTATGATTTCGACGCCCAAGTTTTCTAACATCGCCAGCAAACCCGATCGGCCAAGAGCTTTTAAGGCTCCCCCATGCCCGTCTGGGTGCATGGCGATTTTGCTCCTCGTTTCCATGATGAATTTTCCATCGTTAGTAATCGCTGGCATATGCCCTTGCTTTACAAAATGAATATTCCCAACCCCAAAGGAATCATTTTTTCCGAAGAATTCCATGGTCTCATTGTGAGCTCGTTCGCTCGTCATTATTATCCAAGGAATTGGAGTTTCATATTTTCGCTCGGCGGCTTTTATCTTTTCGGCAAATATTTGAAAGAGCGATTTCTTTTTCAGCGGCGTTGCTTGTATTACACCTTTAGGAACCGTACAAGCTAGGCGTGTTCCTTCTCCTCCTGCCACCGTAAACGCTGCGACTTTACCAGCCCTTATGGTTTGTTCTCCGATGGCTATGGTCTCTTTACACTTTTGCCAATCGACTTCGGAATTTGGGAATTTTATAAACTTGGCAGGAGTTATAGTTGGGGCATGTTTATCGGGTTGAAAGTTTTTATGGAGGACATTGTCTATAATTTGAGATAGATAATCTAAATTTAGATTTTTGGCCTGTTGCAGCAGCAGCAACTGCTCTTCGGCGGAAAGAATCTCCCAAAACTTGAAAACATGTTCCTGCCCATATTTACAAAACTGTAATTTTAACTCTTTGGCTTGTTTATCGGTCATACCGTTTTAATCCTCAAATTTAAAAACTGTTTCCTTATCCTTTGTGTACCCTGTTTTTTGGTGGGTTACCTGTTCCATAAAATCTTTATCCGTCAGCATTTTTCGCATATGATCCTGTTTCAGAATGAATTGATTTTCCGCAGTTTGTCTTTTTTCAAATAAACCATTTAATTTTTTCGAAAGCCGAGCTTCTTCACGCCTCGTATCGACTAGCGACATTATCAATTTGATATTGATAAAAGACAAAATCCCAAGAACAAATATGAGAATAACTTTTTGGCCAGTTTTCATTGCTACATGCTACAAAGTGTAGCCACGGTAAAAAAATATTAAAAAATTAAAAGACAAAAATATCATGGCTGGCGGTAATATTCAAGCATATATCGTCTCTTTATGCATTCGTGATAATGGCATTTCCTTTTGCCATGGGCAATGGGAGGTCAATAAAAACCAATTGTCTTGCAAGAAATTGAACAATTCTATACTCGCACGATGCAAAGACATACATGGATTTGACCAATCAAACATTTCAGAAATTATCAAATATTGGAGTATGGGAGAAGGCTTTAGATATTTGTAAAGAACTTGCCCAGGCCGGTGCCAGACCATATTTTGTGGGTGGGTGTGTTAGAGACGCTATCCGAAGAGAGCAATTTTCAGATTTCGACATAGAAGTTTTTGGTATGTCGTTGGCTGATATCGAAAGGATCTTGGCATCAAGGTTTGCGGTTGAAAAAACTGGAAAAGCCTTTTGCGTTCTCAAAATTCACGGCTTACCCATCGATGTTGCCGTCCCGCGTGCCGAAATGAAAATCGGAAACAAACATAGGGATTTTTCCGTTAATTTCCTCGAGAAGTGTGATGTTAAAACCGCAGCTAGCCGCCGAGATTTTACCATAAATGCCATATATTTCGATGTTATGGATGAAAAAATTATCGACGAATTTGGAGGATTAAAAGATCTGGAGATGGGCATATTGCGCCACGTTGGAGAAAAATTTTCCGAGGACTCCCTGAGGGTGCTAAGAGGTATGCATTTCGCAGGAAGGTTCAATCTAAAGGCTGCCGAAGAAACCCTCTGCCTGTGTAAAAATTTATCCATAGAGGGCCTTTCCAAAGAACGAATTTTTTCGGAGTGGGAAAAATTAATATTATACTCCGAAACACCGTCTTTGGGCCTACGATTCCTTAAGGATGCGGGTTGGTTAAAATTTTTCCCTCAAATTGAGGCCCTTGATGGGTGCCCCCAGGATGCCGACCAACATGGGGAAGGGTCCGTATTCGAACATGCATGTATGGCCCTCGATGTGTTTGCCAAAAACAAAATCGGTGACCGGCAAGAAGATCTTATTCTGGGGTTTGCCGCCCTATGCCACGATTTGGGAAAGCCCTATGTGGTGACACAGGATGCGAAGGGAATTCACCACTATGGGCACGATGAAGTTGGCGGCCCATATGCGGAAGAATTTTTAAAGTCTATCAACGCCCCCAATTATTTGATTGAAGCGGTATTACCTCTGGTGAGATGGCATATGGTTCCACGATTTTTATACAGGGATAATAGGACCGATTCTGCCATTCTACACCTGGCGAATGACGTGGGACGCATGGATAGGTTGATAAGGTTATGTTACATTGATTACATGGGACGGATAAGTAACGATAAGCCCGATGGTGGGTTAATAGATTGGTTGACGGAAACGGCCAAAAAATTTGGAGTATTTACAAGGCAACCTATGCCGATTATTCAAGGCCGCGATTTAATAGAATGCGGACTGTCTCCATCGGATCAATTTTCTGAAATATTAGGCCGATGTTTTATTGCCCAGCTAAATTGTAAATTTTTAGACCATGCCTCGGGGATTGCGTACCTACGAAAAATAATTCAAAAAAGCAACACACTGTGAAAGATTCGAAAAAATTTTCAGAAAATTGTTTGCCCGTTGCCAATAAACGACGCAATATTTCTAGCTATTACCTGCCGTTAGTTTTCATCGTTGCGTTGATGTGGCTTGTTCCTGCATCGTTCCGAAACAATGTTAAAGCTGCTTTTGCCTATACCCAAGTTCCGATCTATGCAGCATCCGTTCGGCTAGAAAATTTGCGAAGTGCTTTTTACAAAGGGGCTCTTTCGAAGAGGTCCCTAGTTGCCTTTTGTGAAAATCTGATGCGGGAAAACGTGGCTTTACAGTTAAAAGTCGCCACACTGGCGGAGAACATTCCCGACATTTCCGAATCCGAACAGGGATATCGCATTGGAAATTTTATGGCGAAACCGGCCAGGGTAATTCGCAGGGATATTGCTTCCTGGACCAACGAATTAATCGTCGATGTTGGAACGGACCATGGAGTCGCCGAAGGGATGGGTGTAATTTCTCAAAATTATGTGGTAGGCCGCATAAAGTCGGTGCATGCCAAAACCTCCGTCGTCGAACTAATTTCATCTCCGCAATTCAGAATGGTGGTCCATGCAAGGGAAGATGTTTCCAGGTCTCCCATAGTATTTTCAGGGAACGGACATAATCTTTTCAGCCAGGCTACCGGAATTGCAACGAATATTCCAACGGAAATTGTGTCAGATGGAGAACCAATAGGCCTCATCACATCGGAACTATCCGGAGTATTTCCAAAAAATATTTCGGTGGGGTTGATAAAACCTCCGGAAGAACATGGAAACAGTTTCTTTTCGTCAAATGTTACCCTGAACAATGATCTACTATCAAAACTATATGAAGTTGCGGTACTGGTAAATATAGGAGATTAAAAATGATATCTTTCCTGCTTGCCATTGTCTACTATGGTGTATTGTTTTTGTGCCAACTTTTCAATGGTACCGCACTGATTCTCGGTGTCCTAATTGTTCCCATTGGATTATTTGTTCATGGCCCCGCCACATACCTAGATTCTATTCGGGCTACGATTCTATACTGTTTGATTGGCCCTATCCTCGATGTAACATTCCCTTTTTTACCATTTGGGTTTAGTGCGGTCTTTTGCATATTTTTTTACTGCATGCAAAGGGCTATATTCACTCCGGGATATCCCATATTATCCTCCCATCGAATCGGCTTTGAGCAGGTGGCTAACATTTCATATATCCTATCCCTATTCATTTTTCGAAATACACCATTCGGCATATTTCAATTTCTGCTAACGGCGGGTATTTCGCAAATCTGTGTATTTTTGCTATCTGACGGAATGGCTCTTTGCCATAGAAAACTCATGTTTATCTACGATAATTACATAAAATACCAACGATAATCTACGGAAATGGTTCCGAATTTGGAACAATTCTGGCAAAACTACTTTTCGCATGGGAAATCAAGAAATCCTTTGCTTTGGCCATATCCTTTGCTACCAATGCATGCAATTTGACGGCATCGGTTTTGTCCAAAGCCCTAAGCGTAACATCAAAGAACGACAAGTTTCCTTTAGCAATGATACTTTTGCCATTTTTATCGTAGGATATCGTATTCCAAGAATATATCATTTTTGTGTTCGGAGCCAAGGCAACTATACTCTTTTTAGGCATTTGTATTGCCACACGAAACTTAAAGTCCGCCAATGGTATGCTAAACTTACGTGTGTGTTTACTTTTCGTATCCACGTCTTCAAAAAATTTTTCCATGGAATGATTTTGCATTAGCAGCTTTTGTAGGGATAGGGAGGTCGCACTGTCTAGTATGGTGCGGGAAATTTCAAGTTTTCCAAATTCTAACTCCACAACATTATATTTCACTGCTGCGGTAACGTGTTGTTCGTTATTCGTAGTGAAAAAAAATAGCCTAAGTCCATTTTCACCTTCGTTCTTGCAAATTTCAAAGATAGGCTGTTTTTTATCAAGAAGAACCATCGACTTCAAATCATCGTCGATACACATCAATATGTCGTTTAATTTTTTACAAATAATTCTTGTTTCGTCGACAGATCGGCTACTATCAGTCGCCAGGGATATTAATTTTTTCCCGAGGAAAACTAATATAGTAAGTACAAACAATGACAACATCAGTTCCAATAAAGTAAATGCCCTACTAGCAGTATAACATTTAATCCGACTTGATATAAGTCCCATAGCCTTTTTATGTTTTCGAATTTTGAAGAGGGGAACGTATGATGGTGAACGAAATAGTCAATATGATATTTGGATTGTAATATGGTTGAACTTGTGTTGTTTTTGAGGAAAGAAGGAGATGATAGACATTGAAAATTTAACCTATCGAATTGGCAGTCGGATATTGTTTGAAGATGCAACACTGCATTTGCCATCGGATGGAAAAATTGGGATAGTTGGCCCAAATGGGTGTGGGAAAACGACACTATTTAGGATAATCCTTGGTCAGGAAGACATTGACGCTGGAGAAATTTTCATAAAAAACAAAACAAGGCTCGTTTGTGTAAAACAAGAAATTGAAGATGATGAAATTTCTTTGCTGGATTTTATCATTGGCGCCGACAAAGAATTAGTGCGGCTGCGAACAATTTTGGAAGACAAACAAATGTCCGATGGGAACCTTGCCAATGCCTACGATGCCTATGCCGCAATCGATGGCTACTCAGCGGAAGCACGGGCATCTAGCATATTGGACGGTCTCGGATTTAAGCAGGATGATCTCGGTAAAAAATTGAAAAAGTTTTCGGGAGGATGGCAAGTAAGGGCGTCCCTTGCAGCGGCGCTATTTGCTCCATCCGACTGCCTGTTGCTTGATGAACCCTCCAACCATTTGGACTTGGAAACGGCCATGTGGCTAGAAAATTTTTTGGAAAAAACCAACAAAATGGTAGTCATGATTTCCCATGAGAAGCAGTTTTTGAATTCCATTTGCAATTGCATCGTCAGCATTTTCAACAGGCAACTACACCTCTTTAGGGGAAATTACGATACCTACATGGATACACGTAGGAAGCAGGAGCTTGCATTGGTAAGAAATATCGAGGCTCAACAGAAAAAGCGAGAACACGTACAGAGCTTTATCGATAGGTTCAGGGCAAAAGCGACAAAGGCCAAGCAGGCACAGAGCAGAATTAAAATGTTGGAAAAAATGGAAGTTCCAGAAATGCCCGGCTCAGAATACAAAGTAACCCTATCATTTCCCAAACCACACCCTCAGGTTGATCGTAAGTTGATAATTTTAGAAAATGTCGCCGCAGGGTATGCTAATAAAACGGTGCTAAGGGACGTGAAATTTTGTGTAAATTCGGATGACAGGATCGCCCTACTAGGGGCAAATGGCAACGGAAAATCTACGCTTGCTAAATTGTTGGCCAATCGATTGGTCCCTCTTTCGGGGAATATCTCCTATGCAAGAAATTTAAAAGTGTCATATTTTTCCCAGCAGCAGGCCGATGAACTGAATGTGGAATCTTCTCCCGTCGAAACCCTACGCAGGCTCGCCCGTGACTTTTCAGAGACGCAGGCGCGTTCTCACCTAGCAAGATTTGGAATAACGCAATCCCGCAGCGAGACGCTTATAAAAAACCTATCCGGCGGTGAAAAATCCCGTGTTTTGCTCGCGATAAATTCACTTTTCAATCCCCATGCTATGATTCTAGATGAGCCAACGAACCATTTGGACATTGAAACTCGGGAAGCATTGGTCGATGCGATAAACAAATACCAGGGAGCAGTGATCCTAATTACCCACGACTTTTTTACTTTGTCCAAAACGTGCAATAGACTTTTTGTCATCGATGGAGGGAAGTGCACTCCTTTCAATGGTTCTCTGGATTCCTACCGAGAAATGTTGCTCTCCAAGGGGACCAATCAAAATTCTTCCGTCGATAATTCGAGTAAGGCTGAAAATCCAAAGAGACCTAGTAATGATTCGAAGTTAAAGAAAAAGCTGTTTCTCTTGGAAAAAGACATCAAAATTCTGGAAACTGAAAAAAAGGCCCTCGAAGAAAAATTATCGAAAATTCAAGACGTGGAAGTCTACGGGCTGTATGCAAAATGCTGTGATGAACTGGCGAAACTGGAAAACCAATGGCTGGAATTGAGTTCCTAAAACGAACACTCTACGGATGCACGCATCCAAATGAAATCTTTATGGGCGCCATTCACCCAAGTGTGTACCTCTGCTGAATTTCCTTTCCAGGCCACTCCAATCTTTGCCTTTGCCCTGTCGTGGATGGTGTATGCCAAATCTACTCCCGCACCATAGAAGAAGAAATTCCGTTTTTCGCCCTCGATACATTTACCATTGCACTTTTTTGCTGTCTCGTAGCCGACCTCACCGCTAATTTCTACGCCCAGGCCTCGCATAAGGCTCTCTCTAAGGTCAATTTCATGTACAACTTTTACTTGCAGGGAAAAGTCTTCATTGTTGAAGTCATAGAACGTGTAGAGGGATGGAGATAGGAAAACATCTGCCCCAATACCGCAATAGATTTCATTGGAATGTTTTTGCCCATCGCCGGAGGCGGATGTATAGAAGTAGTGAGTGTAGCCGGCGTCAATGGCGAATAGGTCCTTCACGATGTATAAAATTCCCAGACACGGCTCTATCCTGCTATAGTTTTCCTTCAGTGCGGCGATGGTGTCCACGGAAACAGAAAGCCTCACATTTTCCAAAATTTTGTAACCCAGCCCCAGGTGCGGCAAAACAGCCTTACCACAAGATTTGCAGCCGTGGGAAACATGTTCTGTCGCGAATTTGACGCCCATTTCACATGCCAACTTTTCACTCCAATTTACCGGTTCCGTTTGCTCATCGTCGGCTACGCTGGAAACGGAAGCTAACATCAATAAAATTACGACCGCTAGCAATTTTTTCATAGACTCACCTTTCCCCCGGAAAAGGAGGCTTAGACCATGTGAATGTCAATAATTTTTTTCGAATCCTAATAAATTTAATCTTCCCATGGAAACTCTTAAACCTCGCAGCATGCGTTTCTCTGCGAGGTTGTACAAAGAAATATCAATGTTATGCAATGGTTATCGACTTGTCCAGGTAAACGTCTTGAATGGCATTCAATAGGGCTACACCATCTTTCATGGAACGTTGGAATGCCTTTCGTCCGCAAATCAATCCAGACCCGCCAGCTCGCTTATTGATAACGGCTGTTTCGACCGCTTCATGGAAGTCATTGATCCCAGAAGCCCCTCCTGAATTTATTAGTCCGGCCCGACCCATGTAGCAATTTGCCAGTTGGTAACGGGTCAAATCTATTGGATTGTCACTCGTTAACTCTGAGTAAACCTTGTCGTGGGTTTTCCCAAATTTCAATGCTTTAAAACCTCCATTATTCGTTGGTAACTTTTGTTTAATTATGTCAGCCTCAATCGTTACTCCCAGGTGATTTGCTTGACCTGTCAGGTCAGCACTCGTATGGTAATCTTTATCGGCACTAAACGCGTTGTTTCTCAAATAACACCAAAGAATTGTTGCCATACCAAGTTCGTGGGCTAGCTGAAATGCTTCCGTAGTCTCTTGTATCTGGCGTGTGGATTCCTCGGACCCGAAATAAATTGTGGCTCCAACGGCTGCGGCTCCCATATCGTATGCCTGTTGAACATGGCCGAAGTAAATCTGGTCAAATTTATTGGGATATGTCAGCAATTCATTGTGATTCAGCTTTACGACGAAAGGTATCCTATGGGCATATTTTCTAGAAACAATCCCAAGCACTCCCAATGTGGATGCTACGGCACTACAGCCTCCCTCGATGGCTAATTTTACAATATTTTCCGGATCAAAATATTCCGAATTCGGGGCAAAACTGGCAGCCGCCGAATGTTCGATGCCCTGGTCTACGGGAAGGATTGAAATATATCCTGTCCCGCCAAGACGTCCTGTGTTGCGAATCCGCGATAGGCTATTGAGAACGGCAATGGACCTATCTGACTGTAAAAATACTTCGTTGATAAAATCCGGCCCCGGCAAGTGTAATTTAGACTTATCTATTGTTTTGCACTTGTGTTGAAGCAAGCCAAACCTGTCATTTTTTTTAAATTCTTCGATATATTTGTTCATAACCACTCCTCAATGTTGCTACTATTTTTAGAATTTTTGTAAAAAAGACAATGGATTTATTACGGTCTAATAGGAAATTTGGAACATTGGGAAAAGATCCGTTGTTTTATTTTTCCCTTAGATTAATTTTTTTGTTAAAAATTTGACATTCCAAATAATGTAGGTACCATCGGTAGAATTTTTTCAAAAAAGGAGGAATATATGGAAGTTAATTATACTGATAATCCAATAATGGATACTCTCTATGGAGGACAGGGGCAATTTGGAGTACCGGGCGGAACAGCAGCGCTGCCGGGAGGAGTAGTTTGGACACCTGAAGCCATAGCACAAATGCAAAACATAGGGCGCCTTGCCAATAGAGATGAAATACTCGGAAGACCATTGGATGGAAGAGAAGTTACCCTCATTGTAACCGGCCATGCACAGGGGGGAGGCCAGGTCGTTGTTGATCAAGTAGAGCCACGAAACCATTTAAATCCTCAACAAGTAGCAGCTGTGCGGGGATCCCAGAAGGGAAAAATATTTTTGAGCATTGCTGGAGCAGTAATAGGGGTAATATTGCGAGCCCAGAACAACGGATATAATGAGCTTGCCTATGGTTCCTGGGCCGCTGCTGCTGCCATGCTTTGGCCAACCATAGAAAGCTTTTTAGTGGATAGGTGCAAGGAACCTGATCCCGTCTTGAGAGATCAATACCAGGCATAGCCTTCAAAGATGTAGAGGGAAAATTTACCAATAAAAATATCTAACTGTGCCCCACTGGGGCACATGGTATTTATATCAAGATACAAGCCCATGTCAGCAGGTATCCGTAGAAATATGGCGCCCATCTAATTTTGCTAGGTCGGAAACCTCAATGAAGGTAGGGATTGCTTTTTTCTTTTAAAATGGTCGTAAAATTTCCGTGGCCAGGG
>JAISBO010000050.1 GCA_031266155.1 Puniceicoccales bacterium
GAAGGTTTTCTATGGGAGCATTGCAAGCTTCCCGTTTGATCCTAAACCTGTCGGGCATCAATTGGGTCCATCGTCGTAGGGCTGGTTATTTTGATTGCTCACCAACCCCTTGGCTTCCAACGTTTCCATGATCCTCGCTGCCCGGTTATACCCGATCTTTAATTTGCGCTGGAGAAAAGATATGGAGGCCCGATCATTGCTGCGTATGATTTCCAAAGCCCGGGGGATCATGTCATCCTCCCAGTTTTCATTGTCCATTTCGGAATCCCCGTCTTCCCCGTTTTCCACGAGGGCATGGATGTCCATGGCATATTCCGGGTCTCCGTTTTTATCGTGTAAAAAGTCGACGATTCTGTTGATTTCTTCGTCGGAAACGAGGGCACCCTGGGCACGCAACAAACCGCTGGCCCCCGGAGGTTGAAAGAGCATGTCCCCTCTCCCGAGAAGCGCTTCCGCCCCTCCCGCATCGAGAATCGTCCTGCTATCGACCTTTGATGCCACCTTGAATGCGATGCGGCTCGGTAGGTTTGCTTTGATGATACCCGTGATGACATTTACGGATGGGCGTTGGGTGGCAAGTATCAAGTGTATGCCTGCCGCACGGGCTAGTTGGGCGAGCCGCGCCACACAGGTCTCTATATCGGCGGGAGCGACCATCATCAAATCGGCCAACTCATCGATGATACAAACAATATATGGCATTCTTTGGTTGGGAATATCGACATTCTCTGGATTTTGGGGAAGGGCTGTACTCAGGGCGGAACGTTCTTCGGGAGAAAGAGACCGCTCCAGCTCTTCGGCACGGGCAACTTCATCGGCATTTTTCAAAATCTTAGCGTTAAAACCGGCGATGTTGCGAACGCCCAATCGGGCAAAAATTTTATAGCGCACTTCCATTTCCGAAATTAACCATTTCAGGGCGTTGGGAACTTTTTTCGGATCCGTTACCACGGGAATGAGCATGTGGGGCAATTTGTTGAACACCTGCATTTCCACGATTTTCGGGTCGACCATAATGAAACGCAGATCATCGGGAGTGGAATGGTAAACCAGCGACGCAATGATTGAATTTATGCAGACGGTCTTGCCCGATCCGGTAGCCCCTGCGATGAGCAGATGGGGCATTTTCGACAAATCGTTGATCATGGGCTCACCCGTTGTTCCTCTCCCGAGAATGATGGGAATATCCGCCTTCATGCTACGCCAATCGTTGGACTCGAGGATTTCGCGCAGACATACCATTTGGGGATTGCGGTTGGGAAGCTCCACGCCGACGCACCCCCGGCCGGGGACGGGAGCAAGAATTCGGACGGATTGAGCCCGTAAATTTAGGGCAATATTTTTGTCCAAGTTGACAATTCTTTCCACCCGTACGCCTGGCGCAGGAGAAATTTCGTATCTCGTTATTACGGGACCGATATGGACTTCTCCGGCATGCACGGCGATGCCAAATTGGGCTAGCGTATCGACCAACTGTTTGGAAATGGCGGCGTGGTCATCGTCGCTGGATGTCTTTTTGGCCCGCTGCAATAGTTCTATGGGAGGTAAAATGTAATCCCCCCTGGATACTCCATGTTCCCGGGAAGAAGGTTTTTCAGCCGCATGGTTGTCTCGCTTGTTAGGATTTGTGTTCGTTGGAGGAATGTTCCTATTCTCCAGGCGGAATATTTTTCGCAATATCCAGAATACCGCGGAAAAAAGTTTCTTCATGACCCATGCTGTTAATTTATATAGGGTGGTGCAGGAGAATTTCAAACCTCCCCAAATGACGGCGCGAAAATATCCATAGCGTTGGATATTTTTTTCCAGTGCTCCATCTAAAGATAGACTCGCCGTAAATATGTATAGGGAGGACAGGATAAAAAATGAAAATAGTAAAATGGCACTCCCCGTGGTGGCGAATACTCTTTCAGCCATGTGGCGAAATATGAAGTACCCTACTGTTCCTCCCAATCCTGCAGAAAATTTGTTATTCGAGAATCTTAAAAATGTCTCTGCCGGCAAGCAGTACCGTTGAACATACTCTAAAAGCCCCGTTGCACAGACAAACATCATGACCAGTGCAATTATGCGCCCTTTGTTTAGAGGTTTTGTCTCGGGCATGAAGAGCATATGGGAAATTATAAACAGTGTAATCGGGATTAGCCATGCGGCAAAACCGAAATACCTCATGCTAAAAAATACCATATTGGCCCCGAATTCTCCGACAATGTTTTGGGCAACCATTTGGTTTTCTGTACATGTGGTTACCAATTTCGTTTGGTTCGGCGAAAAATCGATGAACGCAATGAGCAACAATATCGCCAAAACAAAAACTACCGCTCCCCAGGCCGCGTGACGCTTTTTCTCACATTTTTGTTTTTTTTGCCAAAATTTTTGCTCTTTTTTCGACGCCATCGTCATTCAAAAAAAGATTTTTCCTCCGCTAGTCAGTACTTTTATTTGGACGCGAGGCGTTGAAAATACGCGAGGGAAAGATACCCATGGATTTGTTTTACGCTGTTTTATCTGCGAATGATGATTTTTTTATACACTTTCCTCCAAAAAATACAATCTTAGGCTTGCAATTGTATTTAATTTCATAAAAGTGTTGATTTCTGGGAAAAATCGTACACCATAGAATAATAGGTTGACGTCGAAACGTGTTTGAAAATGGATTTGCATAAATATGTGGATGAATTGTTGAAAGCGATTGGTAAATCGCTGGATCTCCCCGGTTTGGTTCTCGACGAAAATGACCACTGCGTTTTGTTGTTTGATGATAAGGTCGTTTTAAACATCGAATTAGACATAGAGAAGGAACTATTGATAATATATTCCTACATTGGCGAAGTCCCTTTCGAAGGACGGGAGATAATTTTCGAGACATTGTTGGAATCAAACCTTTTTTGGAAAGGCACGCAGGGGGCTACCATAGGTATCGATAAACAAACCCAGACAGTCGTGCTAGCATTTCCAATGGAACTTCCCCTAAAAAGAAAAGAAAGTTTTGAAGAGAGATTGGCTCTCTTTGTAGAAGTAACGGAAAGCTGGATTTCCCGGCTAGAAAAAATGTCTACAGATGCGGAGTTAATTGCGCACGAAGAGCAATAGTGTGAAAATTTACAAATTGTTTTTCGTCATAGAAAGAGGGGGTTATTGAATGAGCATAGTTGCTACAAGTGGCGCGAATATGGCAGAAAGGGGATCTGAGGTACATCAGTTTCCTTCGCTCTCCTATAAAGCGGTACAATATAAAACGGCTAACAATTCTCCGGGATTGTTGGGGGCCGTTACTTCCTCGGTTTCCAAGCGTCTTTCCTCTCGGAAGGTATCCCAACTTCCAGAAGAAAAATCAATCTTCTCAAAGGACCATGGGCAGCTACATCTGTTCACGGGAAATGGTGCGAAACTCCGACGCCTGCCAGGTGTACAAATTTTTAGCAAAAAAAAAAGTTAAATTTTTAAATTTTAATAAAAATTTTTGAAATTTGTGCGAATTAGTTCCCAAACGGCGCTTAGCTTTGTATGCACATAGATTTCGGGTGACTCCCCCAACGAATCTTCTCCGCTATTAAAAGATGAGTTGCTAAAGTCGATTATTGAGGCATAACTCACAGTGATGACGAATAAAAAACAGGAAAATCCGGACGACAAAAATCCGAAGTTTAAACGCATTAGGTTCGTTAAGAAATTCTTGCGTCGTATGCCTAGAAAGTCTTCCATCCACAAATACCCCGTTTTGAATAAATTTGCCCATGCGGCCCGGAAAAGGTCCTACCTATGGTCATTTAGGGTCTCGGAAGTAGTGCCAGCATTTTACATCGGATGGATAATAACCCTAACGCCACTTCCCTATGTGGTACACCTTATTGTTGCTTTTTTTGCTGCCCTGATGTGTCGAGCAAACGTAGCCATTATGATGTTTTTACCGATTCTTTCCAACATTGCCACATTCCTTTTCTTTTGGGCTGTGACATATAAGGTAGGTGCCTACGTGGTGCATTGGCTTGGGATAGGGACGGAAATGTTGCCCGTGATTACCACCTTTGATAAAAATGCGATCCTGCAGTATGGCAAATTTACCATTCGCATATTTGCCACCATAACTCTCGGGGCGATAATTTTGGGACCGCTTTTTGGGGCGATTTGCAGCGAGATTTACAAATATTATGCCAAAAAGTATGCCCGTAAAACCTAGGAAAACCCAGTGGTCAGTTTCCGTAAATTTTAAAAAAACATGGAAATGCTATGCGGGACGGTGAGGCTCACTAGTTAATGCTTTCTCTGTCTC
>JAISBO010000038.1 GCA_031266155.1 Puniceicoccales bacterium
GTTCTGGTGGAGCCGATCGGGATCGAACCGACGACCTCGTCATTGCGAACGACGCGCTCTACCAACTAAGCTACGACCCCACTTTAAAAAAATATCAATACAATTTATATAAATGTCAATATGCCATCGGTGGAAGATGGTCTAAAATTGAGAAGAAAATAAACAATAGCGAAAGCGTTTAGGATGAATTAAGAGCCGATACCTCATCTCGATGCGACAACCATACAATATCGAAGATATATCCACCACAATATCCCGTTTGTCGGCCATTGTTTACCCATCATAAAATCTTGCCTTAGCGGCAATAATAGGTTTAGATAGGGAACATTTGAACATGATGATTAATGAAAATAGCAATGGATTGACTGATGGCCAAGAGCGATACGCAGGGATTCTAGAATTATCGGAATGCGAGCACTATGGTCAATTGATTGCCATTGGCAATAACGGGCGAGAAGATATTACCAATCCCTATGTGGGGATGGATATACTCAGAGAATATCATCTTCGACGGGGGCAAAAGATTTGTGCGATCATACAGCGTCGTACAAATTTTCCAAATCCAAAGGTCATATCGGTTGAGAAAATAGATGATATGGTTCCTGCGGAAAGGCATCGTCGCACACCATTTGATAGGTTGACTCCCGTTCAACCGCGCGTACCAATTCCCTTGGAATATCCGGGATGCCCGTTGTCCGTAAGAATAATAGACATATTTTGTCCCATCGGGAAAGGGCAGCGGGGCATAATTGTTGCCCCACCGAGGTCAGGGAAAACACTGCTGCTACACGATATTTCTCGAAGTATTAGGAAAATTTCCCCGAAAATTGCAATAGTCGTAGCATTAATAGACGAACGCCCCGAAGAGGTTACCGATTTTAAACGTTCCGTTGATGCTGAAATTTATGCATCGTCCAATGACCAAGACATTAAAAACCATATGCGCATTGCACGTTTGGCGAGTGAACGGGCGCGTAATTTAGCAGAAAGTGGCTGTGACGTGGTGTTATTTCTGGATTCCATCACACGGTTAGCCCGTGCACACAACACAACCAATAGTAGTGGACGAACGTTGACCGGTGGAGTTGACTCACGGACAATGGAAATACCAAGAAAGATGTTCGCGTTGGCACGTGACCTTGAGAATGGAGGAAGCCTAACGGTTATCGCCACCGCATTGATTGAAACGGGGAGCAAAATGGACGATCTGATTTTTCAAGAACTAAAAGGGACAGGAAATCTGGAAATCGTCCTTAGTAGGAAATTAGCTGAAATGCGCATTTGGCCGGCCATTGACCTATTGACTTCGGGGACTCGCCACGAAGAATTGTTAACGCCATCACAGGTGCTAGAGAATATAAATTTTTTGAGGCGTGCCTTTGCTGGCATGGAAACGGAAAAAGCCACGGAAACATTGGTATCTAGATTATCGCAATATGCTAGTAATCGTGAATTTTTGTCAATGATTGGGAAATCTGCCAGGTGACAAAGTCATAAAAATTTTCATCTAAACCTTCCGAAGCCTGGATTTCTTAAAAATCCATTGACTTAATAGTGCACATCACAATTTTCCCCAGCGATGTATGTAAACAAAAAGAAAACAGATTACCTTTGTGGGATTGCTTGGTTTCTCCTAAGTATGACCATTGGAGTTGCCAACGATACCCTGATGAAATTTCTAGGAGCCGAATATTCCTTTGAACAAATTGTCTGTTTACGCTATGGTTTTGCCACATTATTTTTAGCTTTATTTGGGGTTCTGGGGAAAAATATCGGAGGCATGTTCATGCGTATGCCAAAGTTACACATAATTCGTGCAATTTTCCTATTGGTTGCGATATCGTTATACTGCCGTGGATTACACAAATTACCGATCGCTACGGTCATGTCTTTAAACTTTGTTATCCCTTTGTTTACACTGATTTTTGCCCGCATATTTTTAAAAGAAAAAATTAGACTCGACAGTATTATCGCCACGATTGTCGGATTTGCGGGAGTCTATTATATTTTTGAACCAAAAAATGAGGCATTTGCCACCCTTGCAGCCATGATGTTGCTACTGTCATCCATGCTATTTGCTGCCCTTGACATTATCAACAAAAAATTCGTCAGCGATGAAGGTGTTTTTCGGATGGTATTTTATACGGCGACCATGACATTTATTTTTGCCATACCATTTGCATTGCTCAGATGGATAGCACCATCATTGCGGGACATTGTATTATTTGCAATGCTCGGCGGCGGAGCCAATTTGCTATTATATTGTATTCTGAAGGCATTCGAAAAAGTGAACGTGTCGATAGTAGCGCCTTTTAGGTATTTGGAACTAATTTTAGCCATAGGGGTTGGATTTTTCCTGTTCAATGAAATACCCAGCAAAAATACCATATGCGGTTCGCTGGTAATAATTACGAGTACCCTATATATCGTTTACGCTGGAGTCAGAAGTAAATAACACTTGGGGGTTGCAGTGTTCATAAATGTTTCCATTCGAACATTTGACTTGCAAGGATTGCTGTTTTTCGTCTGATGCAAATGACATCGCTTAATTCATCACGGGGCGTAGCTCAGATTGGTAGAGCGCTACGTTCGGGACGTAGATGTCGCTGGTTCAAATCCAGTCGCCCCGACCATGACCTATAGCTTGTCAGACAG
>JAISBO010000009.1 GCA_031266155.1 Puniceicoccales bacterium
AATTATGATACTGATATGCGGTCTACAAATCCGAGTGTCAGTAGTTACCTACGAATAGAATATTTAAAGATTTTAAAACAAATCATACCTAATGAGCCAAGTAATCGCGCAGAACGGGAATTCGATAAGCTGTGGAATAAAGGTCGCCATGAGGAGTTTATAAATATCTTACCAAGTGCAATAATGCTGGATAGTGGCAGTTCAAATTATAGTGATGGTATCATAATCGGAGAAGCCGTTCGCAACAATACTTGCACAATACACGGACAGTTAACTTTTCGCAATAGGGCCCATGCAAATATCACTGCAGCCTTTGTAACGAATGCTAATGGCGCTCCCCCAGTGTCTACAGAAGCCTTTGTGCGTTTAGGTCATATAGGTCCTGCCATGTTTTGGCGAGCCTTTAATGCATTGAGTACCGTTGTTCCTGCTGGTGGTACGCTTAGCGAACAAGCGCAATTCAAAAATCTGGTGGCAACCATGTTGGGCCTAATAACAATACCAAATCCAGCAGGAGCGGGGCCTAGGGTGCCGCTTACAGTTGCCAATCTTCCAAGCTTCCCATAAAGTAAAAGAAACCCTTCTTTTTTATTTCACCCTTAAGGACGCCGAAAAAGTGTCCTTAGGCTTGACGAAGAAAAAAACTAATCCTTGTAGCCTTTTTTTGGGGATGTGAAAAGTCGTTTTGTACGCCATGGGGATTGTGGGACAAAGGCTATGCTATAAAATTTGCGTAGTGAAAATGGGGATTACCTCCAAATAAAGAGGCAACGATGGTTTAGCGGCCATGATGCTTTGCAATGTATGGTTTACCGTTGTCGGGAGTTATCCGGAAATTCCGGATAACTCAAAAGGGGAAAATTCGCCTCTCGGAGGCATAAAGCAAAGGAAACCTGGGCGGTGCGTTCATTGATATTTTGCAAAGGGTGACCCCCTTCCGGCTGTGCGGAATAGACTTCGGGGCAGCGGCGAAGAATGGCAGAAAGTACTTCAACAGACGGGCAGAGATGTACGATGGATTACGAATGTGGATAGCGGATGGTGGGAAGCTGCCGAACAATTCCCGACTGGCAACGGAACTCATGGCAATTGAGCTGAATGACAGAAAGGAAGGAAGGCTTATGCTACAGCCAAAACATAAACTATCAAAGTCTCCGGACCTGGCGGATGCCTGTGCCCTCACCATGTGCAAAGATGGCATCCTCGGCGGTCAAAGATCCTCAGCACTCTCCATACGTCCCATGTTCTAATTCTCGTGGTAATGCGTCCAACAATACGCCACTTCGACGACACTCCCATACACCCTATAAACTATCCGATGTTGAATGTTGATTCGGCGGGACAAATATCCAGCATATTCCCCCGTGAGACGTTCAAAAGGAGGTGGGGTTTGGTAGGGATTGGCGGAGATAATATCAAAAATTTCTATGGCCTTGGTTTTGTATTCACTTTTCAATACCCTGCGAAGGTCCTTTTCTCCTTGCTTAGAAAAAACAAGTTTATACATTTAATCCCTCTCAACCTCAAAATATTTCAACATGTCATCCACGGAGTGAAATATCATTTTCTCCGGGTCCGCAAATGCTTCTTGCAACCTTCGATGGGCTTCCGGGTCAGACATTATGGCGATGGTCTCAAGGAGTCCATCATAGATGCTCTTTGGAAGTATACAGTACTTTTCGTTGTTAAGAGTCACCACCTTTGCGGTGTAGCTGCGGGATTTCTTGTAGGGTACACATGTCGCTTTCATGCCATTTGAAATGCCACGGCGGTTAACCTTTGTCAAACTTTCTTTGATACTCATCGGATCTTTGTCTACCTAATTGTGTTAAAAATGTATCATGGGTAAAGGAAAAATACATTTTCCCCAATTATTTCTCATTTTTCTAGGTTGACCTCTATGCCCTCGCCATACGACCTATGCTCTGAAATTGAACTCCCATGGACATGCTAGAAAATGGAAGAGGAAACTTCTCTTTGACTGCCATGACGAATCTATTTACCATGGTAATGCGTCCAGCAAGAAAGTACCGTAATTATACAATTTTCCATGTCCACTTCGTAAACCAGGCGATGTTGAATGTTAATTCTGCGGGAATATTTTTGGTCTCTCAGAAGCATCTCGAACAATGGTGGCTCTGCGAATGGATTTTTTTCTACCAGGTGTATCAATTTGACAAACTTTTCTGCATATGGGCTTTTGGAAATAAGCTTTAGGTCCTGCTTCGCTTGTTTGGAAAATCTTATTTTAAAATTAGACTTTTTCATCGTAGAACCCCAAATCTTCTAATGCTTCGTCTACGCTGTCATATTCCTTCGCACCGGTCATATCCGGATGCATGATTTTGTCATATTCCACAGGATTTGATAGAATTTCCAAAGTTGCAATAAGATTGTTATACTCTTGCTCAGACATAACGACGAGATTTTGTCCCTGTCGGTTAACGATGAGAGCACTTTCAAAATCGTTGACCCGTTTTATGATGTTAAAGAAATCTTTTCTGAGATTACTAGCACACACATTAATCATGATTAATATAAAATCACGTACTACTTCCATTGTCAACGTTATTTTATGAACTTTCGTAAACTTTCATAAGTTTTACCAGCGGGAAGGATGGTATATTTAGCGACCTGGCGGATGCCTGTGCCCTCACAATGTGCAAAGATGGCATCCTCGGTGGTCCAAGAATGTCTCCCTCTCCATACTCCATGTTCTAATTCTCGTGGTAATACGTCTAACATTCGGTAATCTCACCAACACAGCCATTAACTTTGTAAACGATTCTGTACTGAATATTGATTTGGCGAGAGTAGTGCCCAATCATTTCACCACAAAGCTCCTTATATGGTGGTGGATTTTTAAACGGGTCAACCATAAGAATTTTAATAATTTCTTTGGCTTTTTCCCAGTATTCACTCCTTCTAAGTTTCTTTAGGTCCTTCGAAGCAGTTTTCGAATACTCAATAACAAAACTACTCCCAGTCTCCATCGGAATCCAAGTCTTTTTCTATCTCCTCGATGGAGGAACAGGTCGACATGTACAAAAAAGCATTCGAAATGGCTAAGACTAGCAGGACCGACGGAGACATCGAAATTAAACGCCTCGATAGGCTCTTCGGCATCAAATAGGGGGACGGTTCTCCGAGCCAGCCGTTGATAAAATTTTCACCAATAACCTGGACCTAGGGAGGGGGGCATTTTGCCCCCCTCCTTTCGCCTTCCCCGCTCAGAGCTTGGGCTCCCCAAGCGGTGGTTTCTCCGAACCCTGTTCCCAATCCCAGTTTTCGCATTTTATAAAATCTTCTTCGAAGAGGGGCGTTCCATATATGGCAAGGTGCCATGCCTGGCAGTAGTAACAAAGGGCGTGGAGCTTCTCCAGTGATACTTCCCCTCCGATGCTATCGAGAATATGCCAGGCAACGTCGAAAATATTTAGCATGATGCCCGCTATGATGCCAAAAACGTGCAATTTCGCAAGGCCGTTGTTTTTTCGCCCCCACCCAGTTGGATGCCTTTCTGGAATTGGAATGCCGGTTGGGCCTAATGGTCGTTGTAGTGGCCTTTGCAACGTTCAAACCATACCACGTTGCCGATAATTTCATAAACTAGGCGGTTCTTTTTATCTATGTGCCTTGACCACTCGTTACCCTTCCGATGTCGTAGCCGCTCAGGATGACCAAGCCTATAGGTGGGATGTGCTAGAATATCGGCCTTTAATTCATCGATTTTATCTGCTATCTCTAGGTTTGAGCTGCAAAATTTTTTATATTCTCTATCGAATTGTTTGGAGTACTCTGGCTGAAACATGTTTGTGATTTCCCTTTTTTCTTGCCGCTTCCATTACCGCTTCTTCTCTGAGCTTTCTAAAATGCTCATCATCTTCTTCCTTGGTCTTGCAAACCGTGGTCAATCCCGCTTTAGATTCTGCTTCCATTTCCTCGTGTATTCTATCAAGGACATCCTCGTTATAGGTATCGCCGGAGCCATCCTGGTAGAAGTGGATTTTGGAGAGGTCATGGCCGCGGACAGCATGTTTTAACATGCCTGCCAGATACTTTGGGAGTGAGACATTTTCTTCCTTGGCGTTTGCCCGTGCCCGTTTTAAAAAGCCTGTGGGAGTATCCTCTTCCTCCGGTATGCCAAAAAGTGGAAATGTTGCCGATGAACTTGCCATAATGATAGTAATGGAATAAAATAATGTGGACCATGTCAAGAAAGAAGTAACATGGGTTTGCAAGTTTCAACAATCAATGGCTAGAGGGGGTCATGGAATCACTAGGGAAATACCAGCCGCAAGATGTTGAACAAGACATTTTCTATTGCGATTAGCAATAGTTCCTGATGAGCAATTTCCGTACATATCCTCTCCCCCTAATGTTTGCCGCGACATTCCGCGGTGCCATAATTTCTTCGATGTGGAAGTTATTATACAAATTTCTTATGAAGGGAGTGTCGGCATTGGATAGCATAAATTTCCCTCCTCGTCGGTGAATTCGTTGGCAAAATTGTCCCAAGTTTCGATATTCCGACTTCCCAAATGATAAGGTGTCATATTTTGAGTAGGCAAGGTGGTAGGGCGGATCCAAATAGTAGAAATAATCTTTACATATTTCCACGCTATGGTAGGGACCGTTGCGGATGTCAACATTTTGTAAAGCATTGCTACAGGCAATACGTCGATGGTCAAGGTTTGATGATTCCCAAAAGAGGAATTGAAGTGTCCCCCTAGATTCACCTGATACAGTCCGTTAAAACATGTTTTATTTAGGTAAATCATCAGTGCCCCTCGCTCATAGATGTCATTGGTGGAACAAAACTTCTCCTGTGCCCGGTAGACCCATAGGAAATTGCATTGATACTAGGAGATGAGTTGGTTTTGGAAGTATACCCGAGCAGTGGAGTTCCCGACGGTGTAAACTCCGATTTCAAAAATGTATTGCTATCCCCGATGGGTAGCCGTTCCGGCACCCCACTTTGTCCCCCGACGATGATGTCGCCCAGGGTCGTCATAGAGTTTTGAAACCCGGAAGCAGAAACCTGTGCCTGCAACTTTCCGAGAGCAACGATGACGGTATCCGTCGCTACGATGGCAGTTTTTGTGGCGGTGGATAGGCCAGTGAGGAGGGTGCTTCATACGGAATTCCCAAAGTCTGTCCACGACTTGTCCCCCCGCCAGAATTGAGATGTGGTCCCCGCAGCTATTGCCGGTTCACTGCCTTATACTCCGAAAATTCCACCCTTCTTTTTGTAGAATTCTAATTTTGGTGGAATGTCGGTGGATTGAACTTTTTTAGAACCTCGGCCCGATATCGTCTATTCCGCATTAGTTCTTGGCTGCCCGGGCAGGGCTCGAACCTGCGACCAAGTGATTAACAGTCACCTGCTCTACCACTGAGCTACCGGGCAACATATAATTTTTATAAAGGCAATGATGGCATAATGTCAACAGGAAAAATAATGCCTCTCACTCTTGTTATAGCCGCCCAATTCTTGCAAAAAATGAATAAACAACGGTAAAAAGAATGGAGAGAAAGGGAAATGAATAGTTTGAGAAGGAGGTTGGAAAATTCGAAAAACGCCTCTGAGGGCATGATTTGGAGTCGGTGATGAGCTTTATGCTAGGAAACACTAATGGCCGGCATATCCTTTTCAAATAAAACAAGTATGGGCAAAAAAAAGATAGGTTTCCCAAGGCCGAAAAGATTATGACCATGTCCTATGATTTAAAAAGGTTTTAGTGAACCGAAAACCTCGAAGGAAACCATTGGCGTATGGCAAATGGCAGCCAAACAAAGTATTTTTTTATTCCTCCCGTAATGATTTTCTAAGCTTCGTTTTTTAATACCAGATGCCAAACTCTCATGCTTCACCTTTTTCCAACAAAAAGCATTTCTTTTTCTTCTTTAAAAAGACTTCTTCGAAATGCATAGCCAACCCTTCAAACGGTTCTACCCTAGCAACCGATAGGCTATGCGCCTTTGTCCATAAAAATATCATATACGTTGCAATTGAAAGATAGCGCTAGTGCCAAAACGATGAATTGTTAGAGGATGAATTTTGGAAAAAATAGAAAAATTTTTGAAAAAAACTTTGCTGCCATTCATATGCTCCGTGGCTTTGATTGGTTTATGCGGGTGTAATTCCATTGTTCAACCCCACAGGGAACGGTTGGAACGCATCTACCGGGTCCACGATGGGATCCTGGGAATTTCTAAAAAATTACAGGACATAGAGCAAACGATGCTATACGTGGGACGAATTAAGGATGGCCCATTGGCCGATGCAGCCCTTGACGTTGCAATTGCCATACATGGAGAACCCGACGCTTTTGAAAAAAGATACGCGGAAAATATAACCATGGAATCCATAGCTTCGACAAAAATCTACGCCATAGATTTGGTAAAACAAAGAGCAGCTCTAGAATCTTTTGCCCACAAAGAAAAAAAGAAATCCATCGAGGAGACGCATGCCATGTATGCCCAGGAAATTCAATATAACTTTTTAAAACGGCTGGTGTCGACGTGCACCATTACAGTGGTTTGTGTCATCGCCGCCTATTTTTTTGCAAGAAAATTTTTCTAGGCTTTATTTTTCCAGGATGGTTTTTGGAACATTTGCAACAGAATGTATGGCAGGAAACCAAAAACCACGTTGATGGTCAGAATGGTAAAAAAATACGCGGATTTGTTTTGAATATTTATGTCACTAGGCGGGAAAAACCCTATTCCGTAGAACAATGCGCATACGACCAATCCAGTGCCAGAAACTACACAGGCGCCAAATTTCCCAAACGGGATTTTATAGGAACAAATCATAGCAGGGTATCGAAATTTTAATACCATCGCCGATAGGAACATTATCACATACATCAATAGTAAAAATTGTGTGGTTGCGACGGTTAACATTGTGAATGCGGTGTTTATTGATTCGGCAAATATGAATAGGATGGATAGGAATGACGAAATAACTGCCTGGGCTAACATTATGTTCGTCGGCATATTGTGACGGTTTAGCCCATGAAACCACTTTGGTAAATCCCCATTGTACGTCGCTGCATGGAGTGCTCGGGGAGGGCCTGATACCCATGCACAGAACCATGCAATCGATCCGATGATCATGGAACACGAAAGTAAGGGCATAACCCAGGGCATTTTGACTTCCGCAAAAAACGTTGCCAACACCTGCATCGCTCCCCCATTCATAGTAATTTCTTTGGCAGGAATCACAATAGCTATGGCCAGTGAACCCAATAGGAAAACGGCCAAAATTAGAAAAGAAGATATGAATATGGCCCGCGGGTACTTTTCCTGGGGACAATCGACGTCTTGGATATGGTTGGCTGACATTTCGAGGCCGGCGAAGCCGAGCAAAACTCCGAGGAATAACGAAACGTTGGCCGCACTAGACAAATTGGGGATAAGGGAGGTAAATGAAAATTTTATTTGGGACTGCCTGCCGGACATTAACCAAAACACCCCGATTCCAACCATTAGGGCGACGGGAATAAAAGTCCCAACAATGCCACCGATTGCACTGATACGTCCAGTCAGAGTGACCCCTCTCAGGGTTAAAAATGTTCCACCCCAAATGACAATGAGTATGACTGAAAGCGTGAATATTCTATTGTCCACCAGCTGAGGAAACACTCCATAGGCTATGGTGCTGGCGATAAATGACAGGGCCATTGGGAAACATATAAAGTTATTGGCATTTTGTAACCACACTGCTAAAAAGCCAACGCGGGGGCCAAAAGCCTGGGAAACCCAGCTATAAATTCCACCATTCCCAAGGCTGCCTGACGCCAATTCAGCGGATACCAATGCACTGGGGATTAGGAAACAAAAAACTGCGATGGAATAAAAAAATAACATGGACAGTCCATAGGGGGCTATGGATGGCAAAGTCCTAACATTGGCAATGGCTGCAAAATTTATCATTACCAAAGAAAATACTCCTATGCGTTGCTTAGTAGTCATACATCCTTTTCCAGAAAGGAGAACAACAATTTGAAGCCTTGCAAGTATTTTGTGAGAAATAAGCGGACGGATATTTTCTGAAGCCCTAAAACATAAGCCTACATTAGTCTCTACAGCACACGTCTATGACTTGGCCCGTATAATTCTGGAGTAACGTGTGGAGAGATTTTTCTGCTACGAGTTGCGGCGATAGCAAAGTGGCGGGAGGTTCTTCTCCAAAGTTTGACAGGCGCATGGATGTGGCCGTCCTTGCTGGGTTCATCATGTTTATTCGAATACCATCCGAAATCCACTCCTCCGATAGTGCTTGGCCTAGATTAACAATGGCAGCTTTCATCGAAGAATAAATTGCATAGGAAGCTCGACCTCGGGTATGGGAACTGGACGCAAAAAATAGCAGTGCCCCTTTGGATCGTTTGAGATAGTCGTAGGATGCACGGGCAACATTTATGCAGCCAAAGTAATTGGTTTCAACCTCATCACGAATCTCTGCCATGGACTTGTCATTCAAATTTCCAAGTTTTAAAATCCCTGCACTATTGATGGCGAAATTTATACATTTTTCCTTGGAATAAACTTCCTTCAATGCTCGCTGAATGGATGCCATATCCCGCACATCAACCCCGTTTGTTCTGGAAAAGCCGTATGTTTTTACCCCATATTGCCTTGCCAAATCAGAAATTGCCTTGCCAATGCCCCTACTACTACCAAAAATTACCAGTACTTTATTTGCCAGCTGCCCCAAATCGGCGTCGAGCGAAGCCAGGTGCTTTATTTGGAATAGCCTATCGGCAATGAACAGATCGATGGGATGGGTAATTTTGATATTCTCCTCTTCCCCCTGAACGACATAGATTTTAGCGAGATTGAACATTTTCACCAACCCACAATCGTCGGTAAATTTTACGGAGGATGAGGCAGCCAAGGAATGGGCACGTTTTATTATGCTCAATTTGAATGCCTGTGGAGTTTGTCCTCTCATAAGTAACTGGCGGGAAGGGACGTCCTTTACTGTCATTGCGTCGGTAACTTCTATGATTGTGTCAGCCGTTGGAATGGCAACATCTACGGCGTCATATTTGTCAAGGGCAGCGACGCAGTCATTGATTACCCGGCCAGAAATCAGAGGGCGGACAGCATCATGGACTAAAACTTTTGCTTCTTCATCGAAAATGGAATTAACACCAATGGAAGAACTCATTTGCCGCGTTTCTCCTCCAACCAAAATTTTTCTTATTTTTTTAAAACCGCTTTGGTTTAAAATTTTTTTGCAAAAATCAATGAACTGCCCATGTACAACTATGATTATTTCATCGATGGAACCATTACGCTCGAAAACCTCGATGGAATGTTCAAAGATTGTTCTACCGGAAATCTTCAAAAATTGTTTGGGCAAATCGCTTCCAATGCGCTCACCGGTACCGGATGCTAGCAATATTGCATAGGTCTTCATGGGATTTTTAATTCTTTCCGTAGATAGTCGAATACACATTTGCTAGCAGTTTCATTGGATACCAATTGCAGTTTTCCCATTCGTTCCAACCGTATGGGGGCCATAAAATCATCTTCATCTATCATTACCCGTGAAAATAATTTTTCTAGCTCGGCATTGCTGTGAATTTGATAGTATGTACCAATGATATCTTTGCCGAAATCGTTGAACTCTTTTGATTGGTCATTTCTTCTTAGGTGGAATACGGGTTTGCCACTAGGGAAATAGTCCGCCAAAAAAGAAATACAATCGGTTATCAGGCAATCCGATGTCTTGAATAAATCGAAATAATCTCCTTCCTTGACGACCGTTCCATATTTTTCCCATGCGGCATAGTATTCATCAAGTTCCTGTTGTGTCATGATGCCATCTGCGACAACATGTTGATCAAAACCAGGATGTGGCTTTATTGCCCATGTGGTTTGGGGATACATGTCGGCTAAATTTAGCATAAACCGTCCATTTTGCGGAAATGTTGCAACTCGGTGTTGGGTTGTGAACGTAAAATGCGGTGCATAAATTATTCTTTTTTTAGCCGGAGATACGTCTTTCCAAAAGTCCATATGAGGCATTTTTTTTGAAAAATATTTATCCAAATGCAAACTGCCAGAACTTACGCAATTGTCAGCCTTAAACCTGTTTTTGTATGATTCCAAGTGCCACGGTGATTCAACGAAATATTTCCACAGAAACCTATGAAATAATTCCAAATAGTCGTATTCGCTGCACATCATGTGGAAACAGTAGGGTGTATAGCATGTTAGGACGAAAGTTGCAACTCTGCTTATGCTCTGAAGGCGTTCGACACCCCATGGTTGTTCGTAGAAAATGATGTCGGGGCTGAAATCTTTCAAATCTAGATATTTGTGTTTTACGGCATCATAGGCACATTCCACACGCATGCCAGCATTTTTAAAAAAAGAAAGGGTTGCGTTAAATTCTTCGCTGGTGTCGAAGCACGTTATCCTTTTTGTGACCAGTATCAATGGTTCAAAATGGTTACTATTTTCGAACAAATCATAAAGGGAACCGGCATGCCATTTTGAGGCTTCATTGACCAAAAATGCAATGCGTATTTTTCGATATTTTGCAGCCCTTTGCAGGTTTTGGAGATGTTGTTTGTAGATATTACCTATGTTTTTTTTAACCTTGCTAAGCCTAAGACGCTTGATCCACGGAATGTGGTTTATCTTTTCAAACATCCTAGCTTCTTCTGCTTTTTCCCTCCTTTGGATGAAAAGTCGGCGGGTGTTTCTATATAATTTTTGTAGAAAATTATCATGCCCACCTGCTTTTTCTACATTTTTGAGAATATCATCCACCGTCCGCATTTTTATGTGAAGTAAAATGAAAAAATGCTGATTCTCAAATAATTATTTTGCCCAGTATATTCTGCAGGAAAGAGGGGGTAAAATCAGCCTATTGTCTACAATTTTATCGAAAATTATTCGGTCGTCATGGAAAAATTGCTCTTCGTCAGCCAAGGTTGTACATTGTTTCAAATTCATTTCCTTAAAATCTATGGTAGCTTCGCTAAAATGTGGGTTTATGGCAAAAATTAGTTGGCCATTTCCAAACGTACCATCCGCATTATATGCAAGTGCACATGCGGAATTTGTAGCCGATGGGAAAAAATGAAAATATGTTTTATTGGGAACCTGGGAAAGGCGTAGAATTGTACCACGTTTGGATAATCTAAATTTTACTAAATTTTTAAAATAGTCATGGGTGGACTGATGGACATCCAATAGTCTATAGTCGAGAGCATTCAAATCTCCCCGGTTATAGGTATTGCTCACACCATGTTTGGAAAATAAAAAATCTTGCCCCGCCGTCACCATGGGGATGCCGACTGACATGATGAGTATCGCAAAGGCCAGTCGTGTGCGCCGCAGATCATTATCCGTCGGCGCACCACCGTTATGATGTGGGTTCTCTGTTATGTTATCCACCCAGCCCCGGTCATCGTGTGAAGCCACATAATTTACACTCTGACTGGGAAATACTGATCGAAAATCTAGGCTGCCACATAGAAAATATCTTAAACCATTCGAATTTCCGTTACCACACACATAATTTTTTACGAATTCCCTATACTCATCATTCCAAATAGAATATGGAAGATGTCGCATAGAAACTCCGATATTGCCACGAAAACTCCATGGTTCTGCTATCAAAATAACCGATTTTTTTACACGTTTCAATCTTTTTTGTAAAATATTTAAAAATTCCATGCCCAATAATTCGGCCAAATCAAACCTAAACCCATCGACGTTGTAGGTTCTTACTAGATGCTCTAGGCTATCCATTATCAGCCTACGCGCCATTGGGCTTTCGGTGCGAAAGTCATTACCGCAACCGCTAAAATTCAACAACTCCCCGTTTTTGCCATGCCTAAAATAATATTCTCCGTCGATGTTTTGTAGATGGTTTGAATCGCCAAAGTGATTATACACCACATCCAAAATAACGGCGATACCTGCTTTATGGAAACTGCGTATCATTCCCTTGAAATCCTGAACCTGTGTAGCATTACCGGCATTATCGGCATAGGCACTCGATGGGCAAAACCAATTGGCGGGCATATATCCCCAATGATATTCCTCCTTTGAGGAATAGTCAAATTCCTGTACGGGTTGTAATTCTATGCAATTTATCCCCAGTTCACGCAAATAACACTTCTTATCCGCTAAATACTTTGTCAGCCCGGAGAAATTTAACCTTTCTTCGGCAGACAAATTCATGGGAGCATGTGCCAATAAATCTCGCAAATGGACCTCTAAAATTATCAGATCCTTTGGGTCAGGGGTTATAAAACCATCTTCCGACGTTTCGCTAGGCCCGTGGGCTATAACAATTCCAGGCCCCTTGCTCGATAGGGCTGCTTTTGCATAGGGATCAAGAATCATGGGAGAATTTTCCCAGCCATCATTTTCTTTTGATAAAATTTGATAGTAGTAGTAATAGCCCTCTAAGCATTTGCGAACTTCGCTGTGCCAAACACCAGTATCCGATTGTTGCAAAGAATAATATTCTGGCTGGGGGGCTTTCTTGCTGAAAATTGCAACCCTGACACAGTCAGCCCGTGGAGCAAAAATTCTAAAACTTGTGGTACTTTTACCCACAATTGCTCCAAGCGGGACATCATCGTCCAACGATGATATCCAGGGAGAAAAATCCACATCTAGGACGCAATCATTGGACAATTGAACAATGAGGGAATCTCCCACCGTAATATTTAGAGTTAGGTGATACTGCAGAACGTTATTGCCCGTTACATGGGGATCAAAGATAAAATTCAAGGAACCTATTTCAGATATTTGAATATTGGGCGTACTGCTGTCGGGACCATACCAATCTCCCGCAGAGGAAATAAATTGAAAAGGAAAGGGACTGTTCAGCAAAAACCTATTGATTCTTAGGCCCAATCTCTTTTTGCCAAGTAGGTTCATCCCATGGAGTTGCCATTGGCTTAGCTTGTTTGCATTTCCCCAGTTTGACATTTCGCAGGCTAAGAAAATTTTCTTGTGTGCCGGCAAATAGCCAATGCATCTTTCGGGGAAAACAAAGACGATATCATCTCCCTGCGAAAAATAACAATGCCCATGGGCAAAGTTTGCGCAATCGAATGTGGTTTCCCGAAAATCTACAAGGTTTTGTTCATTTTGTAAAATTTTTTCTACGCGAGGAACAACATCAATGGCCTTATTCAAATCGACCCCATATTCAATTTGTAAGGTACAACTATCTATCAAATGGGCTCGTGGTTTCAGCATTGATCATGGACGAATGTGTTAACTCAAGCAACAGGACACACCATATAACAACCTTTTAATAATATTTTCAGATGCCTTAGGAAGCTGCATTTGTGGCTCCCATTATGGATTGTACCATTCCTAGGGCAAGCAATCCAACTAGGGCAAAGGCGAACATCATGGCTCCACTCGAAACAGATACCGTTATTTTCTTTAGGGTAGACTGCAACTTTTCATCATACATTTTATGAATATCCTTAAATGATGATGCGAGGTCTCCAGTCTTTTCTCCAATCGCCAGAAGGTCGCATTGTTCACCATCTATGACATTATATTTTTCGAGTGAGGTGCAAACACTGCAACCATCCAATATGTCCGTTTTGGCATGTATAAACCGCTCCAAAAGAATCTCATTTTTTATGGAAGTTTGCGCCAATTCCAATGCTTCAGATGTATTAACTCCATTTGATAAAAGTGTTGCCATCAGTTTCGACAGGTTTGTTTTCATAAATAACGGTACCGTTATGGAGAATGGTACCATTTTTAATATTAATTGGTCGGTTTTGTATCGCCCTATCTTGGTTTGTCTTATTTTCGGTATGGTTATAAAAATAGCGATGATGCCCCCTATTGTCGGCAACAGCAAATAGGTAAACCACTTGGACAGGGATTTTAAAAACTGTGCCATGGGGGGAAGAGTTCCGCCAAGTTCCTTTATAAAACTTTCCATTTTGGGCATCAAAACAAACACAAATAGCAACATTACAACAACGGTAAAAGTTACCATAAATGAAGGATATACGAGAGATGAAATCATCTTTTTTTTAAGTTCATTTTTGGACTTTAGCAAATCAACCACATCTCCTAGTACGGTTGCCAGACTTCCACTCGATTCTCCCACCAAAATGATACTATATACGCTGTCATCCATTTTTATGTTTAAGCTTTTTATGGCATCTGAAAAGGACTGTCCCCCTGAAATATCTTGCAACAATTTATCGGTTAAAAACTTCTCTGCCGGATTTCCAGTCCTTTTGTTGATGATGGATATTGCATCGGACAATGTTATATTTGCGGCAAGCATTTTGTATAGTTTTTCGAAAAAGAATAGTAGTACCTTATTCGTTACAACCGCCGATCGCTGTTTCTTTTGGAATAGCTGTTGGACGCTGTTTCGGATGTTGCTGCTGCGACTAGCAACTTCTGCTGCGATGGAAATTAATTGTAAACTCTGCTGTTTTATCAACTTGACAGCTTCTTGCTGATTTGCCGCTGCTATGGTAGAATTTACGACTTCCCCCGTATTCTTAAAAGCTTTAAAAAGAAAATTCACGCTCTCGATAATACCTAAAAATATTGGGATTGCAACAAATATGTGTAAAAATTTTGACCTTACTTGTGCAATTAACACAAAGAGCTTCCATTTTTCCATTCACTTTTGCCAGCTCCTAGGCCCATAAAATACATTTTATGTCGACTCACTTTGCACGGAGCTAATCGGAGTAACCACCCTGCCCTTTCGCAAAATAATTTCCGTGGGAATATCCATTTTCTCACCAGAAAATTACTACCGTTTACCGGTAAAGATGTTTAGACAATCTTTCAACGCTGCCATTGCTATGTCTATTTCTTGTTTTGTATTGTACAGGCATAGCGAAATTCTGACGGTGCCAGGGACTCCCAGAACTTGCATTAGTGGTTGGGCACAGTGAGTCCCAGCTCGTATGGCTATTCCTCGACTTCCCAAATGGGTGGCAACATCGTGGGCATGCACACCATTTAAATTAAAAGAGAAAACTCCCGATTGATTTTTAGAAGTTCCGTAGACTTTTATGCCGGGTACGCTCTGTATTTTTTCACTGGCATACCGTACTAATTCGGAAAAGTATGCCCCGGCAAATTCCCAATCTATTTCTTTTAAAAAATCTATGGCAGCCCCTAAACCTAAGACAGCGGCGATGTCCGGTGTTCCCGCCTCAAATTTTGTCGGTGGCAGCTTAAAACTGCTCCCTTCAAAATGTACCTTATTTACGATATTCCCTCCTCCATGATAGGGGGGCATGTCCTGCAACAGGTCATACTTCCCAAATAAAAATCCACTGCCCGTTGGGCCAAACCCTTTGTGCCCCGAACATGCAAAAAAATCACAATCGATCTTGCCCAAATTAATCTTTTCTGAAGCCAGAGAACAGGCCCCGTCGATTAATATCTTTGCCCCGTGGGCATGGGCAATGGC
>JAISBO010000035.1 GCA_031266155.1 Puniceicoccales bacterium
CTTCCAGCAGTCCCTTCCCTTCTCCTATTCCTATCCTCGCCGTTCCCATCATCTCCGTTCTTGTTCCTCCTTCTCCACCAGTGTACCCATTCCTTTCCCTTTTCCAATGCTTTTCCTTCTCCCTTTTCCCCTAGTTTCCTCCCTAGTTCCCGCAATACCCACAAATAGTTGTATGTTTCTCCTGTGTGCTTTTGCTCGTTTTATCACTCTTCCATTTTACTGATTTTATGAAAAAACCTGGAAAATTAAATTCTTGCCTAACTTTTTTGAGGGAATATTGAGGGATTGACCTTTTCCTGGAACCTTGTTTTGAGTTTCTTCTGTCGCCCGCAGGATTTGTATTTATGTGGCTTTCCGTGATGGTGGGCGGTGAGGGACTCGAACCCCCAACCTACTGGGTGTAGACCAGTTGCTCTAACCAATTGCGCTAACCGCCCCGGCTAGTAATATTTACAGAATTTAACGAGCAGTCATTTGCAAGCATTAATTTCCTCTAAACGTTTTGTTGCCGGATATGTTGCTTTCGAAGAAATTTATGAAAAACTCTCTCCAATGAAATTAGAAAAGAACAATATTGGTAGGCATGTGTTTTCATGTGTTTTTTTGTTAAACCGAGCATAGATCCCAATGATTTTTTTAGCCGAGGTTTTTCTTCTTTCTAATGGGAATTTGCGTCATTTTTTATGGGGAAAATTATATATGCCCCCACTAGAATTAACATTGTTAGGGCAGTCCCTCCCATCCAAGGGATTGCTATGCCCCTAAGATAGTAAGAATCATTGTATATGCCGCAGGCCAAAAGGCGGAAAATGTAAACCAGTCTACAGGAAATATTGTTTAATAGGCTGCACAGCACCCATATCTTCCATAGTCCAAAAAATAATGTTAGCGCTCCAAGGACAATGGCCATCGTCGCCAATGGAACGATAACCATATTGGCAGGAATTGTTAGCAGTGACATGGTCCCAAAGTAATCGATGGATATAGGTATGCTCACAAAGTATGCCGCAAGTGATATGGAAAAAGACGTTATCAATAGCTTTTTTAGACGAAATAATACGCGGTCAATCAAGGGATAACTCTCAAATTTTAAACCGTGTAGATTTAAAAAAATATGCGATAGAAAATTTTCCAGAGGTACGCCTATGAGGACTATTCCAGCAACAACCGCATAGGATAGCAAAAAGCTAATGTTAAAAACCACGAATGGGTCATATAATACGTGAAACAATGCACTATTTGTCAGTGCCGATAGTATGGTTGGTTTTCTCCCCAGCAAGGATGATATGTAATAGAATGCCACCATGCTTAAGGCACGTACGGAGGAAGGGGAACATCCAATGGCGTTGACGTAAAAGGTCAATAAAACTAAAATCGGGATCGCCCTAACCCTTCTGGAAACGCACATGACTTTTAGGAAAAAATCAATGGTTGCTGCAAAAATACCCATGTGGACACCGCTGACTGCAAATAGATGGGAAATTCCTAAACCGTTAAACAGTGCCCGAGATGATTTGTCTATTCCTTGCTTATGGCCGGTTAGCATTCCAGACATTATCCCATGTTCAATTTTCCTATCCTCGACGCCAATGGTAGTTGTGTGTAGGAATCTATCAAAGATTTTTCTAAAAAGTACCTGCCATGGAGAAGCTTTGCTTTCGCATGAAAGCAAACGGCCATCGGAAAGCATCCAGTTCACACGCATATTTTTTAAGTGCTTACAAAACCACCAATTACTGTTTTCCCTCACGTATTTCAATTTTCCCTGAATTTTAAACTTTTGACCCCGAAATGGAATAGGGGTGCCGTTTGTGCGTTCTACGGCAAAGAATATCCGCTTCCCTTTCAGCTGGTGAGCGGTTGAGACATCATGTATTATCCCATATCCATAGAAGATGCCCTGCCGTTTATCTCTAATTACTATGCTATCTGCCTTTAAAGTTAAAAAAACATTTTTTTGCCAATGGCGGGAAGGCAATGATCCCGGTTCACAGCGGCACTTGGCGTATGCCACACCACACCACATGCACAACACCAATAATATCACAATGTTTTGAAGCGGATTGAAATAATGATTGATATCTTGCCGAAAAACATGTATCGCAAAGCGCAGTAACAGGAGAAATATTATGAAAATGGCTGAGATGCCTATCCCGAAGGCAAAGTTGGAGGTTCTAATACCGGAAATAAAAAATAGTAGAGGAAGAAATAACACAGATTCCCGATGTCCGCACCCCTCTTCGGCTATTTTTGAAAACGTTCGTTTGAAAAATTTTGCAATCCTGGACAAATCATTGGCGGGTAATGGGGTTTTTTTGGTAAATTTCCACAAAAAAATAAATTTTTTCTGGATTGCTCTGATTTTTTTTTTAAAACTTTCCGCTGGTTGGCGCGTTGTCCATGCGATCGACTTGTGATAAAACCTTAATTATTTATTGATTATGCACATAGATGTTACAAATACTCGTGAAAGTGGTATAAGTAGGATTGAATCTAGAACCACCAACGGATGGCTTGTTAGAGGCTATAAGAATGGCTATCGCTATTCAAAACTCTTCAGTGATGGAAAGCTGGGCGGAAAAGAAGAAGCGCTGAGAAAAGCAAAAGTTTTTCGCAATGAACTTCGTTCTCGCCTAAGCGCAATACCTGCCAAACCGAGATGCCAAAAGATTGTTTCACACGACAAACGAAATCAAACGGGCGTTTTGGGCGTTTCTAAGCTATGCAAGAGTGGCAAGGGAGATAAAAAGTTAGGATTTTTCTCCGTGACATGGCGTCCCGTCAAGGGCAAACAAAAGTGTACATCATTCTCCATCTCCAAGTATGGGGAAAAAATAGCTTTTACAAAGGCTGTTTCCCTGCGCTATGAAAAACTATGCGAGGCATACGGCATGGAAATTGCCACTAGGATTGTTGGGAAAGAAAACATAGAAAGGTATGTCAAAAGTACAGAACTAAAACAATCTCCCTATGGGGCGTAGCATGCTTTCTAGCTCAATTATTTAGGCTAAGACCTTTTGAGGGAAATGTGTAAAATATCCGTGCGAATTGTCCCTAACGCTTCTCATACGCATATTGTTGATTTGTGTGAGGGCGTTCTGAGGATTAGGGTTATGGAGCCTGCCGAAGGAAACCGTGCCAATGAGGCTTTAATAAAATTCCTATCCAAAAAACTGAAAATTAAAACAATCTGCATTGTAAGCGGCCTGCGGGCTAAAAACAAGGTCCTTGATTTTGGGAATGACTTTACAAGCGAGCAAATATTAGATAGATTGCTTCAAAAATGAGTTTTCCATTCATGAACAAAAATAAGGACCAGGGAAGAATCTTGGAGTCATCCCATGCTCTGATTGATAGGGCGAAAAAAGTTATCAAATATCGCAAATATTTTTTTGGTGCTGGTGTTTTGGCAAGCATCAATCTGCAGATCACCATGTTGGAAAGTTACATTAGGACAGAGGATTTTGCAAATCTTGAGGGCCGATCAAACGGTCTTAGTAGACTACTAAATCAATACGGTGGAGATGTTGCTCAAGAAACATTTCTAGGAGAAAATATGGAGGCTTTGTTCGTCGCTATTCTCTTGGCGATTTCCATTCGCACATTTTTTGTCCAATCTTTTCAGATACCAACCAATTCCATGGCTCCAACATACTACGGAATGACTTGCAGATTGGTAAATTCGGAAACAACGGCAGCGAGCGTTTGGTCGAAAATATGGCGTAAAATAAAATTTTGTAGTCGCGAAGTAAATGTTGTCGCTACAAACAATGGAACTGTGTCGATTCCTCTTGCTAAAGCAAAATTGAAGAGCAACAATGACACAATTTATGTGGTCCCCTATGAAGAAATATTCGTAAAAAAATATCTGGGATTAGCGAGAACCAAAGCAAGAAAATATACGATTTTCGTCGATAATAGGAAATATCAAATTGTAAGTCCGATTGACCTTTCGTTGGATAGAATACTTTTGGAAAAGTTTTGCAAAGGTTATCAATCATGGAAAGAAGTGATCGGCAGTGGTAATTTTGATCAAAAATTCGACCGAGGACAGATGATCAGTATTTTTGACACGAAGCATCCCATAACCATTGGCGATAGTGTTGTTAGGTTCGAAATTCTTGCCGGAGATATGCTTTTCGTTGATAGGGTTTCCTATCGTTTTCGCCAACCAAAGGTGGGAGAAAGTGTCGTATTTACGACCAACGCGATAGGGGATTTCAGCAAAGCTCCAAAATTTTTCATTAAACGGTTGGTAGCTAGGCCGACAAATAAACTAAGTATTGAAAACAATCAACTGTTCGTGGATGGAAAATTAGTGATGGACAACGAAATTTTGGAAAAACTAAATCTAAAGAAAGAGGGTTACAAAAACGGTTACTGCCCTGCCGGAATGCTTGGAGAAGGGCTTAGCGTTACCGTGCCAGAGAAAAATCTTTTCGTTCTTGGAGACAACTCGAAAGACAGCTACGACAGTAGGTTTTGGGGGTTTGTTCCTGAAAAAAGCATATGTGGTCGTCCGCTCATGATTTTTTATCCGTTTACCAATCGCTGGGGCAGATGTAAATAAAAGGAGCCTTTTCCTAGAAAATTTTACTCACCAATGGTGGCAGCGTCGTCGATTTTCTTATATATTCCAATTGCTAATTTCAGAAGGATGTAAAGCTCTTTCTCCAAGAAAAGGTGGGGCTGAACCATAAGACGCAGCTCGCTTTTAGTCGAATTTTAAATCCGGGACAGTTGCAAAAAATTCCCTCAAAAGTTCGGCCCGCTTGATATCCCGTTCGCCGGCATTCAATACTCTATTTTCGAGCACTTGCATGTGTGAATTTTGAATTTTCATCATCATCTGGTGTAAATCTCCACGCAGCGTATTGGGCAAATACCCCAGGTCAACGGCTAACATCATCAGCGATATGCAATTTATCGCATCGACGGATGTCAAACAATAGCAACCCCGCAAAATGCCAAGTGCCCTACCAATATTGTCGTATAGCCAAATAATTCTTTCCTTCTTTACAATCTCACGGGCGTTGAGCTCATACTCGATGATGGATCTTATTATCTGCGTCAACCGTGAAAGAATATCAACTTCGGCGAAACCAAGTGTCTGCTGGTTGGATATTTGGAAAAAATTCCCCTGAGCCTCAGAACCTTCACCGAATAAACCCCGCACGACGAAGCCCAGTTTTTGCACTGCTAGGATTAAATTACCTATCTGTTTGGTGATGACTAGGGCGGGTAAATGCAGCATAACAGAAGCTCGCATGCCGGTACCAACATTTGTTGGACAAGCGGTGAGAAAACCGTAGCGATTGTCAAAGGCTATGTTCAGGTTTTCCGACACATGGTCGTCGATGGCGTTGATCTTATCGAACATTATTTTGAAATTTAAATCGGGACGAAAAACTTGCATGCGCAAATGGTCTTCCTCGTTTATCATGATGGAACTCAAATGATCATCCGTAAAAAATAGTTTGGATTCATTGGGCTCTATAATAAATTCTTGGCTGCACAGATGCCTTTCAACTAGAGCTAACTTTTCGTAGTCCAGAAGGTCGCCCATGTTTATGACCGTACTATTCGTGAAAATTGGACAGTTTGCCAGGACCTTTTCGCATCTTTCTGCGACGGCATGCAAATCCCCTTTACAAGCATACTTCACAAATTTAAAATCGGCAAGGTTGCGGGCCAACCTGATCCTGGAACTGACAACCACAGGAGTCGTTTCCTTTGCCAATTTCGAATCTTGAAAAAGTTTCTTTGCAAAATCGTTCATAGTGCTTCTCCGGATCCCTTTAAAATCTTTATTTCATCGCGTAACTTGGCTGCTTCTTCATATTGTTCAGCCTTTACCGCGGCATCTAACATTTCCTGCAATTCATTCAACTTTTCTTCCATGGAAAGTTTCCTGGTGGGCCTTTTGGCGGAAGTATCGGCGATGCTATCGGAAGTGTTAATTGCCGTTGCCATGATCCCTTCCTTTGAATATTTTCCTTTGTGGACCGTACCCTTTTGGGAGGATTCAATTATTCCATCTATCAACAATTTCAAATCTTTGTAGCAGTGAGGACACCCCAAGCGGCCAGTTTCTTTAAATGACATCGGTGTGCAGCCACATTTTGAACATATCAGCCCGTTGGCGGATAAATTTTGTTTCATTCCAGAAAATAATGCTTCGCCCAAGCCAGACAACATCGCAAACGGCAACCCTTCCTTATCGAAAAGGCCATGCTTTGCCGCACACTCACTACACATCCGAACAACCGTTGTCTTATTATTAATAACCTGCGTCATGTGAACGGTTGCGGGCTTTCCGCAAAATTGGCATTTTTCCATCACGACTCCTCCATCAAATTTTTCTACAAATATACTTTTCTGCCAGGATGGCAGCCATTGCTCCCGTGCCGGCAGACGTTATGGCTTGCCTGTATGTTTTATCGGCACAGTCTCCGGCAACAAATATTCCTTCAACGTTTGTTTCGACGAATGAATCTTCCTTCCGACAAAAATAGCCGCCATCGTCACACTGCAAACATTTAGCAAATTGTTGGGTGTTGGGGACATGGCCAATGGCTATAAATATACCGGAACAAGCTATCTCCGTTTTGGATTTGTTTTTGACATTTTCTACCCTTATGCCAGTTACTCTTTCAGGTCCAATAATTTCATCGACAACGCTATCCCACAGGGGAACAATTTTCCCATTACCCAACGTACGTTCTATCATCAGCTTGGATGCTCTCAGCGTATCGCGGCGGTGGATTAGATACACTTTTGTGCAAAAATTTGTCAAAAACAGTGCCTCTTCGCAGGCCGTATCTCCACCTCCCACAACCGCCACATCTTTCCCCCTGTAAAAGGCACCGTCGCAGGTTGCACAAATACTTACTCCTTTGCCCCCAAAAAACTCTTTTTCTCCTTTTACCCCCAGCAGCTTGGGCGATGCTCCGGTAGCGACTATCACAGCTTGGGATAGGTATGTGTTACGCCCGCAAACAATTTTTTTCATATCTTCTCCGAAGTCCACATCCTTGACTTCATCATCCACAAAACGAGTACCAAAATGCTCAGCCTGTAACCTCATGTTGGCGACCAATTCAAACCCATTTATTCCATTTGGGAATCCGGGAAAATTTTCTACTTCATTGGTCATCGTCAACTGGCCGCCAGGTTGTAGACCGCCGATGACCAGTGGCAATAGTGCCGCTCGGGATGTATATATGGCAGCTGTTAAACCGGCACATCCGCTGCCTACTATAACAACTTTTTCAACTTCATTCATTCTGGGGAAATCCTACAACAAAAACTTTTTTTTAAAAGCAAAATAAAAGAAATACCCATCGCCCACACCGTAAATTTTATTTCCTCTGCTCCCGTTTCCATTCCATTTCCGTCGAACTTCTTATGGGAAACCAAATGGCCCCAGAAAAGTTGAGTAACTCTGATAAAATATTGACATCCGACTAATATCTTTTTCAAATGGGGTAAATGAAATTTACGGTTAAACTACGAACGTGTTGAAAGGTTTTTTAGAGTTGCATTCTTTGTTTTGGTTTGCAAGGTGTGTTTATTAATCTTTAGTTTTCCGTTTGTATGCGTAAAAAAATTTCATTCGTCCTAATTTCCTTAGTTGTGCTTGCACTCATAGGCGGCGAGGTTTTGCCGTTGCCTGTGTTACGTTTGTTTCTTGCAATCAGCGTGACGCTACAATCGGTCATAACCTTCGCTTTGCCAGCACTGATTTTTTGCCTAATTTTTTCAACATTCCAACGGCTCGGGAAAAATGCTTCGAGAATTTTTATCGTCGCCTTGGTTTTGCTTTGCTGTTCGAACTTTTTGGCAACCTATATGAGCCATTTTATCGGAGAAATAATACATGGCATGGATCTGTCGTTGGTGCAAATATCAGCAAACAAAGAGTTAACACCTAGCTTTAACTTTAAACTTCCAAAAATTATTCCAAATGCACTGGCCATGGTTGTGGCAATGATTTGTGGAATTTTCGTTCCAAAGGTTGCACCGATTGGAGCCCAGAAAGTGTCCATAATCGTGGATAAGTTCGTTTCTCTTTTTTTGAAATGCATAGGATTTGTGGTGCCGTTTTTTCTATTCGGGTTTTTGCTAAAGATGCAATATGATGGAATTGTCATGGTGCTTATCCGCCAATATGTTGTCATAGTTGCGATCATCGTCGTTGCCATAGTTTCCTACCTTTTACTTTTCTATTTCCTTGTGAATAGGATGAATCCAAGGGCAACTTTTATGGCAATGAAAAATATGATCCCCGCTGTCCTATGTGCGTTTGGAACTATGTCGAGCGCTTCAGCACTGCCATACACACTCACTGCCGTGGAAAAAAATTCTAAAAACAAGGCTCTGGCGAAGTCCATTGTTTCGATCACCACGAATATCCACCTAATCGGCGATTGCATAGCAATTCCTATTTTTATCTATGCGATCCTCAAGAGTTACGGCATGCCACAGCCATCGCAGCTCTTGTACCTAGCATTTGTCCTGCAATTCGTAGCAGCAAAATTTTCAGTCGCCGCAGTCCCGGCGGGCGGAATAATCGTCATGTTGCCTATCATTGAACGGTGTTTCGGTTTCAATGGTGCGATGTCATCCCTAATACTTTCGCTATACATACTCATGGATCCAATTTGCACATCGGCAAATGTCCTTGGAAACGGTGCATTTGCCCAGCTTATCGACAAAATTGCCACGCATCTTCACAGCAAATAAAATAGTCGGAGTGAACATGCAAAAAAAGCCTTGCGTTTTTGTCTAGGGTATGTTTATTGCAATCAATTCATATGAAGGCAGTTATTAGGACACAAGGCAAACAATTTACCATACAGGAGGGGGATGTTTTGTTCGTGGATAGGTATGTTGATTCTTCTGCTGGAGATGAAGTGGTGATAAAGGATATCCTGTTGCTGAGTGAAGGTGATGATACTAAAATAGGAACCCCTTTGGTTCCTGGAGTTAGTGTTAAAGCGAAAATTTTAGAAAATAAGCGTGCTAAAAAGGTGATGATTTTCAAAAAAAAACGTCGCAAAGGGTATCAACGTAAACGTGGACATCGCCAAGAAATATCGGTAATTAAAATAGAATCAATCCAAAAAAGTTAGGCGAGGTTTATCATGGCACACAAAAAGGGACAAGGAACGTCTAGAAATGGACGGGATAGCGCCGGCAGAAGGCTTGGAGTAAAAAAATACGATGGAGAAATCGTTAGCGCAGGAAGTATTTTGATACGGCAACGGGGAACAAGGTTTCATCCTGGAAACAACGTTGGCTGTGGCCGTGACCATACCCTATTCGCTCTCATCGATGGAATTGTCAAATGGGACGGCAAGCACCGCAAAGTCGCTGTAAAAAACGCTGAGGCTTTATAATAAACCTACGCGAAACTTAAAAAAGAGGGCCAAAAATGAAAGTGATAATAGCCGTGCAAATGGCAGAATAGGCGGATTATGGGGAGTGGAAACAGGAAAGTGTTTCACCGAAAAAATTTTTAAATTTTCCGATCATAGTCTCCACGGCCGACCGTTTTTTTAGGAATTTTTTTCTCCCCGGGAGTTTGGAACTATGTTTTAGCGGTGTTTGCAATGAGCCGTATCCTCTTTTTGCCAAAGAATCTTTGAGGGTGGTGAAATGCATCCACTATCGCCGACTACTGTCCCCGCATAGCCAGCGAGCACTTCTTTGGCACAGGAAACATCGTGTAAATTCCCTGGTTTTGGGAAAATTTCACAAATTTTTGGCGTACATTCAGGACGAGATGCAATTTTTTTCTCTTTTATTTTGAGTTTCGCGTAGAGTTTAGGGCGCCCATACGTTAAAATATTTACACTAGAGAATTCCCAACATAGGAAATTCTCTAGTGTATGCGGCAAATCGCCTAATCACCAAAGCTGTTTGCCGATTCAGCCTTGGAGGAAGTTGTCGAGCGAAATTACAGATTTCACAAGTTCAACTTCCACGACTTTCCTGGGCACACTAGAAACCGTGCTACCTGCGCTGAAAACCGTGCGGCCTGCTCCGAATAGCATCCCTATAGGGGTTAGATGGTGGTGGTGTTGCCGGTGCAGCTGATGGAAGTGGTGGTTGTATCGGTGACTTTGCCCGTGTAACTTTTACTGCCGCTTCTATTGCCGCTTTGACTGTTGCCGCTTTGACTGTTGTTTCTTTTCTCAACTCTATGTAGAATATGTCCCTTGCTTTCGCAACTACAGCCTCCACTTCTTCCTTTAATAAAAATGTCCTTGCTTTATCCTCTATTTCTTTCCATGCATGTTCCGCTACTTTGTCTGGTACAGATTTTTTTACGTAATTTTCTGCTTGTATTTCTTTAAGTACATCCTCA
>JAISBO010000032.1 GCA_031266155.1 Puniceicoccales bacterium
TATCGTCGAGGAAGCAAAATTTTTAGCAGCAAATGGCATAAGGGAAGTCACATTGCTCGGGCAAATAGTCAACAACTACGGTGGAAGGCTAATGCCAATTATGGATGGTAAAACTCCATTCGTTCAACTGCTCGAACGCCTGGATATACTGCCAGGCATTGAAAGAATTCGCTACATGTCTCCCCATCCCCAAAGCTTTTCCGACGATCTAATTCTAGCCCATAAAAACCTATCGAAGCTATGTCCATCCGTTCACCTGCCCATCCAAAGCGGATCAAACCGTATACTAGCTGCCATGAAACGTCCATATACTGCCGAAAGAATTTTGACAATCGTCGAAAAACTTCGCAAGGCCGTACCAAACGTGGGAATATCTACGGATATCATCGTTGGATATCCGGGGGAAACGGAAGAAGATTTTGCAGAAACGGTTTCGTTGTTTGATGCCGCAAAATTTAACATGGCATTTATTTTCAAGTATAGTCCGCGGGAAGGGACTAGGTCGGCTGAGCTAGTCGATGATGTGGAAGAAAACGAAAAGGAACGGAGGAATCAAATCCTCTTGCAACGCGTGCAAGAAGCTTCTTCCCGTTACCATCAACGGTTTCTTGGGGAAACGGTGGAAGTGCTCGTCGAAGGCCATGCCAAACGAGGTGCGGATACGATGTTTGGATGGACCCCCAATCACTGCAAAGTCTTGTTCAAGGCATTGGAGAATGATATCGGGGAAAAACTCCCTATCCAAATTGACAGCTCCACAACTACCATACTGTTTGGCACAATTGCAAAAAATGCACCTCAAATAAAATAACCGTAGATTTGAAAGGCTTTTGGGAAAAATAACCTGACCGAAGGGCACAACACAAATTGAAGGAGAGTCTCTTGGTGTAGACAAACCCACAAACCCTGTTTGGTCAGCCAAAGGCACTTCTCCATTAAACCTTTGATGGGAACAAACACTTCCTGCGAAAAAAATTCCATTGCTTTATTTTTTATGCAAGGGCACAGAAAAAACTTGACAAAGTTACCACTTTATGTGGTATTAATAATTGGAGAGTTGAAATGTCCTCGAATACAAAGAGAAAAAGTTATGTGTTGGCGTCCATGTTGATATGTGGCAATCTCGGTTCGATCCTATATTGTGGGTATCGATACTGAAGCCGTATGTATCAAAAGCCGCAGATTTTTTGGTTTTTTTCGGAATTTCACCTCTGCGGTTCACACTTTTCATCGAAATTATTTTGAAGGTTTGCCGTCTCCGTGTTTCATAGCTGTTGGGCTGTAGTGAATTATTGCCGCTGGCCTCAAATATCGATGTTTTACTGTTACGCGTGTGAAAAATTTTCCGTACACCACGAACTCGCCGGGGTAGATGACGGGTTCGTTAATTTCACAGATTAACAAAAAAGACGAATGGAGGTTACTATGGACAATAACGAACATAGAAAAATAGAATTTTTCTCAGGGGAAAAAATACCGCTAGAGATGCACAAGGCTCGCATGGTTCAACGCATCGGCCTTTTACCAATTGGAAAACGATTGAACGCCATCGATATGGCCGGCTATAATATGTTTTTACTGGCAAACAGAGACGTTTTCTTGGATATGTTGACCGACAGCGGTGTCAACGCTATGAGTGAAATGCAATACGCGGCCATGATGATGGCGGATGACAGCTATGCCGGATCGGAAACTTTTTTTCGCCTCAGCACGGTACTCAGGGATGTTTTTGGAACCAAGCATTTCCTTCCGGCCCATCAGGGTCGTGCCTGCGAAAATATAATAGCGAACATTTTCGTTCGTCCGGGAAGTTTTACCATTATGAATTACCATTTCACAACAACGAAGGCTCACATAGTAAGACTCGGTGGATCTGTTATTGAGGTAGTGCGCGACGATGCCCTTAGCGCTGAAAGCAATTGTGACTTCAAAGGAAATTTTGATATAAATAAGCTGGAGGCCGCTGTGGAAGAGGTTGGCATTGAAAATGTTGCATTCGTGCGCATCGAAGCCGGAACAAATCTAATAGGTGGACAGCCGGTGTCTCTCTCTAACATGGTTGAGGTCTCGAATTTTTGCAGAAACCGGAGGATTCCACTGATTTTTGACGCCAGCCTGCTCGCCGACAACCTGTTTTTCATAAAAACCCGGGAGGCGGAATACGCTAGTTGGTCACTGGCCGATATTGTGAAAAAAATGGCATCGCTCATGGATGTAATTTATTTTTCTGGCAGGAAACTCGGGTGTGCACGCGGAGGTGGCATAGTGACATCGAATGACGAGTACTTTAATAGGATGCGGCCGCTCATTCCACTGTACGAAGGATTTTTAACGTACGGAGGAATGTCAGTGCGCGAAATGGAAGCTATGGCAGTCGGAATCCGCGAAACCCTTGATATACACGTCATAAACCAGACTCCGCTATTTGTCGAGGCACTTGGAAAATTGCTTTTGGAAAAATCCGTACCCATTGTGCGACCATTTGGCGGCCTTGGATGTCACGTCGATGCATCCCGCTTTGTGGACCATATCCCACAGGAACAATATCCGGCTGGGGCCCTGGCAGCGGCAATTTACCTGATTGGCGGCATACGCGGCATGGAAAGGGGCACCCTCTCCGAGCAGCGAAATTGGGATGGCTCCGAGCATTTTTCAGCCATGGAACTGGTGCGCTTGGCGGTTCCGAAGAGAGTTTTTACGCTTTCGCACATGAAATTCGTGGCCGATAGAGTTGGTTGGCTCTACAAAAACAGGGACCTGATCGGTGGATTGGAATTCGAAGAAGAGCCTGACACACTCCGCTTTTTCCTTGGGAAGTTGCGACCCATTGGCGATTGGCCGAGGAAATTAGCTGGCAAATTCATCTCCGATATGCCGTCGGGAATGTAAGGATAGAAACGGGGCATCGTCATGGTAGCCGCTTTCACACCAATCGTGGCTTCCTTTGGTTATAGCTGGTGGCAAAATTCAGCCACCGCTATTTCCGTGTTCGCCCAGCTAAAGCGTCAAAACCCGCTGCCGGGCACTCTCCGATTCATGTCCCTCCCTATTCTCTGCTCTCAACCCAATGGAAATTCAGTGTGCGTTTCCTAAGCAAAATAGCCATATTTCCTTCTGGAAAGGCATTTCCTAATAGTACACCTTATTTAGGAATAGTCCACGGCTAGGGGCGCATTCTTTCCTAAAATCAGCACAGTTTTTATTTTGCCCTGCTATAGCTACATCAAGCTTGTCCCTATCCATATTTCCCAGGCCGACTTGCACAAAACAACCGACCAGTATTCGGACCATTTTATACAGATATCCACTCCCTTCGGTCGTGAAAATTATCCTCGCGCCGGAACGGAAAAATGACATTTCATGCATGGTTTTTACGACATTCTCCGTGGCATTATCTCCATGTTTCGCTCCAAATTGAGAAAAGTCATGCTCTCCGAGGAAAATTTTTGCCACTTCGTTCATTTTATCGACGTCCAAGCGTCGGTTTCCCAAATTCCAAACATAGCGATAGTCGAATGGCGACGCATCACCCTCCAGAATGTGATATTTGTATTGTTTACCTATGGCAGAAAAACGTGCATGGAAGGTATCATCCACCTCTTCAGCGGAAAATACTCCTATGGTTTTTGGAATACCACACTTGAACGCTCGGAGCAGTTTGTCAGCCCCGTACGCCCAATTTCCATCGAAATGAAAAACCTGGTAATTTGCATGGACTCCGGCATCGGTCCTTCCGCTGCCATGTATTCGTATGGGGCGTCCGAAAATAAATTCCAACCGCCTTTCTAAAATATCTTGTACCGTATTACGATTTGGTTGACTTTGCCATCCATTAAAATTAGTCCCATCATAGCTACAGATGCACTTCCATCTCATGGCGTATAGCAATTATGATTTGGGCTTATAGCACTGGCTGGTTCTGTTCCAGTTTAGCATGAAGAAAAATGCACCTGCTGCGGCACAAAAGACGAAGAAAATAAAGGTTGCATTCCACCCCCACTTGTCGGCAATTTTTCCAACTCCCCATCCGGAAACCGCACTGCCTAGATACCCGAATGTTCCCGTTAGTCCAGTTCCTGCTGCAGCCGCACGGCGAGATCCAAACTCTGCTCCCGACACACCAGCAAGGGTTTGAGGTCCATATATGAAAAAGCCTATGACGAAGAAAAATACCGTATTAACAAAGATTGACTCGGACGGCATGTACCAAAACATAAACAGCGCAAGAATTAGAACCACCATGAAATAAAAAGAAGTACAATTTCGTCGCCCCCCGAAAATCCTATCGGATGCCCAGCCTGCCACAAAACCTCCCACAGCCCCCATCAATTCGAATATCACATTCGTATAGGCAGCCCCCATAACGGTCGAATGTTTTGCCTCCTGTAAAAACGTTGGTGCCCAATTAAAAAAACCCATCCTAATAATATAGACAAAAAAGTTAGCCATGCAGACATACCACAGGGATTTGTTCGGAAGGATGTGTTCGAAAAAGACTTCCTTAAAAGTTATTTCTTCCTTGTCACTATGCCCGGTATCATTGAGTAGATTTTCCTTCTCCTCTATGGAGGGGAGTCCCAGCGACTGTGGATTGTCTCTCAATCTTTCGAATAGAAATATGGACAGCAATAGGGCAAATACTGCAGGGATAAAAAATACATATCTCCACCCCAGCAATTCCAATATTTCCGAGCCAACCAAAAGTATAATGATGCTACCTATTTGATGGGATGCATTAACGATCCCCCATTTGGTCCCCAATTCGGTGGGGGCGTACCACTGGGTCATCAATCTTGAAACAGGGGGCCATCCAGCAGATTGGAAAGCCCCATTCAGAGCATAAAATAAGATAAAAACCCAAAGGGAATTCGACAGCCCGATAAATATGCTACAGAGGGCTGACCCAATCAATCCTATGGGCATAAACCACCGAGCATTTGTTTTGTCACAGATTACTCCTGCAAAAAATTTCCCAAAACCATAGATAAGTGCAAACGCGGTAAATATCCAACCGATCTCCGCTTTTGTACACCCAAGTTCCGTCAACATTTGCGGTGTTGCCACTTGAAAATTTTGCCGAACCAGGTAAAATGCAGCATATCCAATAATCAACGAATACATTATTCGCAGGCGCCAATATTTGTATTGTTGGTCAACGATCTCAGGCGCCAACACGGCATTACTTGTGCTTTTATTTTTCATAACAACGAAGATGAAAGGCAGCTTGATACTATATGCCCCGAGTGCAATTTTTTTACCAGCAAGTACTAAATTTTTTCTTTTATCCCAGCCCAAGGATAAAAAATTAACCAAATTAATGTAAAACTAAACGATTTTTCTTGATTTTTTAATTTTTGGAATTTTTAGCAAATTCCTATTTATAATTGACTTTTTTTTTACATTAATCACCATTAGCGTTCGATGAGGAGCAATGTCTATTGTATAATATTGGGAGGAGGACGTGGGGATAGACTGTATCCGCTAACTAAAACACGTTGTAAGCCAGCAGTTCCTCTGGCCGGCAAGTATAGACTAATAGACATCCCCATAAGTAATTGCCTGAACTCTAAGCTTTCAAAAATTTATATTTTGACGCAATTTAATACGCGGTCTTTGCATAGGCATATAGAAACAACCTACAGGTTTGACACATTTGGGAATAGCACCATTGAAATTTTTTCCGCCGAACAAACCAATAGCCAAGGAGAACAATGGTACATGGGAACTGCGGACGCCGTAAGGAAAAATCTAAAATACATTAACACCAGTCCCGATGATATTGTTTTGATCCTTTCCGGAGACCAATTATACCGAATGAATCTACTGAACTTGATTGAAAAACACCATGACTCTCGAGCAGACGTAACCATTGCGACGAAAGCAATTCCAGAACATAAGGTTTCCTCATTTGGAATAGTAGAAATTGACCATTCGCTAAAGATTAAGAGCTTCGTTGAAAAGCCCAAATATTCGGAATTGGTAAAACATTGCACATTGCCAGCACATATTAGAAGCACTCTCAGGGATAAAAGTAATACGAACTACTATCTCGCCTCCATGGGCATATACGCCTTCACGTCGAAAGTACTGATGGAAGTTCTTTTAGGCAACGAAGAAGATTTCGGGAAGGATATATTGCCCAGCATGCTCAATAGGTATAATGTGGGTGGCTATGTATTTGATGGTTTTTGGGAAGACATAGGCACCATCGGGTCTTTTTTTGAAACTAACCTCATGCTCACAGATGTGGTTCCAGAGTTTGATTTTTTCGACGCCGAAAACCCCATTTATACGCGGGCACGCTACCTTCCAGCTTGCAAAGTCAACAGCTCTCGCATAGAAAAAACGTTACTATCCGATGGTTGCATCATAACCGATGCCATCCTTAGCCGATGTGTCATTGGACTTAGATCGGTCATAAGAAAAGGAACGTATCTCGAAAATGTTCTAATGTTTGGAGCGGATTATTTTGACTGTCCCTTGGCTAAAAACAAAGTGATTAACTCCTCCATTCCCTTGGGAATTGGGGAAAATTCAATAATCAAAAATACCATCATCGATAAGAATGCTAGAATTGGGAACAATGTATACTTGACGCCCTATGGTAAGCCGGATGGCTATGAACATAACGGAACATACGTCAAGGATGGGATCCTTTGCATTACACGCAACGCGGAAATTCCCAATAATACTGTAATTTAATAAGAAAACTTAATAAGAAACGATGAATGATAAAAAATTTTCTGGATTAAATGGAAAGATGTCCTAGCTTTTCCACCAGGAGGTTAATTTTTGAAAAGTTTATTAAAAATATTCGTACTTTTGAGTGCCGTACTCATATTTAGAAGTGTATCGGCAGAAGAAATCTTACCACTGGAAAAAGAAACAAAAAAAGAAAAAAAATATGTAAGCATAAAACAAAGCAAATTGATGGCTAAAACCTTATTTAATAATTTATGGCAAGAACTATGTGAAAAGTTCGGAGAAAGAAATTTGAAGTTTCCCAAACAGGTGGTTTTTCTTAATGGAGCTCCGGGTTCTGGGAAAGGGACAAATACCCTAAACGTTATGCGGGTTTTGGAAATTTCTACCCCGCCCATCGAAGTTAGTTCCCTATTAACTACGCCGGAATGTGAATCCTTGAAAGCGCGAGGGCAACTTGTAGGAGACGACGTTGTAATTAAACAGGTTATAAATGAGTTATTAAAGTCTGAAAATGCCCAAGGCATTATAATAGACGGATTCCCAAGGACCATCGTGCAGGCATATTTTCTAAAATATTTACTATACAAATTACATGAATTTTACGATGAAATGCCGACAGGTTTTAAAGTAGTAAATTTTTCTGTTTCACGGCAAACAAGCATAGAAAGGCAACTAGCACGCGGAACCATGGCCATTGAACAGAATAAAAAAGCGAAAGAATCGGGCTCAAAAACTGTAGCAGTCCGGCCGACCGACATATCCTTCGAAGCAGCATCGCAAAGATATCAAATCTATGAAGATTCAATAAATGCCTGCATGGCGATTCTACGAGACGACGTGCTAATATATAACATCGATGCCGAAGGCACCCTTGAAGAAGTGAGACGTCGCGTAGACAACATTTTATCAGGCCAAAAGAAAAAACGTTAGCAAGGCTTACGGGGAAAAGAGTTAAGATTGCCGAAGTTCGGCAATCTAAGGCTTTGGTTACCTATCGGAAACAAGGATTGTGTTGGCAATGGAAGCGATGGCTTCGCCGGCTCCAATTGGCCCGAGCCATTCATTGGTTGTCACCTTTAGCCCAATATCTTCCATATTGATTAGCAATATGGAAGCAATGGATTCACGAATTTTATCAAGATATGGGGATAGCTTAGGTTCCTGGGCAATAATAACAACGTCTATGTTGGAAATTTTATAGCCCATTCTATCTATCATACCTTGGGCATATTTTAGAATTTTTTTGGAATCCAGGCCCTGGGTCCATGTTTCGGTGTCAGGAAATACTTGGCCAATGTTGGGCAATCCTAGTGCACCCAAGAGAGCATCGGCTATCGCGTGTATAAGCACATCGGCATCAGAATGTCCAAGCAAGCCCTTATGGAAGTCAATCATCACTCCTCCAAGGATCAGTTTACGCCCGGGAACCAATCGATGGATATCATATCCAATGCCAACTTTAATTTTCACCTGAAAACAACATTGGAAGAATTCTAACATTGGCAAGCCAGCAAAAAAATTCCCCTGCCCAAGTTTTAAATGATGTTCCGGGTGTTTGTAGAGGAAAAAATGTTGCGGCGTGCCCAATCGACATTTCCCTTCGGATGTTTTGAACTTTTCCCAAAGGCACTGTCTCGTTTTAAATATTTCCGGGTAGCCTCGTAAAAAGACTAATTTTGTTGAACAACATCACCCAAACTTTGTGTTGTAGTGTTCATCTTCTCGACTGATGGGATAGGTCTTCTCCCTTTAAAAACCGAGAAACTTCTCGGCTAACGAGGCTTTTCATTCCATAGAATGGTTTTTGTCCAAAATTTGAATTTTTAAGATCTTCATATTTTGCCATTTCCACCTTCCAGGCTTTCCGGGAAACCCGTTTACCATTTATGTAATACCCCGCAACGTTACCCTTAGCATCGAGTTCATAGCCATAAATCTTTCGATTCTCCTTGGAAAAGAAACTAAATTTCGGACCAGAAATAAGAAGTCGTCCAGCTGGCAATGTGATTCCACCTCCATTATCCTCATATTTAAAAAAAGTAAGACCTATTTCGCCTTTTGACCAAATTTTCATTTCCCTGATAGGGCACTATGTATTGTTGCATTTTTTAAAGTCAAGAATGTTCTAAATTTTACTTTGCCGTCCCCGATTTACATTTGTTTTGGTTAAACAGTCCAAAAATATTAATGATTAAATTTCCGCGGGGACGACATGTCAAGGCCATTTGGTTGGGGACTCTATTTCCATTCTCCGTTGTTCTCTTCCCTTGATTTCATATGACCAGAAACACATGGCCACACCACCTGGCCTGCCTCCTCTTTCGTGTTGTAGTGGGTGCTTTTTCGGCTCTTTTTTTAATTGGCGGGAGCGAAATTTTTTTAACCTCTGATGTTGCAGGACTCGTCTTTTCGGCCACCTCCTCGATTAGCGGGAGTGAAAGTTCTTTTACCTCTAGCGTTGTAAGGCCCATCTTTTCGATTACCTCTTCGATTGACGGAAATGAAGGTTTTTCAACCTCTGGTGTTGCAGGGCTCACCCTTTCGGCCACTTTTTCGGCTGGCAGATCCGAAGGTCCTTCTTTCTTTAAAAACCGAGAAGCTTCTCGAGCAACGAGATTTTCCATCCCACAGAGGGGTCTTTGCCCAAAATTTGAATTTCTAAGATCTTCATTTTTTCCTATTTTTATTTTCCAGGTTTCCCAGGAAACCAGTTTATCATTTAGGTAATACCCTATAACGTTACCCTGATCATTGGTTTCATATGCATAGACCGTTCGTCCATTCTCGGGAAGAAAACTAATTTTCGGTCCAGAAGCAAGAAGTTGTCCAGCTGGCAATTTGACATACCGGCCCGCATATTTTCCAAAGGTAAGATTTATTTCTCCTCCTGCATAAAACGACATAATTTATCCTTCATTTTGGTTGATAGGATATCTGCATATTGCTGTGCTTTTTTGAGTCAAGTATGTTTTAAATTTCATTTTGTCGCCTGCAATTTACATTCGTTTCAGATCGACAAACCCAAGGCGTCAACTTATAAACACTAACTCCCGTAGATATCGGTATATTCTGTAAATTTGTATTGAGAAAATTATCGATGGGAATAAACTTTCTCTAAAACCAGGTGAATAACAATAGGATAAATATCACTCTCAATGGCAAAAGAGTTAAAGCTCAGGAGGGAGAAAGGTTGGTTGAAATAATCCAACGGCATGATGTTCCCTTGTCAGCCCCATGCTATCATAGGTCATTGACGGAAACGGGTCACTGCGGACTATGCTTGGTTGGTGCCAGAAGGAAGGTAACCGATAATTTTTCGGTGGTGTTTGCGTGCACTGCGACTGCCAAGGATGACATGGAGATTGACACCGAATATGAAGAGGCCGTAGACAAACGCAATGAGTTATTTAGATTGCACCTCTTACAACATCCCCTCGATTGCTCAAAATGCGACAAGGTGGGGTACTGCTTTTTACACAAGTTTGCTTCCCAAACAAAATTTTCAGGATTTTCTCGCATAGCAAAAGGGCAACTGCAAAATATTAAATACAAAGAATTCGGACAGCATATTCTTTTCGATGCTACAAAATGCATAGGTTGCCAAAGGTGCATCAGATTTTGCCGAGATGTTCTCGATGAGGAATTGCTAGGTTTCATACGAAATGAAAATGGCTATGAGGAAGTAGATTTGTACCCCGGGAAGAGGTTGGACAATAACTATTCTTTGAACCTTGTTGACCTATGCCCCGCGGGAGCATTTATAAACGGGAATTGCCTCTATCAGCCGGCAGAATGGCGCCTAGTAAGCACTCCTAGTATTTCTACGGAAAGCAGTGTGGGGATAAACACCTATGTGCTCCATAGGGAAAATAAAATTTTTAGGATAAAACCACGCGAAAATAAATACGTAAACGATGCTTGGATGTCGAATTCAGCAAGGAACGAGCACAGATATTTTGAAAATAGAAAAAGGCTGACCAAAATAATACAACATGGGCGGCAGGTACGTTTAGAAACAGCTCTTCTGCCAATAGTAGAATCTTTTCAGACAAATGAATTAGCCGTTGTTTGTTCAGGGAACATGTCCCTGGAGGATCAATTTGTTTTGTGGAGGCTATTGGATTCCGTCGTACATGACACATTCTTTCTACGCAAAAAAAGGACTCCCGACGGCTTTTTGATATCCGATGATGCTACGCCAAATGTCAACGGAGCCATTTTGAATAAAATTATCACCCCACAAAATATCGTCGATGACTTGCAAGGACTAAAACAAAAGATACAGGCCGGGCAATGTAAAAGAATCTTGTCAATCAATGAAGAAATTTTTTCCTACGGCATACCCTACGTATTACCAGATGGGCTGGAAATATTCTATATAGGAACTGAAAACAATAAAACAGCAAAACGAGCAACTGTTACCATCCCAGTCGCAACGGTTTTCGAAAATACCGGAACTTTTATCAATAGGGACTGGAGATTACAAAAGTTTTATAAAGCTGTTAACCCCCCAAATGATAATATTTTTCCGATGTGGTACATATTTTCACTGCTATTGAATACCTACCTATCGGCTTCGGAAAAAGAACTATTATGGCTAGATGATGTTTGGACGAATATGACGCGTGAAGTAGATTTATTGGCAGATGTAGACTTTTTCCATGTAAATTCTAACGGAATTTTGTTAAAAAATCATCAAAAATGATTTTTTTGATTGCAAAAAGCCTCATATTATATACATATATTTAACACAACCGTTAGGAAGTGCGGTTTAGTTAGGGGAGGACCGGCTGAGATATTTTTTCAGCCGGTTGCTTTATTTTAATGTCGATCCATGGCAATAGAGAAAAAAAAGAACTTTCCAGGATGAAGGAAAGAACATTTATTTTCACATAAAGGAAAATGGCGAAATCTGCCGAGTGAAATTTTAAGGACTTTTCTGATGAAAAAGTAGATATGCTACATACTTAGTAACATGTCAATTTTCTTCTCTATGCTTTTGCCATACTCTAGGCCTGCCCATTTGCTGTTCAAATCGCGAACAAATTTTACGCTTCCTTTTTTTACAATATCAAACCGCGGATCAACGCATGGATTTTTCAGTGGTTTTTTAGATCCGTAAGCTTTTAAATGTTGTACGTGGGCACGAACTCCCTCTTTTATTGTAAAAAAGCAAGCCCAGTACATATCGTATACCATGGTCCCCAAACTATTGAAGTTGTTTTGCTTGATATCAATATTCCCATCGAACTTTAAAAAATTGGTCTCATGGCACATTTGCGCAAATGCCGCATCACTATTCACTCCTTCGTAGGCAGACTCCCATAGATAGCACTCTACGAGGTATTTTAATCGGAGAGAATCGATCTGTGTGTTATACTGCCGTATGTACCTAAACATCATTTGCTCGGTGGCTTTGCCTTTGCCCATGATACCGTACATTTCTTCTCCCGGAATATCTCCCAAGCCCCATTGGACATAGGCCAATATAGCAACTGCAAAAAGAATAAACAATATCCAAAGCTTTTTCATCGGAAAAATAACCTAACCTTTACAAACTCTTAAAGGACCCGTAATCAACAACGCTATTCATTGTCAAACCAAATTGATAGGTCCTGCAAAACTGTTCCCGTGCCATTGGCAACCGCACTGAGGGGATCGTTGGAAACGATAACTGGAAGTCCTGTCTCTTCGGACATCAAAATGTCCAAATTTTTTAACATTGCTCCTCCACCCGCAAGCACTATGCCACGATCGACCAGATCCGATGATAGTTCGGGGGGACATTGTTCCAAAACGCCCTTGGTTGCATTTACAATGGTTACAACCGCATCCTTTAGTGCCATTCTAATTTCACTGGAATTAATGGTAATGGTTTTCGGAAGCCCCACAACCGCATCTCGACCTTTTACTGACATTGAAAGTTCTGCTTCCAATGGGGAAGCTGAACCGATCTTCATCTTCAATTCTTCTGCGGTACGCTCACCAATTATTAGGTTGTATTCACGTTTGACATAGTCGATTATGTTGCGATCCATTTCGTCGCCCCCAATGCGAATACTACGTGCCAAAACTATCCCATTTAGGGACAAAACAGCAATTTCCGTCGTTCCTCCACCAATGTCTACTATCATGTTGGCGGCCGGTTCATCGATGGGCAAACCAACCCCTATCGCCGCCGCCATTGGTTCTTGAATTAATAATACATCGCGGGCACCCGCATGGATAGCTGCTTCTTTTACGGCCCGTTTTTCTACCTCTGTTATACCGGATGGGACGGCAATGATGACCCGAGGAGGAACCAACCGCACCGAACCGGATACTTTGCTGATAAAATATCGTAGCATCGCTTCTGTTACCTCGAAATCGGCAATAACACCGTCTTTCATGGGGCGTAATGTTATTATGCTTCCCGGTGTACGCCCTAACATTTTTCGAGCTTCTAACCCAACGGCACGTACACGCCGCGAAGTTGCATAAATTGCGACGACGCTAGGCTCCCGTAACACAATTCCCCTGTCTCGAACAAAAACTAAGGTATTTGCCGTGCCAAGATCAATCCCAATATCATGGGCCCAAAGCCCAAAGAAATTGGTAAAAAAGTTTGCTATTTTACTCCTAAAATTAAACGCCATCTACTATCTTAGAATAAAAAAATAAATCAACATTGACTTGCAAGAAAAATATACCATTTAACGGAACGTCTTAGGGAGCACATATTTCGGTCCCTAAAACTTTTTCACCTGCCCATTGATTACCATTGAGTTTTTGGGCAAAATGGTTCCTGGATTAATCACCGAATTGCAGGAAATTTCGGAGTGATCGCCGATAATTGCCCCAATTTTTTTCATACCCGTTTCAACTCGCTCTCCTTCGTAATGTGTGATAATATTCTTCTTGTCTAGCCTCAAATTTGCCAAAATTACACCGGCTCCAAGGTGCACAAAATTTCCCAGAACAGAGTCTCCCACGTAATTAAAATGCGGCACCTGTGTATTATGTAAAAGTATGGAATTTTTTAATTCACAGGAATTTCCAATTAGACAATTCTTACCGATAATTACGTTTTCCCTCACATAGGCAAATGGGCGAATGCTAGCCCCTTCATCGATGTAAGCCGGACCTTCTATGACACAAACCGGTGGTAGTTGCACCGATTCGTGTATGAAAACATCCTTCCCAATGTGACACCCTGGAGGGATATTTTGTTTCGTCTTTTTGGACACACTGACCATGTCTAAAATGGCAAAATTTATCTTTTTGAGCCAAAGGACGGGATCCTCGTCCCACCCAAAATGTTCGATAAATTTTCCCGATTCGTCTATTTCAAAAAACTCCCGCGCTATCATAGTGATTCAAACCTCTCTTTAAACCTTTGAAAAAATCCACCGCTTTTTATGTTACATAACTTTTCGAATTCTTGCAATTTTTCCTTCTGTTCCCGGGATAATTTTGTCGGGACATCGATGGCAATCTTTACGTATTGATTGCCTCGATTCCCCGGCCGATTTAGATCCGGCATTCCATGTCCCTTAACGCGAAACATCGTTTCCGATTGCGTTCCGGCTGGAATTTTAAGATTTGCCTGGCCATCGATGGTTTCGACTTCTATTTCTCCACCGAGAGCTGCCGTAGTAAATGGGATTTTCTGGGCACAGTATAGGTCATTTTCATGGCGTTCGAAACGCTTATTTTCCATGATATAGATTGCTACGTATAGATCTCCATTGGGCCCGCCGTTCGCTCCAGCTTCCCCCATACCCTTCATCCGCAAGCTGGCTCCGTCAAATATTCCTGCGGGGATTTTTACCTTCGTTGTGCACGATTCCATCACTCGGCCAGTACCTCTACAATCGTGGCATGGGGTTTCAATCTTTGTCCCGACACCATGGCAATCGGGGCAAGTTTGTTGCATGCTGAAAAAGCCCTGGCGCATGGAAAGTATTCCCGTGCCTCCACAGGTCTTGCAGGTGACTCTTTTCGATCCTGGGGCAGCCCCACTGCCATTACATTTGGCACATGTCGCATGCTTGCTGTATTTTATGGTTTTTTCTGTGCCATGGAAGGCCTCCTCAAGCGTTATTTTCAAATTATAGCGCAAATCGCTCCCCGGCTGTCTTCTTGATTCACCGGAAGAACCATGGCGACCAAATCCAAACAAATCATCGAAGCCACTTCCACCAAACACATCGCGAAATACATCGAAGGGATCATGTCCTCCCGATCCCCACCCACCGGCCTGTGCTCCTCCGTGTTCAAAAGCACCGTGCCCATATCTATCGTAGGCGGAACGTTTGTCACCATCTCCCAGAATTTCATACGCTTCGGCAACCTCTTTAAACTTTTCCTCGGCAACCTTATCCCCTGGATTCTTATCCGGGTGATATTTTACTGCCATCCTGCGATAGGCTTTCTTAATATCTTCCCCGGAAGCGCTCTTGGATATTCCAAGGACATCGTAATAGTCAGCTTTTCCCATTTTTACTCTGATTCTTTATTCTGCTCTTCATGATATGAAACCGTTACTACAGCCGGACGCAGTAATTTATCATTGAGTTTATAACCCTTTCTGTCAACGGAAATAACGGTATCACTTTCTTTCGCATTGTCCACCATCCGCCGTACGCATTCATGGAAATGCATATCAAATTTTTCATTCAATGGGAAAATCTCCTGGACACCGTTGGCAGCTAGTAAGCTTTTAAAGCTCGCAAAAATCATTTTAAACCCATCGACGATTTTATCACTTCCATGCTGGTCAGCGGCAGCCAGCCCAAGCTCGAAGTTGTCCAAAATGGGCAATAAACTTTCTAAGATGCCTGCAACGGCATTGTTCCGTACCTCGGAAAAGTCCTTCTGGGTTCGTTTTTTATAATTTTCAAAATCAGCCAATGCCCGCAACATGGAATCTTTGTAATCGTCCGCTTCCTTCTGCTTGTCCGCCAGTTGATTTTTTAAATCTTGCACGGCCTCATCCAATTCTTTGCCTGAAATCCCATCGCTTGCCTTTTGTTTTTCAACATATTGGACACCGTTTTCTTTCCCAGGATGATCATTTGGCTGTTCATGTCCCCTTTCCGACGAAGATTTTTTTGCCATGGAAACATCATAAGCAAAAATTATGCCATATCAATAACAACCGTTTAAAACGGTATCATACGCAAAACAAAAATTTACCTAGCCCCCCTAGCCATTAATTGTCCAAACTTGCAAACCTATGTTGCTTCTTCCTTGACATGATACATGATTTTTTATTCCATTATATTATTATGATGAATTCATCAGCAACATTTCCACTTTTTGGACTATCGGACGAAGACGAGACTCCGACGAACCTTTTGAAACTGGCACGGGCTAACGCCAAGGAGGAAAATGTCTCACTCCCCAAATACCTGATGGGCATGCTCAGGCATGCTATTCGCGGCCATGACCTCTCTAAAATTCACTTCTACCAGGATGGCTCCGGCGATACCTATAACGTTGATGTCCTCGAAAAGATATTTGAAGAAGCTCATGCGGAGTCGGCAGCGGGACTAACCACAGTTTGTAAAACCAAGGAAGAATTATTTGCTCATTTAGAAAAACTTGAAGCGGCTGTCGATGCGGGAAAGGAAATAGATTAAAAATGTTTGGGTACGAAACTACAAAGCGATTTGATAAAGAATTCGAAAGATTCCGAAAGTATGACAAAGAGACGACTACCAAAATAAAAGTTCTAATAGCCGACATCCTGGAACATCCCATGGAAGGGCTAGGTCAACCGGAACGGCTACGTCACCTTGGAGGGAATAAGTGGTCGCGGCACATAGACAAAAAGAACCGCCTGATTTATGAAATTATCGGTGACGTGATATTGTTTACACAATGCCGAGGTCACTACAATGACCATTAGTCCCGCCGGCATCATAGTTCCGACAGGATCTATTTTTAAGATAAAAATCGCAACGACCACTACTTTTAAGATGTTAAAAATCATTTTGTAGAGCAAATACTCTACCATGGAGTTCATATGGTGCGCATTTAAAAGAACTTTTCTCCTATTTAAACCCCTAAGCGGATTAGGACAAAGGGGAGTGGCAATTTGCCACTCCCCTTTGAAGGGTTAAATCATTGGCGAAAAAAATTATCAACGGCTACCTCCTCCTCTAGTTGATGCCGAAGAGCTTGTCGAGGCGTTTGATTTCGACATCGCCATCCGCACATCTAGGGGTTGCCTCATATAACATTATACAATACGTAGGGCATGGTCCATAACATCTTCAACACTGAGGGATGACAATTTTTGGTTTCTAGCCTGAAGCACCACGTTGCGTTCCGAATCCATGGGATAGGGAGCAAACCTTGCAGGATCCGTCGGTCCGAACAGTGCAATGACGGGAGTTGACAATGCTGCCGCCAAGTGTACGGGGGCGCTATCGTTTGCAATCACCAACGTAGAATTCTGTACCAAGTAGATGAGGTCATCCATCGATGTCCGCGCGGATAGATTATAGACATTCAGCAATGTGGATGGCACATTGATCCACCGCTGTGCCAGGACAACAATTCGCATGGTGGACAATTTTTCGCCCAATGCTTCTGCCAACGAATTGAAATATGGCCATTCCTTCTTTTTCCGCCTGCTTTCTGGAAATAGCAAAATTAGTTTACATTTCTCATGCCTATCGTTGTAAAAAATGTCCCTTACCATGTTGCTCGGTGATGTTGAAAATTTTAAATTTCCTTGTAGCTTTGCTTCCAAGCCCAACTCTGGCAAAAACTGCAATAAAATATCTAGGGCATGTCGCTTCCCCACCTGGGGAAGTGGAATTTTTCTATTATATGCCATCCACGAAAACTCCCTGGCATCCGACCGGCCAACTTTTCTATCGGAGCGCGAAAAATATGTCATTATACCACTACGCGCCAGGCCTTGCATGTCAAAGACATAGTCGTAGTGTTGTTTTCTAATGTTCACCATGAGATTTGTAAATTTTCGAATGCCCTGGCCCCGGTAAAATACGAAAATTTTATCGACCAATCGGGAAGATTTCACCACATCGATGAAACAGTCACGCACTACCCAGTCCACTGATATGTTTGATAGGCACTTTTTTATGGTCGCAACTATTTGTAACCCATGGATAATGTCACCCAGGCTGGATGGTTTTATTATCAGAATGTTTATCTGCTGCGACATGGATCACTCTATTCTGACTTCAATGAGCGATTAAGCAGGCTTTCTATGCACTTTTGAAGAGGTACCTTTAGGTATAGAGCCGAGTAAATTGCTGATATTATCGGAGCATTTACGTTCTTTTTTTCGCAAATGAAATAAAAGGCTTTCACGGTTTTATACCCTTCAACGACAGCCTTTTGGGTTGCAAAAATTCCATCCACAGTCTCCCCCTTGCCCAACCTTTCACCAAAGGTACGATTTCTGCTCCATTCTCCCATGCATGTGGCAATAAAATCGCCAAATCCACTCAGGCCATAGAAAGTTTCCGCCTGGCCACCAAGGGAGGTGCCGATCGTCACCAATTCTTTCAATGCCCTGGTTAAATAGGCAGCCTTAGCATTGTCACCAAACCCTAGGCCATCACAAATACCTGCCCCAATCGCATAGACGTTTTTTAGGCATCCCCCCAATTCGGCTCCCTTTACATCTCTACCGCTATAAATTCGTATCCGTTCAGAACTCAATGCTTTTTGTATCTCATAGATATTTTTTGAGCTTGTGGCTAAAACCATGGCAGCATGTTTTCCCTGCGCTACTTCTTTCGCGTTTGTTGGGCCAGCAAGCACACCATATTCGAAATTTGGCAACATTCTTTCAATTAAATCGGAAGCCGTCTCCGAATTTTCATTCTGTATACCCTTACACAGAGAAACAAGCAGAGGGAGCTTTTTCACTCCTTCCGATGCCCGAGCCAAGTCTAGACAAAGATCTTCCATTCCCACTGCTGGACATGCTAAAAATGCCAAATCCGTATTTTGTATGTCGATATCTGTGGTTATGCTTATGCCATCTGGAAATTTAATTCCGGGGAGAAAATCAACATTCTCCTGGGATTTTACCATCTTAGCTGCCTGTTCCTCAAACTTGGGAATCAAAACGACACCGTGGCCGATCGTCCTGCAATAGCAAGCCATGGCCGTTCCCCAGGCTCCAGCACCAAATATTGAAATTTTCATACCAACATCTATTTAATTTCTATGCCACCTCGTCCAGGCTGAGGATACAGTTGCTCTCCATTCGCCTGCTTAATTAGTAAAAACTCACCATTGTCGTAGAAGACTTGGATGGGGACCGAATAAAATATTTTTTTCACCTCACCCGATTCCAAGTTTCCCGCAAAAATTTTCTCGCCGGACGCTTTGGAGCGTACAACAACTTTCACATTCCCCGTTGGAATCAACGATAATACAGATTGGTTTGCCGTATCTAGTATTTTGTCTGCTCGCCTGGATTGAGTTTTGGCATATTCCGTTTTGGAGAAGGATGTTTTGGAAAAAGCTATAAATGCTAAAATAACAATTACCAAGCCGGATACTATCTTTGCAAAATGCCTGTGTTGAACAATGGTTTTAAATTTTTCCATAAGCCGTTTAAATCTTTTTGAAAAGGGAATCGTATCGTTTATTCCCAAATCCGCTCCATCTTCCCGCTCTTTTTCATTGGCAATTAGTGTATTATACGCAGCCTTTTTAACACATTTTGAATGTAAAACCTCAAATTCCTCCAGAGGACAACTTTCCATGATGGCATCGACGTCCAATTTCAAATACCTAGCGTAAATCTTGATAAATCCCCGCAGATAGATAGCAGGCAAATTAAAATCAGACTCTCCGCTTTCTATGCCAGCGAGATATTCAATTTTAATCTTCGTTTCTTCGGAAGCCTTTTCCAATGTAACACTCCGTGCTTTTCTAGCTTCGACAAATTGCTGCCCAAATTCCTTAGTCATTGATTGTACAATACCCCTATGAAAAATTTTTTCAACGGCAATCTAAAGTTTTTTGATTGGTCAAAATACGGAAAGTCTTCCCCAATAATAACAAAAATTTTCGTAAAAAAATTTTTTCTGGATAGATAAAGCTAAGACTATTCTACGGCAATCTCTCTACTAAAAGTTTCTACGTATTGTCCACATTGTAATGTGAATAACTTGTTAACTTCTTCTTCTTGATTTTCTTTCGTCCAAGCGAATCATAGCATCGATGTTTAAATTTCACTGGGAATTGATTCGCAGATTTTACCGATTAAGTCGGCATAAACAAAGGGATTCAGTTCCAAGCCTAGATAAAAATATGTTAAAAATTAATTTTGCTTTTCTCGAAAAAACCCTTAGCACAGGACTAAAATTTATGCTCATAATTTTGTGAACAACTTTTAACCGCTTCTTAACATGAATGCAAATCTTACCGTAAATTCTACACTCTGGAAAGTTGTTCGCGATAATCTAAGGGAAGTACTCCCCCGCGATATTTTTCGTTCGTGGTTCGAGCCATTATATGTCGTCGAAGAAACGCCAAATGCTATTGTTTTCGGGGTAATGAATGATTTTACCGCCATTTGGTTACAGGAAAATTACCTGGACATAATGTCAAAAAATTTATGCCGAGAAGCGGGACGGGACATAAGAATTTCATTTCGTGTACAGGATAAAGAACCGCAAGCCCTCCAGGAAATTTCCAACCTATCTCAAAAACCAAAAAAAAGCATGCTGGGAGAGCAAAATAAGGGAATGACTCCCATCACACTCAACAAACAAAATACATTCGAAAATTTCGTCGTAGGGTCTGGAAATCAAATGGCCCACGCGGCTTGTACGGCCGTTGTCAATACCCCCGGTCGCGCTTACAATCCGCTATTTCTATATGGCGACACTGGTCTAGGAAAGACCCATTTAATGCAAGCGGTGGCTCATAGTGTATTGAACAAATATAAAAAAATAAACGTGGTTTACACGTCCACCGAAAAGTTTACCAACGAGTTCATTTCCGAACTGCAAAAAAATAATCTGGGCGCGTTTAGGAAAAAGTATCGCTACGTGGATGTTTTATTGATCGATGATGTGCACTTTCTATCTGGAAAAGAGCGCATACAGGAAGAATTTTTCCATACCTTTAACGAGCTATTTGAAGCGCAGAAACAAATTATCCTAAGCAGCGACCGTCCAGCATCCGAAATAGCCAGACTAGAAAATCGATTGGTTTCTAGGTTTCAGTGGGGATTGGTGGCTGACATTCAGGCCCCGGATTTGGAAACCAGGATTGCAATTCTTGATAAGAAAGCGACTGCCATGCACCTCGAACTTCCCCATGATATAATTGAAACATTGGCCAGCAGGGTCTCAAGTAATGTGCGAAAGCTAGAAGGAGCTTTGAATAGAATCGCCAGTTATCTTTCAATTACCAAAGCCCCAATTAATTCCGAATTGTTAGAACATATCCTGCATGATTTGTTTTTCGAAGAGACAACCATTGAGATCACCATAGAATCGGTCCAACGAAAAGTTTGTGCCCATTATAAACTATCGCTCAACGATATTACGGGGAAAAAGCGACCGGCTAATATTGCATTTCCAAGACAAATTGCAATGTACCTGTGCAGATTGATGACAAATCGTTCATTGGTGGATATTGGAGGTGAGTTTGGAGGAAGGGATCACGGCACGGTTATCCATGCATGCAAAACCGTTGAGAGTGCCATGGAACACGACATTTCCGTAAAACGCACCATAGAAAATTTACAAAAAATGATCAAGCAAAACCCCTAGGCTCAGGATTTGTAAAAATCGGCATTCACCGACCTTTTAGGGAGGATTGCCTTTCGTTGTAGCCAAAAAAAGTGGGGTAGGAAATTTTTTTGAGGTGAAGCGACCGTCTTCATTATCGTTCTGGTAAGTTTTTTAATTTCTTGCAGTTTCTTGTTCTTTTTGGTTTTATAGGGGCAAGCATGTTCAAATTTTTGAAAAATTTTTCCAGGTCCGCCAAGGATACGGCTAAAAAATTTTTCCACCTAGTTATTCCATACACCGTCGACAAAGAGTCCATAAAAAATATCGAAAATGTGCTCTATGATGCCGATTTCGGTACAGAAGTTACTCCCGAAATCATCGACGAAATAAAATCTGCACTAAAACACGATAGGGAATTGCGAAGGGAAAATATCATCCATATCGTATCCATGGTCTTGAAAAAAACTCTGGAAGGGGCCGAAGCATCCCTAAACGTTGATGGACAAAAGCCACAGGTCATTTGCCTGGTTGGAGCTAATGGTGTTGGGAAAACTACGACCGCTGCCAAGTTGGCTTATTTTTACAAAACTGCCGCCAGGGAAGTCATGCTGGGTTCCTGCGATACATTTCGTGCCGCCGCCAATGAACAATTAAACTCCTGGGGATCAAAATTATCCATCGATGTTATTTCAAGCCAGCATGGGGCAGACCCCGCTGCCGTCGCCTTTGATGCGTACAAAGCAGCAGTCGCCCGGGGAAAAGACATTCTAATTTTAGACACTGCTGGAAGGCTCCATGTCAAATCTAACCTGATGGCAGAATTGCAAAAAATTTTCCGAGTTTTAAAAAAATCAAATGCCGATTTGGATCCTAACGTTTGGCTGGTCCTAGACAGTGCGATCGGAAGCAATACCATAGAATCTGCCAAGACCTTCCATGCTGAAATCGGACTTACGGGCCTAATTATGACAAAGCTTGATGGGACCAGCTCCGGTGGCCCACTCGTCGGGGCCTATAAGAAACTTCACATCCCAATCTACTTCGTCGGAACAGGAGAAACCCCCGAATCTCTGGAGCAGTTCTCCATCGAAAACTACATCCACAGGCTATTTCCCCCCGAAAACGTTTTTTAACAGAAGGTACTCGTTTTTCCATTTTGAAAGGCTTTTCACCTTCTGTGAGGGCATAAACCCCTGACCCTAGAAGGAGTACTCAATTCCACAGGCGAGGCTATGGGCTAAAAAGTCCCTGCTGAATCTTGCGACATATGACCCGACGATGCTCCAGTGGTCATTCAGCTTTTGTGAAGCTCTGAATGATATAACGGCAGTATTTCTGACCGGGTGTCTCGAGGTGATATAGGGCCCATTAAGTCTATTCATGAAAGTAAGAACGGAAACGGCGTTTGAATTGAAACTTTCCACTATTCGATATTCCCATCCAGCTTTCAAAGAAAGCGTAAATTTTCTGTCGGCATGTTTAAAGGATTCCTTTTCCATATTAAAGCCGATGACGGTGGCAAGAAAACTGTCGGGGATTCCCACTGCAATATACTGGGAAACATGTGCATAGTTTGCTTGAAACCATAATCCGAATTGGTATCCTCTGTAGGCGTATAGATTTTTTATAAGTTCCAATCCCAGGGAAAAGCCACTGGATATAAATTTGGTGTCAAACATTGGATCCTCTTTAGTTAGGATAGAGAAATCTGCATGCAAATTATCTCTGCCGTAGTTATATCCAAGAATAACCCCGATATTGGTTTTCAAACATTTATCATCGAATGACTCATAGGCACCAAAAAGTCTTACTGCGCAGACGTCACGGCCGAAATCTATGTCGAGCTCGTCAATGAGCTTGTCCATATTATCTCCAGCGGAAACTCTGTTTGTTGAAGAAAGACTGCCAAAAGGTTTCGTTTTGCCGTGAACATAGCCCAGGGCAACACCCAGGCGGAAATATTTTTCATTGGCAAATGTCCAAACATCGTCAATTCCTAGGATAAAACCACAGGTGTTGTCTTTGTAGCCATACTTTTCGACAATATTATTCCGGTGTGTATGCCCATAGATGGCATGGACAAATGGATCCCCAAGGCAGCCTTTGACATTTGTCATTGACATTTGTCATGCGGTTAGAAAGCGCATTGGTCAGTAAATTATTGACAGTCACCGTTGGGAATTCTCCCAATATAACCACTGAACTGGCTCCCATTGTACCCACGAGTAACATTTCATCGACAGCTCTCAAGTTAGAATTAAAAAATAAACACCCAATGGTTGCTATCAAAAGGCCAAATGTCTTTTGCCCCAAATACCTCATATGAGGTCCATAGGGTAACTAATACTATCCCCTTGTCAACGGCAACTTGTCAATTTTCGTAAATTTTGTAAACTTACGGAAACTAGGCTAAATTCGTTCTGAAAGAGACCTTTGGTTTTTCTATTTTCTAGAAAGAGTATTCGGCACCACAGGAAAGGTTGTGGGTAGAGATATCACTGTTGAATCTCAACATGTATGAACCGACAACACTCCAGTGGACATTCAGCTTTTTGGAAACCCCGAGGAGCGCAACGGCAGCATGTTTGCTGGGCTGTCCATAGGTAGGCATAATTTCGCTTCTTCCGAAGTCATTGACAAAGGGAATAGTCGCGTCGGAATGTTTCCGCATTAGTTGGTATTCCCACCCAGCCTTTAGAGATAGTAACCACTTTTTATCGGCATGTTCCGGGTTGAGAATTTCCCTTTCGACATTGAGTCCTAGGACGGTGGTGAGAAGGTTGTGTCCAACGGAAGGGACTTGTTGCGTCCCCATTACGGCTGTTATCACTTCGTCATGTTCTTTCTGGGCAATGTGGTTGTAATTTGCCCGGAGCCACAAGCCAAACTGGCAACCCTTGTATGTATACAGATTCTTGAGGAATTCTATACCAAAAGAAATATTATTAGATTTGATTTTAGTGTCTCTGGGTGCAGTACCTCTAACATTGGAACCCAAATCCAACCTGTCACTACCTCGACCATAACCAAAGGTAAGTCCGACATTGGTCTTTAAACGTTTGTCGTTGAAAAACTCGTAGGCACCGAAAAGTTCTATCACATAGATGTCATGCTTGGCGGACTCTTTAACACCAACGGCTGCGCCGGAAAAGTTTGTCTTCCCATAAACGTACCCAAAAGCAGCACCGAAGCGAAAATATCTCTCGTTGGGCAAATCCCACACATTGTCAGCACCTACGACAAAGCCACCCATGTTACTATGGTACCCTCGCCTGGTAAGTTTATCCTGGCAAACATGGCCATAGATGACATGGACAAATGGGTCGGCAAGACAACCTTTTACATGTGTCAGGCGGTCGGAGATGGCATTGATGAGCAAATCATGGGCCGCCACTGCCAAGGATGCCAGTTCCACATTGACATAGACTTCCCCCTGGGATCTAGCAGATTGTTCCTGTTTAGTTCCTATATATAATCCACTAATGCCATTTTCTCTGTCGTTAAACAGGTATGCGGCCGATTCGTCGTCCAACCATGCATATGTGGTTGCCAGAGCCTCACCTTCTTTCGGCGCAAAAAGAGAAGCTGCATAGTCATTGGTTAATCGGTATAGGTTGATGTTTTCCTGTATAAAATTTTTAGGATTGAAAGAATCATTTATCCCCAACAGCTTGGCAACGGCTGCCACATTCTCATCTGCCTCTGACCTGATGAGCCAATAGCCGGACGTTTTCTCTTCGTTTTGGTCAACCTTTTCAAGGCCAATTTTACCACCTTTAAAGGTCAACGCATTTTCCATCCCTGCATCGATGGATACGTATCCATTCACCCGTCTAAATGTGCCCGAGAAAGGTGTTGGCGAAATTTCTGCACTGGAACTGTCGACGTAGAGGGTGAGTTTATGGCCTTCCTTCAAGGTCAAACTTCCCCCGGAGGAACCATTCCACGGGTAATCTTTCACTACTGTCTTCACCCCTTCGCCTTCTTCATCTTCAATCTGATTTCCCTTTGTCAGGTGAAGAACCCCCGACTGAACGTGGATCTCGGGGAGGTCTGAAGTGGGACCATAGACATTCCACTTAGCACCACCTTTTATGTCAATTCTCGCGAGATCTTCAACGGGACCGCAGGTTTTTACCACCCATCCACTGTCTATGGTGAGGCTGGAGCCTTCTGTACTGGCCGAATTCTGAGCTTTGCTGATGGCACCCACGATTTTGACAATGTTGTTTTTCCCATTCGCCGGGATTGGAGTAAATCCACTGTCGGTTGAATTGGCCATTCCCCCGATGTAAATTTTGAAATCTTCGCCAAGGGCGAATGCGCGGGCATAGTCGGCATTACTGGCCCCCTGGTCAGCTCCCAATGTTATAGCGGTAATACTCGCCTCTGCCAGTTTTGCAGCCATAATGGTTACCTCGGAGTCCTGTGCTATGGGCTTGGCAACAATCTCTTCCCCTTCCTTTGTTTCCTCCCCGGCGGCGAATATGCCCACACGCCAACCAAATTCATTGGTGTTCTTATCCGTATTGTCGGCACCGAAGGCATTGACCTTAATACTAGAAGCACTTGGAGCATGGGCCAATACAACAACGTCTTGACTACCGTTCAGATTCACCCTAACGGCACTGGCCGTGCTGACGCCATTCGTTGAGGCTGCCCCAATCCCGGTGCTTGCAGAAGTAGAAGTAGAAGTAGAAATGGCGCCTAGTTTATTCCTATCCCCAAATCGTACATCTAGGTTGCTCACCGTACCGGCCCCATTCGTTGAGGCCGCCCCAATCCCGGTGCTTGCGGAAGTAGAAGTAGAAGTAGAAATAGAAACGGCTTCTAGTTTATTTCTATCCCCGAACCGTACATCTAGGCTATTTACCGTACTGGGACCATTCTCTGTCGCTGAGGCCGCTCCGATCCCAGTGCTTGCGGAAGCAGAAGGAGAAAAAGAAAAAGCGGTTAGGGATGCTGTGCTATGGATATCAACGTGATTTGTTGCCATGGCCTGAATTGTGGTTGCGACAGAACCTCCTTCAGCAACCCTGGAATATGCTATCATCACAGGACAATGGCCGTTATCTCCCCTAATAGCCAGACTCGCACCTTCCGAAAGGTTAATGCCCCCAGCAGGCTGATCAGCGATTGTGTTTATCGCACAGATATGGGCTTTGATCTCACTATTTTCTGACTCCTTCAATTCCGTTGGGACACGAGCATCATTGTCAAATGTCACGGTGAGCAGAGATTTTTGTTTGTCTCCTAAGCTATATGTGCTAGCATTTCCACCAAACCCAACCTCAATGGCAACTCCACTATCGGGGTCTTCTCTTCCGTTGACTACTATGCTGCCATTCTCGCTGAATACAACATTGTTGTCTTTGGAATTATCTATTTCCCAGGCCTGATGGGATTTCTCTAGTTCGTTTATGGTTTTATTTAGGACAGCAGCAGCGGCTGAACTATGGCAAAAAATTAAACAACCTACCATCGCTGTGGCGACAAAAATTTTTCTATCCATACTCAACCCTTTTCCCCACAGTGTAACTTCCTTCCTTCGCCCGTCAACGAAAATTGTAAAAAACGCGTAAATTCCGCACAGGTGGATAAGGAAGAGTTCCGAGCGAAGGAATAGGCTCTTCAAGTTTTTACGGGTGAAGATGCTATCTAAAAAGAATACTTCTTCCAATATTTCCATTGACATAATACGTCTATCAGTACTTTATGCCCTCATTGGTGGTGGTTGTAGCTCAGTTGGCCAGAGCATCGGATTGTGGTTCCGAGGGTCGCCGGTTCGAGCCCGGTCTGCCACCCCACCCTCAAGGCTTCACAAATACAAGGATTGTTGACCCAAGCAAAATGCAAAGGCGGGATGGGTAAAAAGTCCATGGACAAAATATGGACAAAAATCCTGTCTCAAAAAATAAACAAACTAAAGACTATAATAGTCTGTTATACATATAAACCCGTGAAATTCTTTAAAAATACGTTAAAAAGCCCTTGAATTTTTACGAAGTTTTTACATTCTGCCGTTCATGAGCACTAGCGGACGACAGCAGCGAACAGCAGCGAACAGCAGCGAACAGCAGCGAACAGCAGCGAACAGCAGCGAACAGCAGCGAACAGCAGCGAACAGCAGC
>JAISBO010000036.1 GCA_031266155.1 Puniceicoccales bacterium
TTACTTTGTTGGTGAGGTTATCTATGGTTATTTTTCCATCCACGGTGCTAACATCACCTTCTATTTTTACCCTGGAACGGATATTGGTAGCGTCAATGCCAAGCTTGGTAAATATTGGATGTTCATCGCTTTTTGTTTTTACATGTTCCTCCGGATGGGTTCCATCGATTAGGCATAGAAAATTGTTTAAATCGATATTAACTTTAACATTGCCGTCCTGATCTTTGATTGTTATGAGTTTATTTCCAACATCAACCGTTACTTGGGAATCCTCGTATCCCCGTTGTTGCGCATATTGCTGGCCAATTCTTTGAAATTCATCTTCCGTTAGCTTGCTCACTTGGTCAGTTATGAAACCCCGCAAAGCTTCCAACGGAACCCCCTCGAACATGTTCTTTATCCCCGAAGAGTCTTCTGGATCTCGCTCAAGAAGCGTATCGCTCGCCCCTGCCATTTCTGGCCAAATCATCATCTTTGGATCCGTGCATTTCAATACTTCATCGGGTGTTAATTTTTCTTTCTGGATCATTTTTTGGCACAAAACACAGGCAAACCCTAGTTCTTCGTTTGCCATGCCAGCTAGTGAAATTTTTTGGCTAAAAGCGTTGTTCTTAAGCTCGGGGCCTCCGGCTGTTTTTACTATCCCATTCAGCTGAATATAAAGTGACATGTAAAGTTTATACTTTTGCATGTCCTCCTCCGTCTGGACTGGATTTGGGAGGTTTTTAGAGGCTGTTTCAAAAAATTGATTGGCGATTCCTACAAACTGTTTACGTGTTGCCCTATCTTTTAGGGCTCCGGCTAAGGCCTGGGGATTATTTGCGTCACCGCATAGCAATTTGCAAAACATTCTTTGCATTCCAAGGTTATTAAAAACACTGACATTTCCTGAGGTTTGCAGCCATGAAAGCATGGCTTCCGTCTTTTGTAGAGCATTTCCACCGGGAGGTAAATGGCAGTGCTCTAGGAATGGAAATCGTTTGGCATATTTTGATTTCGCAATTTTTCCCTGGGGGTTGTCATTTAAAAACCCACAAATTTCTTTAAAATCACTTTGCAATTGTTCCCCGAACGAGACGTTTTTTATTACTGCCGGCTTCATATCGCTCTGCCTGTCAAAAGCTATGCCGTCCTTTGCATTTTCGGCCAAACTTAGTAGCATATAGGCAAACCCATTACCTGCAGCCTTGCGACGCATATTGAGTTTTTGCCCGGAATCTTCTACTCCTCTTGCCGTCGTAAAAAATTCACTTTTGGCGTCTTCATTTAACGACGATAGTAATGGTTCTGCATCTTGATAATTTTCTATGGTTTTGTTTCCATTGAACAAAGCGTCTCGTATCTCTTCAGACCAATGGGCATGGACCAAAAGCCCACCTGCAACCTCATATTGGGCTTTGTCAATCCCACACTCTTTCCCATATTTTTTATAAATCGCCGCCCCTAATTTTATAAGATTGTCATAAATTTCCTGTTTATCTTTGGGCACAGCAATTCCATTTCTTTTATTATATTCCGTATACGCTACGGCCATTCTAAAGAAATTGCTAATGTTTTCTAGGGTTTCTCCTTCGTTTTTGCCCCTTAGGGAGTCAAGGGTCCCCTGGTGGTTTGACAGAAACTCTTCAAACTTTCGTGCGCTGGCAAATCCCATGATTAAACGGGCAGAACAGGCACTTCCTTCTTTATTTAAGCCAGCTTGTTGCAAGAATGTAGGAACGTCATCACAGACTTGTATATTGCAGCCCTGTGAGGTTTGTAAGGCGCTATTTTGGGTGTATGTAGTATTAGCTTTCCCAAGGGATACTGCCCTGTTATCCTTGTGGGATTGGGCTGTGGCTGCGGGATTTGCTGAGCCTGTTTCCGGGCGAGTAAGGACATTGCTTACCTTTGATAAACACTCGGATGCCAGTTCTGGACTAATTTTCCCAGACGCTTGCAAAGATAGAATCCTTTGTTGTATATCCCTGCCTAAAGCATTAAGGGCAACTATGTGTTGCTCCAATAGAGGTCCGCTTTCTCTTGCCATTTTTTCTTTAATATTGTCCAAATGGGCGACGTATCTATCTGTTTCAAACCTAGCAACAAGCGCTTCCTGGGATTGGTTTCCTTTCGTGGCATATTGCAAGAGTTGTAACAATTCAAAATCTAAATTCGTTGGATTTTGTCCCGCAGATTTCATCAAGAGCATTTGTTCCTGGGGAACTTCCTTTGGTTGCCCCTTGCCATCACATATTTCCCGTAAATCAGCTCGTATGCTCTCAAGCGAGCTTGCAGGGTCGTTCGGGTCAAATTTATGTTTGAGGTTAAACAGCTGAAATGCATTAACATAATCCCCAGAATCCATCTGAATACCACCATGGGTTGTTAAAGTTTTAGGCTGTGTGGTAAATTTTGTAATTTCCAAAGCTCCTTTTTCGTTTTTCCTGATTAGGAGAGCATTCCCCCCCTCTATTACCACCATTGGTTTATTTCCATTAACACATTCTTGTAAATGTTCCCGTGTCAATTCTTGAATTCCCCTAACATCTGATATATTTAATTCGTCAAAAACTTGACGTCTGATTTCTGGAACTTCTCCTCCAGATCTTACATCCCCATGCCCATGTAAAAATGATCTAACTTGCGCAATCGAATCATCGGTCGATATGTATGCGTTTCCTCTTAAGTTGCGAAAGTTGCGTTCTTGTTCCGTGGATATTTCTGCGGGTTGTACCGGTTCTCCGATGGGCTCTCCAATGCTTTTAAAAATTCCTTCTATACCTTCTCGAAACTTCTGACTTTCAGAATTGTGATAAATCTCTTTTAGCCCTTGTTTAAATTCGTTTATCAAAGCACCAAAGATGGGGTTCCTACGCAGGCTCCACATCAAAAGTCTTTCCGGGAAAAAAGTAAATTTAATCCTTCCGCTCAAAGAACGTCGTTCGGTCAAGATGGAGTGTCCAATTTTGGTTAGCGTATTCACTAAAGAACCATATCCTGCCTCACCACGCATTTCACGTAAATCTATGGAGCTATTTTTCGTTGCACCGGCCAGTTCAATAGCTTTTTCTAGGGAATTCCAATCTGTTCGTGACATATTAAACCTTTTGTGAGTTTAAACTTTGGGCAGTATACACTCCATCGCGCTATTGTCAATTTTTAAACATATTCTGGGTCAATTTTTTCTCAAAAATTCACAAATCGACGGGACGGTTTTTTTGAGGACTGGGACAAGACCATAGGCAAGTTTCAGCTTGCTATAAAAAAATTTTATCATTTTCCTAAGGGCATGGGCAAAGCTTTTTCAAATGCCGAAGTAGCAAAAAAAACATTCTTCTTTGACAATTGGAGGTGTTTTTGTTCAGGGCCTATGGATTCTTTGACCGAGAATCTTGCTTTGGTCATTGTCCTTCGGGTATTTCAGGCCCCCAATTGGATAAAATCTCTCATATTTGCCTCAAGCTTTGTGGGAAATTTCTTTACCGCCCTAACCCAATCCCTAGTAGCAGGGCAAAGGCGACATGGGACCATGGATTTTAGTACAATCCATTGGTTCATCGTTTCATTGTTGGTATTTGCTTCGACTTGGGCAACATCGGTTGTGCCATTTTCGCTCCTAATATCGTTGGCCATAATATTTTCCAAACAACCGATTCCTCTGATGGAAGATGTCTACGGGCAAAATTATTCACCGCAGGAACGGGGCAGTCGGCTAGCCATTACGCTCAATTTGCTACTATTATCCACCATAATTTTTGGCCAGACAGGAGGAAAATTGATGGATTTAAATTTGCAAAACTACAAACCGGTACTCCTCTTTGTGTCACTGGCAGCAATGGGAACAGCTTTGTCCTTTTCTAAAATTCCTTCCAGGATCCTTCCCGCGGAAGGGAAAAAATCCGTGGTTTCCAATATCAAAATAATTTTTACGGACAAGCAATTTGGAATGGCTCTCCTTTGGTGGTCGCTATCAGGAATTGGCATGCAGATGATGGGGCCCCTGCGGACAGAATACCTAATGGATAATGCCTATGGCATGGGCGCTTCGAATACATTTACGATCCTCCTATCCATAACTATCCCCATGGGATTTAGAATTTTGAGCACCTTTGTCTGTGGCCAAATTTTCCATCGGTTCAATTTTATTGCCATAAAGCTAATGGTTAATATATTTCTAATGGCCAGCGTCTTACTGTTTTTTAACACGAAGACAAAATTTTTAGTCGCTCTTGCATCCGCTTGTGCCGGCATTGCTCGCGGTGGAGGTGAAATAATTTGGTGCCTGTGGATCACTAAAATTGTACCGAAGGAAAAATTTAGTCTGTACATGGGTCTCAACGTTGCCGTTACAGGACTAAGAGGGCTACTGTCTCCCTTCATAGGATATGGTATTCACCGATATCTATCATTGTCCCAAATGAGCTACTTTTCAGCCACGCTCGTGCTAATTTCGTCCTTCGGTTTCTTTTCGTTGATTAAACATCCACGTTTTGCCTCAATATAAGTATCATCAAATTAAGTGGGAAAGAGGGTTATGGAACATATAGAGAAGTGAAAGTTTTTGAAATTTTTTATTAAATCCCGAAGAACTATTCTTTTTTTATTGATTTATGTTTTTTTGTGTGCTATGCGTAGCTGCAACATAATATTTTATATGGAACTTTAACAAAAGGAGACAATTTAAATTTATGGATAGCCAAGGAACTAGTAATGTTTTATCGGATGTATTACCGCCTACAATGGATCATAGGCAGTTCGAGAGCAAGTACGGCCATGGAGAAAAAAATCAAAGAAAACATGTCCTACTAGAGCCTTCAGGGCATACGCCAGCTAATAAAGGACTAGCAATGAGGGGAGCACTAGCGTTGGGAACATTAGTGCTGGGAATACCTACGGTAGGAATAGCAGCACTGGTAGTAGCAGTAATGGGAACAGCATTAACGGGAATACTAGCATCGGCAGTACTGGTAATGGGCTTGATAAAAGTATGCAGGAAATGTCTTGGGCAAGTGTTTTTCGTTGCAAAATAAAGGAAGAAATGTTCCCTGCCATGTTTTTTCATCACACTAATCACGGTCATGCCGCTACTGGAAACAGTGGCGGTAGCGATCTAGCTCTATACTAAATCTCAAATACTTGCCTGTACGTTTGGAGGTGAGGAAAGAGCATTCCCATAGATACATAATAGTATTCGTTTCTGGGGATTATCTCTAGAAACTATGATAAAAAACGAATCTTTTATCAAAAAAATATTGATTAATCTTAAAAAAACAAATAAATAGTATTTTGGGAGGGTTTAAAAAGGTTTAAAATTATGAGCGACAGTGACACAATGCCAGAATTTGGCAAAATAAGGAAGTTCTTTTTCCCGATCTATGGGTTCGAAGTAAAAAAAGCATTGCCGATGGGGTTGATGTTTTTTTTCATTCTGTTTAATTATACATGTCTAAGAAACATGAAAGATGCCATGATAATCACGGCACCTAATTCGGGAGCGGAAGTCCTTCCTTTTTTAAAGGCATTTTTGGTCATGCCTAGTGCGATATTATTTACACTGCTTTATGCCAAAGGTAGTGACACTATGAGTAGTGAAAATTTGTTCTATGTGACCATTGGATTTTTCATAATATTCTTTGGACTTTTTGGATTTGTAATCTATCCCCATTTGGATTTTTTTCACCCAGCAGCGGCCACCGTTGCATATTGGCAAGATAACTGTAGCGGAAGCGTGCGTTGGCCATTGGCAATATTAGGAAACTGGTCATTTGCACTATTCTATGTGATGTCAGAATTATGGGGAAGTGCAACCCTATCCCTATTGTTTTGGCAATTTGCCAATCAAATATGTAAAACTTCGGAAGCTAAAAGATTTTATTCATTTTTTGGATTGCTTGCCCAATTTTCCCTGCTATTGGCAGGAGAAGTTGCCGATTACTTTTCCAAAATTTCTCGCGGTCTTCCCGATCCTTGGGCAGTTTCTCTGCGATGGTTAATGGGGATAGTCGTAGTATCCGGTATTGTGCTTATGGGAATCCATCGTTGGATTTATAAATATGTATTAACCGATAAGCGATTTTATGATAAGCCGGAACTTCCAGGGGCAAAAAAGAAAAAAGCTAAAATGGGATTCTGGCAAAGCATGATGTTTATAGTGACTTCTCCATATTTAGGTTTGATAGCTGCACTGGTAATTTGCTATGGAATCGGCGTCAACGTAATCGAAGGGCTGTGGAAAGGCCAGGTAAAATTAATGCATTCCAACGCCAATGAATTTAATGCGTTTATGGGGCGCTATTCATTCTATACGGGAATAGCATCGATGATTGTAATGGTTATCGGTGGTAATATTTTGCGCAAATTTAGCTGGTTTACGGCTGCCGCTATTACGCCAGCATTAACTTTAGTCGCCGGTAGCATATTTTTTTCCTTCATAATATGGAGAAATGATTTTGTAGGTGTACTGGCTCAGATTGGAACAAATCCCATAACGGCAGCGGTTTTCATCGGATCGGTAATATTAATTTTAGCAAAGGCTACCAAGTATGCTCTCTTTGACCTAACGAAAGAAATGGCCTATATCCCACTCGATGATGAAATGAAAGTAAAAGGTAAAGTCGTGGTCGAGGTCATCGGCGGACGGTTGGGCAAAGCAAGTGGAGCATGGTTACAATCTGGATTATTGATGATCTTTGGACTAAATGTATTCAGCCATGGCAAAAAGGTAGAACTGATAAGTTTAGCACCATACCTATTTGGAATATTAGTTACGATTTGCCTAGTGTGGCTACTCGCGGTGCGAGCGCTTAGCAAAAAAATTGCAGCGGTAACAGCCGCAGGCTCCAACGTTGTGAACACCTAGTAAAAAAAATGGCGGCGATGGCAGCCATAGCTTCCACAGCGGCAACAAGCGAATAGCTGTTGAGTTTAGTATTTATTCGGACCCGTCCTCGGCATATTGCCGAGGACTTTTGGTTATAAATTTGGTTGTGAAAAAGATAATTCAATTTTTATTCGCAATTTTTAAAAAATTTACCATATAGCGTGGCCAGTAGGGTTTCATAAAAATCACCGCAAACATATGCCGCTAAATAGAATAGTATTATCTCTTCTGCAACCGATTGAAGCGGTTGCTTCGCCAATAAAACCAAAATTGAAAAAGCTTCCCGACATTCGGGCTGTAATTTTTGATGTTTATGGTACGCTATTTGCAACCAAATCTGCCCATAGTTCTTTATCAGAATCGGGAATACAATCCGATACAACCATCGTAGAGGCCTTGGAGGAGTCCGATTTCGATGTGTTTGAACATGACGCAAATTTGAGCAATCTATACATGGAACATGTACGGGCGCATTATGATATTCGTCGGGCCGAAGGAATAGCATATCCTGAAATTAATATTTGTGACGTTTGGCAAGATTTTTTAAATGAATTATTCATCGGCGGAATCATCGATGGAGACTTGACAGAACGTTCAATCCGTCGAGTGATAATGTGCTATGAGTGTAAAATTAACCCCGTATGGCCGGCGAAAAAATCCCTAGAATTTATAAGGAATTTACAGGATAATGACATATGTGCTGGAATAATTGCAACTGGTCAATTTTATACGCCAAAAATAATGGAAATACTCTATCAAAATAGCCTTGAAACGCTTGGATTCAAACAATCCCTTTGCCTATGGTCCTACGAATATAAGCATAGAAAGCCATCTTCTCTTTTATTTAATATGTGCAAGGAAAGATTACAAGTCCTAGGTATAGACCCCCAGGAAGCCCTATATGTCGGTAACGACATGTTCAATGATATAGTTCCAGCCCGTAAAGTCGGCTTCAAAACAGCTTTATTCACAGGGAATGTCAATTCTACTCGTCTGCATGAAGATATTGCAGAATGTGTAAAAACAAAACCAACCATCATTTTCAACGATTTTGACCAATTGGATAGTTGCATTTTTTGATGCCAGACGTGGCTTGTTTCGCTCGGCTCTATCCCATTTGTGCTAGGAAAGAACCCTGAAGGGATCATGGGCGTGAACTAGGTCCTTCAACATTCTTTGGCAAAATACTATGCCCTTCCAATATATGCACCATCATCGGAACTGACACGAATAATTTCGCCTGGCTTGATGAACAATGGTACCTGAACGACTAGTCCTGTTTCCGTCGTGGCTGGTTTTTGTACGCTCGAAGCGGTATCGCCGCGAACAGCGTCAGGAGCATCCACCACCTTCATTGTAATTGAGGCTGGAAGTACAATTTCCACGGGTTTGTCATTTACACAGGCAATGTCATATGGTTTCCCAATGGCCAGAAACTTCTTTTTACTTTCAACTAATTCGTTCGGTAGGCAAATATCTTCGTAGGTTTCCGGGTCTAAAAAATGATGACCCATGTCATCAACATAGGAATATTCCAGCGTCATCGTGCTTGTCGTCAAAAATGTTACATTGTCGGAAGAAAGAAATTTGACGGCCGTGGAGGCACCCGTAGTTAAATTTCGCATGACCACCTGGACAAACCCCGCCTGTCTTCCCTGTGTCCTGTGTTGAACTTCCAGGACAGAATGTGGAACACCGTTATAATCTATTACTTTACCCTTTCGAATATCGGTTGGATTAGCCATGGTAAACCTCCTGTGTTTTATGGCAGAAAAATCAAGCTTTTTAGGAAATTTTCAAATTTGAAGGCATACGTCACAAGGGTTACTTTTGTTTTGCTTCCCACTCTACGCCAGTCCACGATAGAGCGCGGGCACCGCTGTTAACCGCTTCCGAAATTTTCGATGTTTTTTCGCCCGTGTAATAGTTCACGAGCATATTTGCTTCGTCTGTCAGGTTGGAATAAAACTCAACGTGACCATCCAGAAAAACAATAATACCCCCAATTTCCCCATAGACTCCACCGTTATTTCCTCTGGCGGGACGCCATTTGCCTGTTCTGTGATCAAGGCCTCTGCTATAGGCAATTGGAGTGGTGGCGGCAGGAGCCCGACTGGCAATGCCAGAGATTACGACAACACTCAGCGGAAAATTCTCAAAATCTGGATTGATACTCCATTGATCATTTTTTCGAATTCCAATTGTTTTTGGTGTGGCTCGGCGATTTGATTCAACCAAGTAATCATCGTTGAAAATAAAAACAGAGGCGACGTTTAGTTCTTCATGTTTTGAAAGTGTACCAGCCCACTCTGCTGCATTTTTGCAATTGTTCAGTTCCCTAAAATGGTCTTTCAACGAAAAACTAACATAAGCCGTTGCGATTTGTTGCAAATTTTTTGACGCCCTCAGTTTTTTAGCATCGTTTATCGCATTTCCCACAAGAGGCATCAATATGGCAGCTAGTATTACAATTACCGACATTACGGTCAACAGCTCTACCAGGCTAAATCCCTTATTCCCTTTATCCCAACGCACAACCTATCAAGTGTATAGATCCTATTACCTCTGTCAAGGGAATCCCCATATTTTTTCATTGTATCAATAGTTGCTTATCATATTTCTAACTTTGAACAGTAGGGAAGGTGAATATTTTTGTGACAGGAACAGATACCGATGTCGGGAAAACGACCGTAGCGGCTTGGATATGTCAACAAATTGGGGTTGCCTACTGGAAACCAATCCAAACGGGAAATATGCGGGACAGTGAAACCATAAAAATCCTTTCCCCGCACACAAAAATCATCGATGAAGTCTATGAGCTAAATGCCCCATTGTCTCCCTACGATGCTGCAAAAATTGATGACATTTCCATCGATGAAAAATTGCTTAAACGGCGGATAGATAATACGGTCATCGAAGGTGCCGGCGGTATTTTAGTGCCCATCAAGGTTGGCTTTCATATGGTAGACCTAATAAAATTTTATAATGCCAGAACCATTGTGGTGGCTAGGTCAAAGCTGGGAGTGATCAATCACATACTAATGACCATAGAGGTTTTAAAAGCTAGGAATATTGACATCCTGGGAATAATTATAAATGGGCAAATGGAGGAAAGTATCAAACAAACGATTGAGCTATTTTCTGGGTCAAAAATACTTGCCCATATTCCCCACGGCAACGATTTAAAGGGGATGTTGCGATCCATACACGTTCCATCCGAAATTAGCGAGGTGTTTAGGTGATTTGGAGACCATTTACACAGGAAAAAACAACGGCTCCAGCGGTAAAAATAGTTCGTGGAGAAGGAATCTGTTTATTTTCCGAAACCGGGGAAAAGTATATGGATATGATATCCAGCTGGTGGGTCAATATCCACGGCCATGGGAACAGGGAAATCGCCGAAGCAATCTATTCCCAGGCTAAAACACTGGAGCATGTCATATTTACTAAATTTTCCCACGGTCCAGCGGAAACATTGGTGGAAAATTTGAAAAAATTGCTTCCGCCGAACCTGTCAAAATTTTTCTTTTCCGACAACGGATCTACTTCCGTAGAAGTTGCCCTCAAAATGGCCTATCAATACTTCA
>JAISBO010000034.1 GCA_031266155.1 Puniceicoccales bacterium
AAGGGCAATATGGTGCGTGAAATTGATGCTTTGGGAGGTGAAATGGCAATGAATGCGGATGCAACCGCCATTCAATTTCGACTTCTAAATCGTTCCAAGGGAGCTGCGGTGCAGGGACCCCGTGCCCAGTGCGACAAAGATATGTATTCCCTGCGAATGAAACAAATCCTCACACGGGTGCCAAACAATTTATCAATCTTCCAAGCAACCATCACCGGAATAATCGTGAAAGATGATAGGGTGATGGGAGTTTCCACCGATGCCGGCATGGAAATATTTTCCACAACGGTAGTACTAACCAACGGGACGTTTTTACACGGGTTGATACACATAGGTAAGAATAAAATCCTGGGAGGGCGGCTGGGAGATTTCTCCGCCCAACACCTATCGAATAGCCTGTCCGCCCACGGCATTAAAATTGATAGAATGAAAACGGGGACCCCGCCGCGGATTTTGGGGGCGTCAATCGACTTTTCTGCCTGTGAAGAACAACGTGGAGATGCCTCCCCATGCCTATTTGCCTTTTACGATACCCGGGACCAGGAAACATTCGACAAAATGTTTAATACAAAATTTGCCGGGGACATTAAAAACTGTGCCATCCTCGGCCCCAATTTTCACGGCCAGAAGTCCTGTTGGATTACCCATACCTCTTCTGCCACAAAAGAAATAATTTTGCACAATATTTCCCGTTCACCGCTCTACTCGGGAGAAATCAAAGGTATCGGCCCGAGATATTGCCCAAGCATTGAAGATAAGTACGTAAATTTCCCCGACCACGATGAGCATCGATTGTTTTTAGAACCGGAGGGGTATCATTCCGATGAGTGGTATATCAATGGTTTGTCGTCCAGCATGCCATTAGATGTTCAGCTGGAGATATTAAAAAGTATTCCAGCACTGAAAAATGCAAGTATGTTGCGCCCGGCCTATGCCGTGGAGTATGATTTTGCTCCACCGACACAGATCGATGCTACCCTACATTCGAAGGTTATAGAAAATTTATTCTTTGCCGGCCAAATTAATGGCACGTCAGGCTATGAAGAAGCAGCGGGACAGGGGCTTGTAGCCGGGGTCAATGCTGGAAGAAAATCGTTGAGGCAGGAGATGATGGTATTGGGACGCCATGATGCCTACATAGGTGTATTGATCGATGATTTGGTCACAAAAGGAACATTTGAGCCCTATAGGATGTTTACGAGTAGGGCAGAACATAGGTTGCTATTAAATCATGGGAGTGCCGATGTCAGGCTGCTGGACTTTGCAGAAAAATTTAAGTTAATTGATGGAGCTAGAATCCGACGAACCCACGAAAAAATAGATAAAATAAATTCCTGGACAATGCGTCTACGCTCCGAAAAATTTGAAACAAAGACCATAGGAGATTGGCTCACGCAGGCACGAAACCGGGATACCATTGGTTTCCCCAATGATTTTTACGATGAAACTCAGTCCGTACAAGATGAGGTGATTTATAGGATTACCTATTCGGGCTACCTCGAGCGTGAACGAAGAGCCATAGAAAAATTTTCAGAACTGGAACATGTTAAAATCCCCCCCACTTTCAGCTACAAAAGCGTAAAAAGTCTAAGCAACGAAAGCCGACAAAAGCTACAGCTTTATCAACCGCAAAACCTTGGCCAAGCTTCGAGAATTAGCGGTATCACGCCCGTCGACATTTCCCTGATTTTGGTAGCACTGGAAAAATCCAGGCGAAGCTGAAACATGCTGTCACTCCATTGCATAGCCTAAAACTTGCCAACGCAGGCCAGTTAATCAAAGATCCAAAAAGGTTAAAAGATTTTTTGAACCATGGGAGATTCCAAAACTCCTCCTGCCCATCTATAAAATTTTCCTATGCCGAAAGTGCTTTGGGGTTACCTTGCTCTCTTTTCGATTTTTCAACCGTAGGAAAGCCTAGCAGCTTACTTCTCTCAGCATGTCTTCCTGTTGACATATGTCCTGCTTAATTGCTTCGAGTCGAATTTGTTCGGGAGTTTTATGGAAAGCGGCATGTATCATCTCTGCCATAGCTAATGCATTGAATAGACGCATTAGTGTTTTCAATAAAAGTTTCCTTGGCTCATGCAATTTGCTAATCCTTGCCCTAGGGTTATTTATTGTTTTTCCTCTGAAAAATCCCCGCTGCCTTACCGAGACGACATTGCCTATATTTTCAGAACTATCAATAACATTGCTTTTCATAAAATCTCCTTTCTAAAAGTAGAAACATATAAAAACGAAAAATACAAGCAAAAATTACAAATAAAAAAATAATATTCACGCGGTTTATTCAAAATAACAAAAAATTCTAGGAAAAAGATAAAAGTTTTTATATAATGTTGTCGTGTCTAAGCATAAGAAGTTTTTTTTATTTTTTGGAGTTGTTTTGATTCTTTGCAGCCTATGGGGCATTGTCTCTTTGAAGAAAAACAAAAATCATTTAAATATGCAGTTGGATGTTGAAAATCAGAAAAAGACGGAGGAGGAAGGTTTAACACTTTTGTCTTTTACCAAAAAGGACTTTCCCTGGACCCAAGGCTTGAAAAAAGATAAATCTCCCATTGAGTTTGATCTATTTACGTGCCCATCCGTGTACAGCGAAGGCGGCAAAACAATAGTTAGAACCCATGACGTTCTTATGGTGGATGATACTTTCCCTCTATATCTGTCTGAGGTTAGAGATAAGCCCTATCGGATAAGGGTGGAAGGATATTCGCAGTCCAAAGACAATGGTAAAACCATTGTCATGTTTAAGGATATTGAAACGGAAAAATATGGTGAATGTGCCGTCGGGGACAAATGTGCAGATCTAAAAATACGAGTAATCGGGTTTGATGTACAAGGATACGAAAAAGATGGTGTCTACTACGAATTTCCTGTGGCTACGATCAACGATGATATTTTGAAAAAGGAAATCGTTTTGACCAATGAACAGAAATTTTTAGACGATGAATATCTTCTCGTCATAAAAGATTTCAGCGGGAACGAATATATTTTTTCTAATATCGGTGACACCATGCAAATTGGAGAAGCAGCCTGTAAACTGTCTTCATTTAGCAAAAAAGAGGGTATCGCTAAATTATCATTAAAAGATGCCAATGGACATGAGTTTAACAAAACCATACACCTAATCCGCTAGACCCGAGGCTATGCATTGTTTTTGGGGAAATACCGGGTGAATGAATCTTTTCTAATGCTCCTTTCGACATTTCCCTATTCCTCTGCCAGTTCCAACGTTATGGCGGAGAGAGAGGGATTCGAACCCACGGTGCCGTTGCCAGCACTTCGGTTTTCAAGACCGACGCAATAAACCACTCTGCCACCTCTCCTTCCCTTGAGCGTTCTTCATATTCAATATGGTCACAAAATGTCGAGTTAATTTTTATGGGTGTTCGGGAAACAAAGTCTCTTCTTTGTCTGATTCTTGTTCGAACGGCATCATACCACCAACCCTTCGCTTTTCGCAAAATTAAGCCATTGCTGGATGGCACGCCCTCGAGAAGAGTTCCATTCCCACTCCTCTCGAGATAATTCCGAAAAGGGTTTGTGGAGACCGTGGGGCCAAAAAACGTCCCGGTATCCGTCGTTGTCTATTTTTTCGGTTCTAGGAGGAAAAATAAAATCCCCCACAACATCTCCTTGGACAACATACTGCCTTTCCTCATCGACGTAGGCCAGGGCCGTAGAAAACGTGGCCGACTTATCACGGTACGATTCTAGCTTTTCTGCCACTAGCAGCTTGGCTTTTTGAAAATCTCGAGAAACTCCAGCAATGCGGGCGGAATGAACGCCTGGGAATCCCCCCAAAGCGTGTATAAAAAAGCCCGTATCATCGGAAAGGGTCGGCAGTCCCGTTTGCTGAAAATAGTGACGAGCCTTGAGCAAGGCATTTCCTTTTAGATCTTCTTCTGTTTCTTCAGGCTCTGTGGTTTCAACGTCGCAAAGAGTCACGAAAGTTTGTTGTCGAAAAAAATCGTAAGACGTAAAATCTTGGATTTTTTTGTTGTTTGTTGTTCCAAGGAGAATTTTCATAATAATTTTTTTTCCTTTTGAACTTAGATTTTTGCTCTGGCGAAGAGAAAGGTTCAAAACCACGGTGCCGTTTGACGGCACTTTGGTTTTCAAGGCCGACGCAATAAGCCGCTCTGCCACGCTCTTCTCCCTTTGAGCGTCCTTGATATTTTCAATGCGATCACAAAATGTCGAGTCAAAAGTTTTACGGGTGTTTTCGGAAAAAAATTTTTTCGATGAAATAGAAAAACTATGGTTCTTCCGTTTGTTGTCGTCTTTGGAAGGCATAGACAAATAATTCATTTTGAACTTTCTGTCAACATCCTAACGTTGTCGATGGCTGGAAGCTAGTGCCTATGGTATGCTCCTTGCGTAAACATAGGGCCAAAAGTAGCTGTCGTTAAAAGATTTTTCTGATGCAATCAGGGTTTGATGATTTTGAAAAAATGGAATTGTAAAGATAGGATTCCTCGCAATAGTTGCACAAAACTTATAAGGTAAACAATAATTACAAAAATAAATGAAAAAAGTATATATTACAACGGCCATAGATTACGCCAATGGGAAGCCTCACATTGGGCATGCCTATGAAAAAATTTTAGCGGATACGATATCTCGCATGTTTCGGTTGCAAAACCTGGATGTGCAATTTATGACAGGATTAGATGAACACGGTTTAAAAGTGAGTCAATCCGCTGCCAAAGCAGGGGTTCCAGAACAAATTCACTGCGATAACATTGCCGAAGACTTCAAAAATCTATGTAAAAATTTAAACATTAAATACGACCGGTATATTCGAACGACGGAGAGTGAACACAAACAAATTGTCCGCGAGTGTTTACAAAAATTATACGACGATGGGCAAATTTATAGGGCCGATTATTCCGGGCTGTATAGCAAAACTGCCGAACGGTTCGTCCTTGAAAAGGATAAAATCGATGGCAAATGGCCGACAGATTATGGAGAAATCATCGAAATATCAGAGACAAATTATTTTTTCCGACTTAGGGAATATCAGGGATGGTTGATAAATTATATGGAAGCTCACCCGGAATTTATATTTCCCGCATTCCGGGCAAAGCAAGTTTTGGAGTTTCTCAAGGAACCCATAAATGACCTATGTATTTCCCGGCCGAAAAATCGGCTATCCTGGGGAATAGAACTGCCATTCGATTCGGAATATGTAACCTACGTTTGGTTTGATGCTCTCATAAATTATATAACGGGAGCCAATTACTTGGATAAAACATTTACCAACTATTGGCCGGCAGATTACCACATTATCGGGAAGGATATCCTCGTACCAGCCCATGCGGTCTACTGGCCAATAATGTTACATGCCCTTCACATCGAATTGCCCAAAACCCTATTGGTTCACGGATGGTGGTTGGTTTCCGGCGAGAAAATGTCGAAGAGTGCAGGCAATATCGTGGACCCGTTGGAGTGTGCAGAAAAATTTGGAGTGGATGCCTTCCGCTACTATCTAATGCGTGAAATGACCATAGGCCAAGATGGCGATTTTTCACTGGATAGGTTTATAACTCGATATACAGGGGACCTGGCGAATGATTTGGGGAACCTGCTTAGCCGTCTACTAAATATGGGACATAGGTATTGCGATGGAACGATAAAAGAAATCATCAAAAGCGAAGGCCTCGAAGAGGACCTTCGAAATTTGTGGCAATCGGCAATTCCTGAAATCATTTCTCTGTACAATGAATTTGCATTCCATTCGGCCCTTGAAAAATTGTTTCTGTGCATAAAAGTGGTCAATGGGTACGTTGAAAATCGTTCACCATGGAAGTTGGCAAAGTCTGGCAAAGAGGATGATAAACAGCTAATCGACACAACCATCGCCATGGCTGCTGAATGTGTCCGGTTAGCTGCGATTTTGCTATCACCCGTAATGCCAACAACGTCGCAGCAAATATTGTCCATTCTTGGATGTCCAACATCCATAAACTGGAATACGGATGTTAAATTTGGCAATTCACTTACTGGAAACAAATTGGGAGAACAAATTATCCTGTTCCCAAAAATTGAAGAAGTATGACCGTTCGCCGCGATACGCATGTGTTGAAGAAGTGGTGGCAACGTATTTTGGCTCCCGTTGTTGTTTTTATATTGAGGCTGTATTGGTCAACCCTAGGCGTCAAACTGACGGCGGAATGTCAAAGGATGGTTGATACAATCCAGGGGCCAACGGTCTTTGCGTTTTGGCATAACAACCTTTTCGCAGCATATAAATTATATAGATTGCTCAAAAAAAGACATGGTGTCTATGCCCTCGTAAGCCCATCGCGGGATGGTGCATGGCTGTCGGAAATATTTAGCCGCTTGGGCCTAGAAACCATACGTGGGTCTAGCAATCGGAATGGTTTATTTGCCATGGATAATATATCTGAAAAGCTAGCGGAAGGTGCATTCGTTGCTATAACCCCCGACGGTCCCCGTGGACCGGCTTGTAAATTCAAAAGAGGAACAGCAATGGTGGCCAAGGCTGCGAAAGCGAACCTCGTGCTAGTGGCTGTGAAATACAGCCATTACTTTACCTTGCCAACCTGGGATAGGTTTAAAGTTCCCTATCCATTTTCAAAAATATGCGTGGATAGCAAAACATTTCCCCATGGAACTTTCGAAGATTTAACCGTTAGGGAACTTTCCACAACCTTAGAAGATGAATTGAGCAATCTTCAGCAAAAAATAGACCCCAGGAGCCACCTTTAGCAGAAAACCTTATGGCAAATTTGTTAATTCCAAATCACTAGCAACGGCAATGGTCTTTTTCCAGAAAAACAGAATGGAATCGAAGGTTTTTAAGGATTATGCGGAATTTGTATCCTGGGGGAAGGTAGAACTTTGCACATCTTTTGCCCCATCACATATCCACTGCCAAGCATCTTCACGGTATTTTTTGTGAAAATATTTAACATTGTCACCGAATGCTCTACCAAATGGCCGGTCAAGCAGTAGGGCAAGATTGTTCTGTTTTGCATGAACCAGAAATGCCATTCGCTCTATGTGTGCGGAGTATCGGAAGACGAAAACAATGTCGTCTAGGGTAGCCGAAACCTCCCATCCTTCAAAATTATCGAGCTCGATCAAAATCCGGATTAGACCATACTTCTTTATCAATTTCGCAAGAAATGGAACAATGTTTGCATAATCACTGCGGGTCAATTTTCCTGACAAAGTCATTACAACGACATTTCCCGAAGAAAACTTTTTTATCTCATGCATAACCAACTTTTGGCCAAAATTTATTTGTTGCGATTTTCAAACTTCTGCCCTCCTATAAAAATAGGAAATAGACAAAAGTAAACATTTATCACATGTCAAAATCTTCACCAAGGTAGAATTTTCTACTGTTTGGATCTTTTAATAGTACATCTCCGGATCCATGGCAAAGAATATTCCCGCCGTATATCAAATAGGCACGGTCTACGATTTTTAGCATTTCCCGCACATTATGGTCGGTGATAAATATGCCAATATTTTTTTCTTTTAAAGCAATGATAATGTTTTGTAATGCCCTAACGCTGATAGGGTCTACCCCGCTAAATGGTTCATCCAGCAGCAGGAATTTTGGTTTGGATATTAGCGTGCGGGCTATTTCTAGCCTTTTGCATTCTCCTCCACTAAGAGTGTAAGCTTTTTGCCCAGCAATGTGTAAAATTTTCATTTCTGCCAATGATTCTTCTATGGCTTTGATTTGTTCTTCCTTGGACAGATGCAAACATTCAGCTACAGCTTGCAAATTCTCCCACACCGTCAATGATCGAATGGAGGAACCTTCCTGGGGAAGATATCCCATACCTTTGCGAGCACGTTTGTACATCGGAAGTTTACTAATATCTTCATCATCCAAAAAAATTTGCCCCGAATCGGCAACGATTAGTCCCATAACGATGTAGAAGGTAGTAGTCTTTCCAGCACCGTTAGGACCAAGCAATCCGACAACCTCACCGCTATTGATTTCCATGGAAATATCCCTAATTACCTCCCTTTGCCCATAGAATTTTTCTATTTTTTTTACGAACAATTTACTGGTGGCCGTTACCATCGTTTTCCATTACTTTATCAGCATGATATTTTGTTCAAATGTCGAAATATCGCTAACTGATATGATCGGCTGTTCGAACTCCGAACCTTTAGGTTCGATTCGCTTGCGCTTTAGATCTAGGATTAGTGTTTGCCCCGACATCGTCCTCGAATCTTCATCCCACATTTCGGCATTTCCTTCCAATAGGATAAAATTTTTGGCGGGATCAATGCTTATTTGGTCGGCTTTCCCTCCGTATGAGGCCCATTGAAAAGTTGCGTTTCCTAGGGCTCGAATTTCTTTTACTACCGATAGGTTGGGTTTTGATTGGGAGCCATTGGGAATGGTAACTTGAATGTGATCCCCTTTCAAAGAGAAATTATTCCCATCGATGTGGGCATTGTGAGAAAAATGCATATGAACATTGGGTCCCCATGTCCAAAGCTCTAGGGATTCGCTTGTGATTTGGACCGGCGAAGCAAATGCCCCCAGGGGCAGCATTAAAATTATTAACTTTACTATAGTTTTTATGGCGAACATTCCTCTAAGTTACAATCGAGGAAAACTTTGACATGATCTTTTGCGATGATTTTTTTCCCATTGCCTGAAAATTCCCAAGTATGGGCGGATGCATAAAAATTTTGACCAAAAATTTTTATTTCAAAATTTCCCGAGAGCGAGTTTGTTCGCGGGACGACAGATGCTGCATCACTGATAGCAAAAAAAGCTTCCTGGGGCTCTTCTTCTTCGGTAAAACAGCGTAATTTCATATTTTTTACATGCAATAGGTCGTCTTCAACCATTATTGCCGAACGACCGTAGGCTTCCCAGATTTTTTGGCCTGCCCTATTAAAAACTGGCAATACAAAGCCATTTATGGGGACATTTCGCAGCGGTTGTATTTCTGGGGAGATGGCCCAGCTCACGTTGTACGGAAGCAAATACAATAAAAGTACAACCTTCCCAAAGGATTTACCATGGATAATTTTCACTGCTTTCACGGTGAAAAATTATGGCCACATTTCAACTCAAAACTAAAATGGTAATTTTAATTATTCTGCCAGTCTGGCAAAGGGACTCAAAACCCAAGGAATAGGCTATGAGTGCTGCCGAAATGCATAAAATTTATCCTACAGCATAGAAAATCAAGGTAATGCGGAATAGGCCAACCGCCTCACTCTATTTTGATATTTTAAGAAAAGTTCTTTTCCCAGCTTGAATAACCATCGCCTCATTGGAAATTTTACACAGGAAGGAACAATCGGTAATTTTTTGACCATCAACCTTGAGTGCACCCTGTTCAAATAGTCTACGAATTTCCTTTTTGCTGGGGAACAGGTTTGTCACCCACAGAATATCTACCAGGGGAGCAGTTTCTTTACCCGTCAATTCCTGGATACTAAAATTCGGCATGCTATCTGGAATATCATTTTGAGAAAACACTTTCTCAAATTGTTCCCGTTCGTGTTTTGCGGTATCTAACCCGAAAAATTTAGCGCACAGGCCTTCCGCCAGCGACTTTTTACATTCCATCGGATGCATTGTTTTCAACCGTTCGATTTCTTCATCCGTTTTCAACAAAAGAAATTTATAGTACACGAACATCGTCTCATCGGAAATCGACATCACTTTGCCGAAAATATCCTTAGCTGTGTCATTGAATGCGATGTAATTGTCATAGCTTTTTGACATTTTTCTAGTGCCGTCCAACCCAACAAGCAATGGCATTGTGATGACTACCTGCTCTTCTTTACCGATATTTTTTAGTAAAGTACGGCCAACCAATAAATTAAACAATTGGTCTCGGCCACCTATTTCGACATCGGAATCCAACATGATGGAATCGTATCCCTGCAACAAAGGGTATAAAAATTCAACGATCGAAATCGGGGTTTTGTTTTTGTAGCGATTGCTAAAATCTTCCCGTTCAAGCATTTGGGCCACCGTCATTTGTCTGGCAAGCAAGATTGCATCCCCAAAAGACATGCTGTTAAACCATTCACTGTTTTTCCTTATCACCGTTTTGGCCGGATCTAAAACTTTGAAGGCTTGTTCCACATAGGTCTTGTAATTGTCCTCAATCTGTTCTTTGGATAGCATTGGCCGTTCTGCGGAACGCCCCGAAGGATCCCCGATTGTTGTGGTATAATCCCCGATTAGTAGCGTAGTTTCATGGCCAAGGTCTTGAAACTGTTTGAGCTTGTTGAAAACGACCAAGTGGCCAAAATGCAAATCCGGCCGCGTGGGATCGACCCCCAGTTTCACCCTAAGCCGTTTTCCACTGGCAAGCTTTTTCTTCAATTCATCTTCTCCGACCATGGTGTCGATGCCTTGACAAATTTGCTGCAAAGGATTCATAATGCTCCAAAAATTTGGGACAAAACGTTTCTTTTGCAACAAATTAATCGGGAAAGGCTCAACTTTTCCTTCCTAGTAGAACCTGTCCTTTTTCTAATTTTTCCAAAGCCTTTACATTAACTAAAGCTCGCCATCTTCGAACTCCAAAGTTTCAATATGAAATTATGTGAAATTAATCATGCATATTTTCTTGCTTTTTAATAAAAAAAAGTACTCTAGATAGCAGGTCCGAGCCGATATTATATTTGGCATTTACATATGGAATTTGCCCATGCAGTTAATTGATTTAAATAGGACCAAGGACATAGGGTCTTCATGCTTGTCTGCTAAAATTGGAAGTTTTAACATTTTGTTTGATTCTGGAATTAGTCCCAAGCGTTCCGGCTATGATGCGTTGCCTGCCTTTGATAAACTTGGAACAACCGTCATCGACCTAATTTTAATTTCCCATTGCCACCTGGACCATGTCGGTTCATTGCCGTACATAATGAAAAGACAACAGCAAGCCCGTGTACTGATAACACAGGCGTCCCACATCCTTTTGCCAAGGATTTTAAATAATTGCGTTACCGTCATGCAGCTGCAACGCGATGAGATGGGAATAAAAGAATATCCTTTGTATACCCTGGCAGATATTGAAGCTCTGGAACAACACCTTTTGCCCATGCAATTTGGGAAATCACGGGTACTAAGAAAAGACAACGATGAAATAACAATAACATTTTTTGAAGCAGGTCATGTTGTCGGGGCCAGTTCCATTTTGGTCGAACACAAACATAGGAGTATATTTTACACCGGCGATATTTTATTTCGAGACCTTAAAATTCTTAGGGGCGCCAAATGGCCAAACCGGAAAGTCGACACGGTGATTACCGAAACGACGCGTGGGTCAACCATAAGACCCAAAGAACGTTCAGCCGATAGCGAAACGGAACGCCTTATCGGGACAATTCGCGACACCATTAGCGGAGGGGGATCCGTTCTAATTCCTTCCTTTGCCTTCGGACGCATGCAAGAAATTCTTAAAATCATAAGTTGTGCCCGCCAAAAGAATAAGCTGCAGCAAACTACCCCGATTTTTTGCTCCGGCCTGGGTTATGGCCTCATCGAAGATTTCGATTTTATTTCAAAAAAGCTATCCGGCGTAAATTTTCGAAAAAGAATTACAAAGGAATTGAATATAAAAATTTTCCGAGGGAACAATCCAAACGACATAAAAAAACAGATCCGGGAACCCTCAATTTTTGTCCTCAGTAGTGGCATGCTAGTCGAAAACACATCCGCCTATAATGTTGCTTCTGCCATTATTGATGACCATAAAAATGCTATCTGCTTTGTCGGCTTCTGCGACGAATCTACACCCGGCGGAGAGCTTCAAAAATATTCCCAAGGGGATTCCTTTCTTTTCAAAGCTCAAAATTATATGGCTAAAATTGCAGCTAAAATTGATAAATTTGATATTAGTGGCCATGCTGATAGGGAAACAATTTTAAAAAATGTCCTGGCCATGTCGCCCCGTGCCGTTGTCCTTGTCCACGGCGAAGAAGATTCGCGAAATTGGTTTATGGACGAATTGATCGAACTTTCGCCGAGCACTCAAGTGTTTGACATGAATCCCTGCGAAGAGTTTTTGGTCTAAAGCGACAACTATTCCCATTCGATTGTGCTGGGGGGTTTCGACGATACGTCGTACACAACGCGATTTACCCCATGTACTTCGCTAACTATGCGGTTGGAAATTGATGCAATTATGTCTTGGGGGAGCCGTGTCCAATCTGCCGTCATGGCATCCACGCTGTTAACAATGCGCAATGCTATCACATTGTCGTAGGTGCGTGCGTCGCCCATTACACCGACCGTGCACAGCGGTAGTAAAACGGCAAACCCTTGCCAAATCTTGCGATGCCAGCCGGATTTTTTTAGTTCCTGCTGTACTATGGCATCCGCCTTGCGCAAAATCGACAATCGATCGGCAGTTACTTCTCCAAGTATGCGTACTGCAAGTCCAGGGCCAGGGAATGGTTGGCGCCATATCACATCTTCCGGTAGTCCAATTTCTAATCCCATCGC
>JAISBO010000068.1 GCA_031266155.1 Puniceicoccales bacterium
GGCAGATTTCTGCCAAAAATTCCCCCCTTCGGAAGATTCCAATGCCATCTTTTACCGCACGTTGGCAAATGCTATCGCCCTGTTCGTCAACGGCACTCGACCGAACCACACAGTCGCAGCCCGGGGGAAGAATTTGTTCGGGCATAAAGATAATTCCGTGGGATACCAAAAGGTCCTTAATTGACAAATTGACATAGTCGTCCCACCCATAAACCACGTCCCCCCTTTGGGCTAGATAAATTGCCAGCGGTGCCATGCCAGCTCCACAGATTCCAAGCATACAAATGTTTTTACTCATTTCCTGTCATCCTTTGGATACGGTTTACAATGATCTCAACGGCGGAATGCTCGTTATCTGGTGGTGTAGTCATTTGGAAGTTTTTGAGATTTTTCTGAAAGCACTCAATAACGATGTTTGCGAGTAAATCGATGTCATCCTGCCGTACGACGATTGCTCTACTGTCGTTTGCCGCGAAGGTAGCATTAACTTCCTGATGATTTTCAGCGGCACTCGGATAGGGAACTAATACCATCGGTAACCCAAAAAGTATAGCTTCTGCTATTGTCCCAGCACCAGCCCGGCACACTAATAAATCCGTTGCACTGAGGAGTGACGACATATCGTTGCAAAATGGGAGAAATAGATTCCTAATGGTGTTGCCATCGCCTGACGTACCGATTATTTCCTCTCGGCTATCACTTCTTATGCCACGCACACAACAAACGGTCAGGTTTTGATTATTCAACCGTTGAAAGTTTTGAATTGCCCATTCGTTAAGGGCATTTGCTCCCTGACTCCCACCTAAAACCGTTACCACGGACCCGCGAGGATCTAACCCCAGACGTTCCCTGGCTTCACATTTGTCGATTTTTTGCATTTCCCGCCTGAGCGGTATGGACGCATGGGAAACTTTTTTGTTTAAAGATTTACTTCTAAAATCCACCTGGGGCGGAAGGAAAACTATGTCGGCCAAACATGCCAATAATTTTACGCTTTTACCAATCACTCGATTCGACTCATGCAAAACTATTTTCTTCCCTGTCAAAAATGCAGCCATGACCGCTGGAAAATTTGTAAACCCTCCCATTCCGATAACGCAGTCAATTTTCCTATTTTTTATCAAAGTTATACATTGGTAGAAGGAAACGAACTGTGACTTTATTGTTTCAAAAATTTTCCAAATATTTTTAGCCAACGGCTTAGCTGGCAGTACAACGTATTCGAATTGGTCATATTTTTTCAACATAACGCCGTCTATTACTTTATCGCTGATTAGCAACAGACATTCTCCATTCCGTGCCATCAATTCTTCGGCGATTGCTATGCCAGGCCCCAAATGGCCTCCCGTTCCTCCACAAACAATAGCATACCTACTCACCGTAGGGCAACATAATAATAGTGAACAGACATATCAAGGATAATGCAAAAATTTCCTAAGCAAAAGAAAATTATACCCATCGAAGTTTCCTTGCGGTGTTTTTGTGGGCTAACTTCCCGGATCGACGAAAGATTTTCATCCTCGTTTTATTTTTTTAAAAATTTTAATTGCGCAAAGATGAAAGGATGGTAGCATATTTGTCCATGAAAAGGGTTGCCATATTGACTGCAGGAGGAATTGCCCCATGTCTGTCTTCTGCCATTGCAGCATTGATAAAAGAGTATGTTAAAGCATCTTCGGATATTGAGGTAGTTTGCTACCGCGATGGCTACAAAGGATTACTATTGGGTGATTCATTTAGCGTTACACACGGAGTCGTGGAATCGGTAGAAATTTTATACCAATTCGGCGGTAGTCCCATAGGGAATAGCCGTGTGAAGCTAACAAATGTGGCAGACTGTGTAAAACGCGGATTTGTAAAAGATGGGGAGGTTCCGCTCAATGTTGCTGCAGAACAGCTAATAAAAGATAAAATTGATGTTTTGCATACCATAGGCGGCGATGACACCAATGGCGTTGCCGCTGATTTGGCAAAGCATCTAAAAGAAAATGACTACAATTTACAAGTTATCGGATTGCCAAAGACCATAGACAATGATATTGTCCCAATTGCTCATAGTTTAGGGGCAAATACGGCGGCCGAACAAAGTGCTCGTTTTTTTGAACACATCGTTGCTGAAACAACGGCAAACCCGAAAATGTTTATCATCCACGAAGTCATGGGTCGTAAGTGTGGATGGTTGACGGCTGCATCGGCATTATGCTATACAAAACGCTTGCACGAACGCGAGTTCATTGCCGGGTTGATGGCAAAGGAGCGCTACTCCATCCATGGAGTATATGTTCCCGAAATGACCATTAACTTGAAAAAAGAAGCCGACCGGTTGGAACAAGTAATGAAAACTGTGGGTTGCGTAAACATTTTCGTGAGCGAAGGCGCATGTGTCGACGAAATTGTCACCGAGATAGAATCACGGGGTGAAACGCTTGCCCGCGATGCTTTTGGCCACGTCAAACTTGACTCGATCAATGCGGGAGAATGGTTTAAGTCGCAATTTTCTAAAAAGATTGGGACTGAAAAAGCCTTGGTTCAAAAAAGTGGATATTTTGCCCGCTCTGCCCCTTCAAACCTTTTCGACATTGCCTTGATCAACGATAGTGCCGAAATGGCCATAAAGTGTGCCCTCGCGGGAGAATCCGGAGTCATTGGACTCGATGAAAACCATGATAACCAAATGGGCTGCATAGATTTTCAGAGGATAAAAGGAGGGAAACCCTTTGACATCGCTAAAAATTCCGAGTTTGTGAATCTGTTAAAGCAAATAGGTCAAATATAGGCATGTTTCCGGATGAAACGTAATATTTGTTTAATTATTTTCCTGGCGGGTGTGTTTTGCACGGTAGATGTTGCTGCATTTCCGACCCATAGGCGGCTGAAGTCTAGCCGTCCTAGCAGCGACCCTCAAATATACTCCTACCAAGGGAATAGTAGTATGGGGTTTAGGTCACTATCTAAAAAGGTTGTGGTTTCAAAATTTCATAGGGACTTGCATTCCCTGAAAGAACGTGATCGACGGATAACCATGCAAAACCTCAATAAATACCAGTATAGGCGGTCCCATTCTCGGAAGGCAGGAATTCCTACGGTGCGAACGGCATTGGAAGAATAGGTTTCATATGGCAACCTATGTCATCGAAGATTTTTCGGCTTTTATCAAAGAAATGTCGCATATTTTTCATGGCCCGGAGGTTATATTTGTCATTCCCACCTACGATGACCTATGGCATTTGAAGACAACTTTTTCGCAAAACAATATCCATCCC
>JAISBO010000041.1 GCA_031266155.1 Puniceicoccales bacterium
CCAAGTTTTATGGATTTTAGTTCGGGGTATTGCTTGGTTGCTATCCAATTTTGCAGCGTTCGTTGATTTACACAAAGATATTCCGCTGCTTCCTTGACATCTAGCAAATTTTTGTTATAATTGTTTGTTCGCTGTTCGTCATGGTCGCAAAAGTGTAAAAAAATTGCGAATATTCAAGAATTTTTAAATTTTTTTAATATTTCTTTGATTTTTTATAGTTCCTTGAAGATTTTTCTAACTTTCTAAAAGTTTTTTTGAAAAACATTTTTTTTGGCAATAATTTGGCAATGAATTCTTGTTGACGTATTATTTTTACCCCTGCCCGTCGTCCGCGGGACTTGTATTTAAGCGACTCAGCGATTGGGTGCAGGGGTTGGATTTGAACCAACGACCTTCAGGTTATGAGCCTTAGAGGATAGTAGTTGATATTAATGTATATAAGTGTATATAATGCTTTATTTCAACATATTTAGTAGGGCATCATAAAATAATCAATTGACAATAATTGATAATAATTTATTCGCATCATGTCATAATTATGTCATAATAGAGATGCAATGAAAAAGCCAAATAAAAGTGCAGTCTTTCGGTTTACGAAAATGAAATTGAGTAACGCAAAACCACCTTCCAAAGGGGTATTGATTTTACATGATATGGAAGAATCAACGCTGAAAGCTCACGTCACCCCAAAAGGAAATGTGATATTCTACTACCGGAATACGATCAATGGGATCCCCCATCGGGAGTCCCTTGGTACCCATGGTCACTTAACAATCGATGAAGCACGAATAATGGCAAATAGATTAAAACTTGCCCATGTGCAGGGATTGACATTATCTGAAAAGTTTGCCCAGGACAACGGTGATCTGAGCTTCCAGGAGGGGTTTCATGAGTTTATGGAACGGTATAGCAGGAAGGAAAAGAGATCGTGGAAGGATGATGACCGGGAGATCAAAAAACATGTCCGCCATTGGTTTGAAAGGAAAATGAAGGATATTACCAAATTTGATGTGCAGACGTTGGTTGAACACATTGCTGACAACAGTGGGAAGACACAAGCGAACCATGTTCTGGAACGTATCAGTGCCATTTACAACAAGCTTATTGATTGGGGATATAAATTAGAAAACCCAACCAAAGGGGTACGGAAATACAAGCTACCCAAGCGGACGAGGTTTCTCAGTGCCGAAGAACTGCCACGTTTTTGGGAGATTATGGACAACTATGAACACACGGAGCTACCAACCGTCGTAAAGATCGCACTTTTTACAGGTGCACGAAAGGCAAATATATTGTCCATGAGGTGGTGCGACATCGACTGGGATAGAGGGGTATGGAATATCCCCATGACAAAAAATGGAGAACCCCATACCGTACCATTAACCAGAGACTTGGTAAAGGTTCTACGGGAACGATATGCTACTTTTCGGTGTAACAGGAATGCTAAGTGGGTATTCCCCAGTGATATATCCAAATCTGGACACCTCGAGGACATCAAAAAAACGTGGATGAAAATGATACAATTGGCAACTATATCCAATTTTCATTTCCATGACCTACGCCATACCTTCGCGTCTTATCAGGCAATGAACGGATCAAGCTTGAAAATCATCGGTGCTACATTAGGGCATAAATCCATGCAATCAACGGACCGGTATGCCCAGCTTGCCGACCAATCCATTCGCCAGTCGGCTTGCGGAGGAGTGGATTTGATTATGGCAAAAATAATGCTCAAAAAAGGAGATGGTGCCTAATTATGTTTTTAGAGAATATGAACGAGGATGGTAGTGTCACGCGCCATTACATTAATTTACCAATTTACGAGATTTTTGGCAGTTTTTGGAGTATGGCAAATAAATTAGTAATTTTCGCTGATACACAGGAAAAACCCTTACCATTGTCAATAACAAATGCAGTGAAAGCATATGCCAAGATGGTATACGATAGTTTTGAAAGAAAAGTGTGGGAACAGCTGGTGATCTCGATGAAGTATAGCGAACACACCAAACGGAAACTAATAAAAGATACCATGGCCATGGCCATTGACAATTTGAAATTGATTGAACTTTTTATACCCGGACGATACGAAAGGGATGACATAAAGGAGCAGTTATACGGCTGTTGGAATATTATTGCTCGATGCTATGACCTCCAAGAAATATTGAACCTATTTAGGGAAATTGGTTATTTAAATGAGATCAATTGGCTTGTAAAACACAAACGGGATACGCGTACGGAAGGGTATCAAAAGTGGAAAAAAGAACTTTTGAGAAAGAACAAACGTTTCGAAAAGGGGATAGAAAATTTCAAAAAGTACTTGATGGGCAATGGTTTTCTATACCCTCCCATCGGGTTTGACAAACTTTTCAATGCCGTCTCAAAATTGGAAGAATTACATGGGGCTGAAGCTTCTAAAATGCAAGAAATTGGGTCCTACTTTTCTTCCACCAAACCACTGTTTATTTCGGTCGACAATGAAAGCCTCTCGAGCGAAAATTGTGAAGAGTTTAACCGGATACTTAACAAAATATACCGCGGTCGTCGCATTAATAAGAACTTGGACCTGTCGAAAATAATATGGCAACATCTATATCTACGATTTGGTTATCGTTTTGGGAAAATGGAACAAGATACGTGCGTAATGGCATTGGCAAATGCATACATTGCCCATCGGCAAACAGGGAAAAATACAACATCTTGCCGCTCACTGCTTACCATTGACACCTTTAGAGACTATATAAAACAGGCAAAAGGAGAAGTTTGCCAGGAAGAAGCCGTAAAGGCGTTGAACATCAAAATTTATTTTTATTCCCGCAGAGCTAATAAATAAGCACAATATCATCCGGATTTAAGGATTTAAAAACTGATACCTCTTGAATCTTCTGCCAAAATTTCATGCAGCCATCAAGATTATCCCATGGGACCGAAATGGGTTTGGTCTTCTTAGTTTATACAATAACGAAAGGGTATAATGGAAGAAGAAATAAAAAGCTTCCATGGGTTAAAATATCTGACCCGTAAGGAAGCAGCAGAATATTTAAGAGTAAAACCGCAGACATTAGCAAAATGGGCATGTACGCGGTTTCGCAAGATACCATATTGTAAGATTGGAAACCGCGTGCTCTATAGCTACGATGACATTCGAGCATTTATGGAAGGAGGACAACAATGACAACATCTAGTAAAGAGAACAACAAGGCTATAATTGATGACAAAGGAGAGATGTTTTCCGCAGCATTAAAACAATTGGAAGGAGCATCCCCTAAGCTGGTGGAAAATGGTACTTACAGAGCGATAGAGTCACCTATGATAAACTTGCAAACAACTATTTTAGATGGAAAATTTTTGGAGAAAATATCCCAAGATTTTCTGTATGTCAGTAATGAAAAGAGCTTCTATGAGCGGTTGTCAGATGGGTCTTACGCAGCCATCAAGGACGATCATTTGGGCAGCAAACTGAAACAACGGTTTGGGTTGAGTTCTCATTCCCAAAATCATACCCTGCTATCGCCTGTGAAACAAGCAATGATGTATATTCAAGAAAATCGCAGATGTGAAGGCACCTTTCAAAGTTTAGCAGGATATTTGGCAGGAATACACGCCATCGGGTCTTTGAAAATACTAGTCAAAAACAATCTTTCTTTGATGAACCCAGAGAAACGGCCATTTGATACGCTGATGGCATTGTTCAGTCATGTGTTTGGTAATGATGAACCGTACTATCAATTGGATAGATTCTTGACATGGCTGCAGCATGCTTACCTTGGAGCCTATGAAATATACGTAAAAGGCAAAAACGTTGGTAAAGTATCTTCCACTGGGTTGGCACTAATTCTATGTGGAAAATCGCAGGTGGGAAAAACGTACATTGCTGGATTAATCACGAAAATATTTGGTGGGGTTCTTGGGCAGCCATTCAGATCCATGACCGGGAAAACAGAATTCAATTCTGACTGTGCTAAAGCTATCCATCTTTCCATTGATGACCAAACGGGTACGCGGACATATGAACAACGAAAAGAACATGGACAAAATTTGAAAGCGATGCTGTCTGGTAGTGCCCAGTGGATACAAGCAAAACATGTGGATGCGTTCACTGCGCCTCTCTATCAAAGGATAACTTACTCCTTTAACAGTGACCGGGATTCTTTTTCTACGTTTCCTGCATTGTCCGATGGTGTACGGGAACGCATATTGGCACTCAAGACAAACTCGGAAAAATGGATATGTTTTCAACGGGCCAATACTATGGAAGAACGGATTGCTTTAGATTGCACTATAGTACATGAACTACCGGGACTGTTATACCATTTGAAAAATGACTATATCCCACCAAAAAGTTGTGTAAATTCATCATTTGGATGTAAAGAATTTATTCATCCAGACATAGAACGGCAAGTAGAGATGGGTACTCCTGAATCAACTTTCAAAGATTTGATATTGGATTATCTCCAATCTTCAAACTACATAGGATACCATACAGCCGACAGCTGCAATTTTTCAGGGAATGCCAGTGTACTGATGGAGGGGATGCTGGCATCTCCCGCCCATCGGGAAGGTGTGCGCACATTGGCAAAAAATGTTGTCAGCTTCGGCATGCGTCTATCGGAACTGTGCACAGTTTATCCGAAACATTTTCGAAAAAATGGGACACGAGAAAATAATCGTCAGTGCTATAGCATAAGCATAGCTGGTTTCCAACCACTTCAGGGACAATTTGAGAATATAAAGACAACAATGTTTGCAAAAGGGCAGCAGGGGTAGCAAATATCATGTAAACCTTATAAATAGTTAAATAGTCGGCTTGGAGATAGATACACTTCTTTAGCCTATTTCCTAAATCTCCCTGAGATGAAATTTTGGTATCATGTCCAAATTTTCCAAAGCATTGAATGACATGCCACCGAAAGGATCTGCCCTCCCTTGTCACACCCATTTGCTTAGGATCGCCAATCATGGATGTATGGAAGGGTTATCGGATGCCGAAATGCGGTACAAAATATGCCAGCGGATGCTGGAAACTGGGCGCACTTCCCAAAGGTTCCGAGAAGTGGATGCCGCCATTGCCTATGCTCGGCAGACGTGTAATATTCTTGACTTTAGCCGGGGTGGCAGAAGGCGAGGACGAAACAGCAAGTGGCAGCGAGCACATTGCTCCTTGGACCAGCAAATTTCTCAAATCTCCAAGGACACTTTTCTTGCAATCGCGCAGTCAGGCCATGGGCTAGCGAAACGGGATCTCTGGGAAGTGTCGAACCCTAGACCCCATGGCGACAGGCGGGATGGCATATTGTTTCTGTCAACCCTATTTGCAAAGGATGATATCTTGCTTTTGGGTGAAAAGTTCTCGAAGGAGCTCCATACCCGGGACCAATGGATCGATATTCTAGGACGTAGAGGGAACGGGCATCCTTTTTTCATTATCAATCCATTATCCGGCAATATGCATGTAAATAGCAGTGGTAACATGTCGAACCGATGCGATGCGGCTGCGAAGCAATTCAAATATGCCCTGGTGGAATTTGATGGTGCGGAAGATGATCAAACTTTTTCCCTAGCAAACCAATTGGCATTCTTTTCCAAGATTGACCTCCCCATTGTCGCACTTACCTATTCCGGCAACAAGTCCATCCATGCCATCGTTTCTCTTGGAGAATCCATATGTTCCATTGATGATTGG
>JAISBO010000014.1 GCA_031266155.1 Puniceicoccales bacterium
GCACATAAGCCCCATAGGTTTCATCGCCAACCTTGTGTATCCTATAATGTCCTACCCGTGTCATAACTTTTCCTAAGGAAGGCTGTTGGGAAAAATTAGTCAACTATCTTTTTGTAGTATTATCCGGATTTGCTTTTCCAGATGATAGGGGGCGTGGAATCAATGGTTCTCTATCTGTTGGCCAAAAGACTTAGGGATAAAAAAAGTTTTCAGACAGAGCGAGTTGTTCTTGGGAATGTTTACATTGATCCACTATTGGAAGCTTTACTAAATGGCATTTTATTCGATATGGCTAATATCGAGCTGGTACTTCGGGCATCGAGAAATTCGAAAGTACTTGCAGTCGAACGGTCCATGCGGGCACTCGATGTTCAGGTGACGTTTGCAGACAACATGGAACTGGCAGAAATTATTATGGAAACGTTTGGTAGGATGAAAAAGGGTGACAGGCCTTTGCCTCCAGGGGTATTTCTATTCCGCAATGTTGATGTTTTTTCCCCGGGGGAGATTTTGGAAACGAGAAGATCTTTTGGGCTGCACATGCCGTTGGCAGGGATTGATGCTATCAATTCTCCCATCCTGCTGGAACACAATCTGGTGGAAACCTTGCAACTTGAACCTCCAGAAAGGGCACAACAATTCGCCGACAGTAGTCCTGCTGGGGTGATCTACCACGAATTGGGGCATTTTTATCATAACATCAATGGCATAGATTTTTGCAAGGGTTACGACATTTTCCACGGTGCATGCTGGAACAAAGATAACAAACCAACGAAACTACATCGCAAAGTAACAAATACCGTATCCTTCTATGCCACATCGGATTCCTGTGGCTGCGAGTTCGTTGCAGAGGTGTTCGCTGGTTTGGCAACAGGAAAGTCATTCGACGGTGACATCATGGACCTTTATAGAGATTTGAATGGTCCAGTGTGCTAAAAAATTTCGTGGTTTGATAATTAATGCACATTAGAAAAGTCTCTCGAAGAAAAAACTTAACCTACCATGCTAGAAGAAAAGTTAAGGTACCGGAGTAATTTTTGTACCACTAACCCCCCAGAACTTCTCACATCCTTCCAGAATCATGCTTTTCCTCTACTCATTCGTCATCGGATAGGACTAATACCCTCAACAGAGCAAAAGGATAGCCACAGTATGAAAAAGCAGTTGCTGTCGCCTGGGACCTGAAAATGTTTCAAACTTTGTCAGGAACATGGTTTTCGTTTGGATTATTCGGGCTATTGGCCTTGAGATCTAGCAATTTGAGCATTAAGCTCAGTGTTTTCATCTTTAAGTTGCGCTTTTGCCTGCTCGGATTCAGCCAGCTGAGCATCTCTCTCTTGAATCCTCTGCACAAGCCTTTCTCGAAAACCTCGCGACGCTTCAGCAAAATCTTTTATCTCTTGAGGCGTTTCACCATTACCACCTCCGCCCGTGGCGATGAAACCCATCACCACATCACGTACTTGCCTACTTGCTATTCCTGCTCTCATATTATCCACGCTTAAAACTGCACATATCTGTTGTACGCCACCAAAAAACCCCTCAACTATTTCGGGAGTTAGGAGATGACTCATCATGATAACAATCAAAACCTGTTGGGCCTCTATGTCAAGCCTAGAAAATTGTTCACATATTTTATTGATTTGAGCCATTACCAAATCCTTATAGGAATGCGGACCTTGGCTCGCTTGCTTAATCAATTTTTCCCTTTCCGCAACACCATAATCATCACAATACCCCATATCCATTGTGGCGAATTCTCTATTTTGATCTGGAATTTCGGGTTTTCTCCATATGAAACCCCTAGTCCCCCAACCCAAATAAGCTACACCCGCTACAGTTTCTGCCACACCATGCTTTCTCTCCGCTTGATCGGCATACTTCCTCAATCGGGGAACCATGTCATCTTTTCTTTGTTGCATTTCCGCAATGACTAATATTACTTGCCTTGTTGCCTTAATAACCACTCTTAAGCATGAATCACAGGCCAACCTTCCAAATTGAGCACATAAGCTCAGACATTGGGTGATGTTATACACGCATGATGTAGCTAATGCCAGATGCGTTCTTGCTAATGTTTGAGGAACTGCAGGATTATCGCTTTAGTGAAGGATACGCCACACTACGTCCTCTCTGCAGGGGAAAAAATATATTCCGTTATTGCGTGCAAATGTAGCTACACCTTTTAACACTGTTAAAAAAGACGTACCATTACCACCAACTGCCAAGCATTCGGCCCACAGGCAGAACGGTTGGAAAAGGAAATACAGGACGGTGCTGACTACGCAGTGGCGCAACTGACACCAAAAGGTCGGTTCTACACCGATGACATGAGACAGGAAAATCATTCCTTACGCGAAACTCAAAATAAAAGAGAAAAAAAGAGAAAAAATCTTAGGGAAGATGGATGAAAAGAACAACCCTAAGACTGACGAGGCTTTTTGTGACCATAGATGATCTTTGCAAGGAAAAAAAGATAGAACAAAAGGAAAGGAGAGGACGGAAAGGCGGGTTATGGGGGAGTGAAATTTTGGCCATACAGATATGGTTTAACCTGAATAAATGCAGGGATTTCAAGACATTCTACCGGGGGTAAGCGGAGAGTTTTTGCGGCCGTTTTTCCCAAAAATGCCAAATTATTCTTCTTTTATGAAGCAGATAAAACGGCAGGCAAAGACGTTTCATTTTATTGGAAGGACAAGGCGGAGCAAAGGTACTTTTTGCATAGATTCAACGCCACTTCCGGTGTGTAAAAATGTACGCCATCGGAGCCACAAAATATTCAAAAATATGGCAAAATGGGCCCATTCATCGGTCTCCACAACATTTGGATTGAAACTGCATCTCGTCCTGAATGCACGCCGAAAGTTTGTGAAATTTTCCCTAAAACCAGGAAATTTACACGACGTTTCCTGTGCCGAAGAAGTGCTCGCCGGCTGCACGGGGACAGTGATCGGCGATAGTGGATACGTTCCCACCGCCCTCAGAGATTCTTTGGCCAAAAAGGGTATACGGCTAATTGCCAAACATCGCCAAAACATGGCCCCAAACTCCCGGGAAGAAAAAAGATTCCTAAAAAAACGGTCGATTGTTGAGACCATGATCGGAAAATTTAAAAGTTTCTTCGGTGAAACACTTTCCCGTTTCCGCTCCCCACAATCCGCTTATTCTGCCATTTGTGCGGCTATTATTGCCTTCAATTTGGGCCCTTTATTTTGAGTTTCGCGTT
>JAISBO010000006.1 GCA_031266155.1 Puniceicoccales bacterium
AAAGTTGATTGTAAAAAAATGCTTTTGTGTGAAAAAATTTCACCACTATGCATTCTGCTGTGCCTATAAAATCCTATACACAAAAAACCAAGTTTTTTATTCCGAGAATGGAAATGGTAGAATTTGGTAAATTGCTACCGTCAGATACTAGAGGGTGTCGTCAAATGCAGAATTGACAATGAGAGAAAAAAGGTAATTCCCACGCAAAATTGCCAAAAATTAGCTCGCCGTTTAGGATAGCTGCATCTATTTGTTTCCATCGCCCATGTGATTATCTTTGACATTTGATAAGTTCAAGATGTTCCATGATTTGTATGGCATTTAGGGCAGCTCCTTTGCGGATTTGATCCCCCACCACCCACATTGTGGCTGCATTTTTCAAAAATGTATCTTTCCGGAGGCGTCCAATTCCGATATTGTTTTTACACGCTTGTTTCAGTGGTGTTGGAAAAGCACTGGGAAAATAATCAATATGCTCGTTGGTCGATAGCAGCCGTTCAGCCTCACCTAGGTCGAAGGGGTTTTTAAATTTAGCAATTATGGACATGGAATGGGCTCTTAGGATTGGTAATCTAACACAGGTCGAGGAAACCTTTAGCCTTTGTAGGGATAAAATTTTTCTGCTCTCATTGGACATTTTCAACTCTTCGGAAGAATAGCCGTTGGGAGAAAATTGTCCAATTTTGGGGATAGCATTTTGCAATATTTGTTCCCCGAAGACATCCTGGGACAGGGCAAAATTCCCGACAATATCCTGCTTTAGTGCCTCTATGCCGGAACAACCAACCCCGGAAACGGCCTGATAGGTGGAAACGCAAAAACCCGAAAGCCCGAATCTTTGATGAAGCGGAAACAAAGCCATTAGCGCAACAATGGTTGAACAGTTTGGGTTGGCTATAATATTTCTATGATTTTCCAGGGCATGAGGATTTATCTCCGGAATGACAAGGGGAACATCTCGATGTAGTCGAAATGCAGCGCTATTGTCGATGCAACAGATATTATCCGCTGCTGCCATGGGAATAAATTCTTTACTAATCTCTTCACTGGAACAGAAAAACAAATAGTCCAAATCCTTTAGCTTTGGCTTTTCCAATTTTTCAACCGCAATGCTTTTACCATTAAAATGTATTTTTCTCCCATCGGACTTTTCCGATGCGAATAGACGAAGGTCGGCAACTGAAATTTTTCGCTCTTCCAACAGCGAAATAAATTCCGATCCAACAATTCCTGTTGCCCCGATAATTCCTATTTTTATGCTCATGGGCAATTTAATACTAGGTTCAAAAAGTTGAAAACTATTTAGAGAAAATGGAAGAATTAGCAAAAGTTTTTTCTCCTGCTAAAATTAATTTATTTCTCGCCGTTACGGGTTTGCGGCAAGATGGATATCATAACATTCTGTCTGCGAACTGTGCCCTCAACTTTGGAGATGAAATTACAATTTTTAGATCCTCCAACGAAGATGATGGAATTATTTGCGATGAGCCTTTTCTAAATAAAAAAAACAATACCATCACCACCGCTCTCAATGTTTTCCGAAAAAAAACGGAGTTAGGGCAACACTTCGCAGTCCAATTGAAGAAATTTATCCCCCATGAAGCTGGTTTTGGAGGGGGAAGTAGCAATGCCGCGACACTATTACGTGCGGTAAACGAAATTTGCGGAAATATTTTGCCGCCACAGGAATTGGTCGATTTGGGCAAAATCGTGGGGGCCGACTGCCCGTGTTTCATCCATGATATGCCAAACATAACGGCAGGGATTGGAGATATCTGCCAACCAATGGGTAGAAAAATAATTTCCGCCATGGACAACTACGATCTATTAATTTTCAGGCCCACATTCGGCGTAAATACGAAGGAAGCCTATGGGAAACTTCGAAAAAGTTTTCAGCATTTATATCTGGCAGAAGAAGAAGCCAACCAACGGCTTTTGGCACTACAAGATGCCATTGTGGCGGGACAAACACTGTTGCCCCTGCACAATACTTTTTCGGAGATATTTTTTTCAGAACATGAAAACTTTCGCGAGTTGCACTACGAAATGGGAAGCATCGGGACCAATATGATGCTTACGGGAAGCGGAAGTGGTTGTTTTTGTCTGAGCCATAAATCCCTAGGAAATAAGGACGATGCACTGAAAAGCATGATAGACCGATATTGTGGGGAAACCGCATTTATCAAGCATACATCTTTCGCCATAAAAAACTTTTCAACACGAGGTTTTTGAATTACCCGAGTAGAAGAGTTGTAAAATTTTTCTCCCACAAAAAAATAACATTGTCTGTGATACCGGAAATGATATCCCAAGGTAAATGAAAGAAGAGGCGGAGTTTTATTTTTCTAAGCTCAAATCGAGGATTGATGGTTTACAGAGAAAATACGCAAACAATATAATCAAAGTATCCCTAAGGCTATCCTGGTGGTTATGCCGTGAATTTTTTCGTGCTTTGTTTTACTCTTGTTTTTATAGCATATTTAAACGTTTGCCCAGGCACAATGGCGATGAACTTAAAATAGCCATTGTAGTTTCCGGTGGAATAGGAGATATTTTAACATATGGAACAGCGATAAAAGAGTTATCGAAACGTATAAATCACTGCCACTCCATCGACTTGTATACCAACGAAAAAGGCAGAAAAATCATTTTGGATTTCGTTTTTCATAAAGCTCGTTTTATATCTAACTTAGTTGAAACTAATTTCTGGAATATTTTGAAAAAGCATGAGTATGATGTGATAATGCGCATAGATAGATGCACAAACATTCTGTACTACAATTCCGAATGCATAGAAAAAAAATCGAAATGGTTGGGGAATTTTTGTAAAAACAGTAAAATTTTTATTACTAAATACTATAAATTTTTTGAATATACTCCACACTATCATACGCTAATTGCCCAGTGGGCGATTTTGAACAACAAAACAAGAATTCAAAAATCGGACCAATGTGGCCTACTCGGCATAGATAACTCTACGCATCTATTTTTGGACTTAGCGCCAGAAAACATTAAAATTCTCAAATCTTTCGGGTTAGAAGAAATCCAGTACATAACGGTTCAAAGGGGAATCAGTGCCTATGAAAAGTCATCTGAGAGCACGCGAATGTGGCCGATAAGACACCACGAAAAATTTATAGAATTATTTCATCGGGCATATCCGGACATAAAAGTGGTACAACTTGGATACTCCAATAAGCTGTGTAAATCAATGGATGGCGTTGACATAAATCTTGTGGGGAAAACCTCACTCGGCGAGCTTGCCGTGCTGTTAAAACATTCTCTATTTCACTTGGATGGAGAAGGAGGAGTGGTCCATATGAAGAGATTTTTAAATGGTCGTTCCATCGCCATATTTGGACCAACTTCGGAAAAAGTTTTTGGCTATCCTGAAAATATTAATCTCAGGGGTAATGGTTGTAGCAGCTGGTGCGAATGGGTGTCAGATGACTGGGATAGTAAGTGTTTGCGCGGGTTTGAAGAAGCTCCATGCATGGCATCCGTTTCTCCGGAAATGGCTATGGAAGCGGCGGATAAGCTCCTTAGGGATAGAAAAAATTTTTCATATTCCGTAGAACGGAACAGTATTGGAGAAGACAAAATTGCCGATCATATTGTTGACAAAAATGCCGATAAAAGGATTAAAATCGTTGATGTTTTTAACAAAAATGGCACATCCCTTGCCAAAACTTTGAGGAAAAATTTTGATGATATTACCGTTTTTGACCTAAACTTTGAGTTCGATTCTTTTGCAAAAGCAGAAAAAGACGGCCTAACATTGGAATATGGATGCCTTTACAATATTTCCATGTCGGACAATTCGAGCGACGTTGTTATCTGGCAGAACGGAGATGCCGCAGTGACACAAATTATGTACATTATGAAGGAACTGTTTCGCATACTGAAACCTAGAGGGATGCTTATCGTATCCGGCGTATCATTCCAAGAAGAAGACTTGAGTCCTTTCGGGATTTTACCTGAACAGTGTTCTCCCAGCAAAGGGGTTACCTTTTTTTCGAAAACGTTGGCAGAATAAGCTAAGGCCCCTTACTCGATTACCCAATTATGTGGAATTTGCGTTAGAATTTTGCTGGATTGATTGCCGACCAGAATGTCATCCTCTATGCGCACACCTCCAATTGATTGATAATACAGCCCGGGCTCAATAGTTACAACCATTCCGGCTTGTAGCATATCATCGCACATCCCAATTCTTGGAGGTTCGTGAATGTCAAGTCCAAAGCCATGCCCAAGAGAATGAAACATTCCGTGGGGAGGATTTGTCGTATTGCTTGATTTGTATCCTTTACTCTCAAAATATTCAAAGGTACGTACCATTATATCCTTTCCTTGGACCCCGCCGTAGGCCATGTCGATGGCCGTATCATGGGTAGTTTTGACGGCATTGTACAGGTTAGTTTGCTCTTTCGTTGGTTTTCCTTTGATGAATGTGCGGGAAACATCGGCATAGTAGCCAGAAGTTTTCAAATGCGGGAAAAAATCTATCAAAATAAATTTGTTGGCTTTCAATGGGCCATATCCCAAGTTATGCGGGTCACAGGCAGCGATACCACAAGCAACGATTGTGTCGTCCGCAATTGCTCCCAGTTGGTAACAGAACGTTTCCATCATGGCACGTAGGCGTTCCGATGTCAAAATTTCATCTTCAAAAACCAATTCGTTTTTTCCATTGATCGATGCGGCCGATAGTATATTTTCCACCTGTGCAAATGTCTGGCGAACGATATCAATGGTATGTCTGATTTCGGAAATTTCTCCATCGGACTTTATCAACCTCTGGGGGAGGATTGAAAATCCTGCCACAATTATTTCGAAATTTGCAGATCTCAATTGATCCGCAAGGTAAATTGGGAAGTCTTGTTTGACGCAAATTGCCTTTAATTTAAGGTCCTGTAAAAATCGTCTCAAAATGTCGAAATCGGTATTTTTAGCAGACTGTAACGACGATTTAACGATGTCCCAGCTAACAAATTTGTTAATTTTTGACGTGTTTTTGAGTCGATTGATTTCCAGGGCGCTCACCAGGGCAATTGATTCCCGTCCATCAAATACAATGGCGATATTGTCCGGAACATGGGTGCCAATCAGGTAGAGCAAATCGGAATCCTTTTTAGTATTTGAAAAAATCAATAGCGGAGCATCCATGGCAGAGACTAAATTTGAAAATTTGATCGTTGTAAATCTGGTGCGAGCAGACGGAATCGAACCGACGATACCTGCTTGGAAGGCAGAAGTTTTACCACTAAACTATGCTCGCAAACATGATGGGCAATCTGGAATATTTGCCCATCCGGTCAAGCATTTTGTGTAAAAATATTAGGGACAAAAATGAATAACAATTTGTGCTTCACCGGTCTCAAATTTTAACATGTCCAAGCTCCCGTGTACCATTAACCAGCAGCGGGATGACATCTTCGAACATGATGGCATGGTCTTTCAGTAACCTAAGAATGTTTTCGGAAAAGGAGTCGGCATGGAGAAAGTCGTCGAAAACAATTTCCCGGTTGGCCGTCGAAAGGTCGTTAGTTAGACTTTTTTTCACCAAAAAGTCGAAAATTGCAATTCTTCCCCTATATCCTCTCCGGGAACAATTTTCACATCCATGTATTTTCGGAACCGTTTTTATGGAATCAGCCAATCGGGGGAACAGTACTTTTTCAGCATTCGATAGTTTCCGCGAAGTCATGCAGGATTGACATGGTTTGCGCATAAGTTTTTGGGAAATTGACCCGCGTAGGTAGCTCTTTATCAAAAATTCTGAAATACCAAGGTCCAGCAGCCGTGTAATGGCTCCCGTTGCATCATTGCAATGGATTGTGCTGAAAACCAAATGCCCCGTTAAAGTGGCCTGGATTACGAGCTCCGCCGTTTCATGGTCACGAATTTCACCGACCATTATTACATTTGGGGATTGGCGAAGAACGGAGCGTAAAATGGATGCAAAGGATAGCCCAATTTCGTCGTTGACAGGCACCTGGCTAATTCCATCCAACCTATATTCTATGGGATCTTCAATGGTGATTATCTTCCTATCCCGCGATGAAATTTTTTTCAAAATTGTGTACAATGTTGTGGTCTTTCCACATCCGGTAGGACCACAGAGCAAAATCAGTCCGCTTTTGCCATTTATCATCGACTCCATCAAAGCGAATTGTTCCCGGTTTAAGCCGATGCTATTCAAATCAAAATCGTTGTCTTCCTGGTCAAAAATTCTGATAGCGACATTTTCTCCGTATACGGTCGGTAAAATTGAAATGCGCAGATCATAATTTTTGTCGAAAATTTTTACGCGTATCCTTCTATCCTGTGGTAGGTAGACCTCATCAATTTTCGCATCGGCTTTGAACTTTATCCTAGCGATAATAGCCTGGGCAAGGATTTCATCGACATTATTGATGGCGTGTAATTTACCATCAACCCTAATCCTTATGCGCATTCCACCCCTACAGCGTTCCAAGTGAATATCAGATGCTCGTTCTGAAATTGACATTTTGAGCAAGTTATCGAAAAATTTGTCCATGGAAACCGACTCTAGTTCACTAATATCGGTTGGCGCGGGAGCCACATTTTCTTTTTCCTCGGTTCTTTGTTTAGGACTAATGCTTTCCCAAAATTTCTTTACCCGTTGAAAGGATGTCAGTTTAAACAGGATGGGAACTTTTAATCGGAGTGAAATGGTATCCATTAGTTCGACGTTAAAGGGGTCTGCCACTGCAACAACACAGTTTTTGTCATTCAGCAGAATGGGAATAAGAGCATTACCTGCCGCGAAATTGTGGCCGATGAAATCTAACCCATGGCCATTGGTGGGAATATTTTCCATTAAAACTTCCATTCCAATGGCATCGAAAAGTTTTCTCCTGTGGGGTGTTTTTTGCAGGGCCGCTATTAAAGCTTCATTCAGGGCCTCCGCTCCCAAAATTTTCAATCCATTGGCAAAAGCAACATCAATGACGCCCGTCTCTACCAAGCATTTGACCAAGTCAGTATTTACTTTTTCTATTATTTTGCTGCAAAACATACTGGCTCCAGTTGGTAATTACTCTGGCTAGGACATAAAATGCTATTACTTTTACAAAAATTTACCAATTCTTTTTTTAAATTGTTTTCTAAAAAATTATTGACCTAGACGGTGTATTATTTACTTCTAGGCTGGACTGTAAGGGTTACGAGTTACATTGTGAAAGAAGAAATTGAAAATATTAGCGACACCCGACTGAATGTAGTGTGTACATTTGATGCGGATGAAATAGAGGCGGAAAACAAGTCTATAGTCGATAAATTGTGCAAAGAGGCCAACGTGCCAGGGTTTAGAAAAGGAAAAATTCCTAGCAATATTATCCTATCGAAATTTGCCGATGGGATCAAAAAGCAGTTGGATTCCAGTATTGTCAATAAAGCATTGAATACCCTAAATTCTAAAACGGAATGGAATATTGTTACAATCATCGACCTAAAACGGGAAGATACCGATGGGAGAATGGTTTGTATATTGACGCTCGATGTCATTCCCGAGTTTGAACTATCTGACTATAAAAGCCTGTCCATTGACCCGATCGACGTTGTTGTGGAAGAGCACGAAATTCAAAACGAAGTGAGAAACACACTCAGGCGGTATGCAAAATATGAGGTTGTTGGTCGAAAGTCGAAAATCGGTGATTTTGTTAAATTAAACTATACGGGGAAGTTTGAGGACGGAAGTCTGGTTGCAGACATCAAGAGTATCCCTAACATTTACGGAACCCAAACAAATACATGGGAAGAGGCAGGCAATACTACGACACCCGGTATTCGTGCAATAGTCGATGGTATTGTAGGGGTAAAGGCGGGAGCCAAAAAGACCGTTTCCCAACAATTTGAGGCAAATTTTGATGTAGTTGAATTGGCCGGGAAACCCGTTAGCTACGACCTAGAAGCCATCGAAGTTCGTGAACTTGTGTTGCCTGAGCTAACGGACGATATGTTACAAACACTAGGAGTAAAATCCCAGGATGAATTATACGAAAAGTCAAAATTATTACTCACCAACCACAAAACTTCCCAAGCAAGGCTTGCCCAACGGGAAAAATTGGTGACAAAACTTATCGAATCGATTGATGTGAAAATTCCAGAAAGTGCAATCAACCAAGAAGCTACCAATTTGATGAATGAATTTGCCAATCGCAAGGTAAGGTCGGGGACAAAGCCCCAGGATATTTCAGAAAATTCCCAGGAAATCTTCAATGGGTTTAAACCCGTTGCCGTACAACGCGTAAAGATCGGGGCGATTTTAGACAAAATTGCCAGGGATGAAAAAATAAAGCCTCTGCAAGGTGACATCGAAAATATGATTTGGCAAGATGTGTATACTAGAGGGCTTGACGTAAATCAGTACATCATCGAACTCCGAAGGGACAATGATAAAATTATCGATTTACGCAGGCGTACCCTGCGAGGAAAAACATTGGACCACCTAATGTATATGCTCTGCAAAGACTTGAAGCAAGAAAACAGCACAAGTCGCGAAAAATTGCCGGAAAATGTCGAAGCGACTCCATCGGTCGATGTCTGATTCTAATGCCCAGTTAACGTAGAGGCATTTTCCGCTCTAGGACAGATTCTCTCGGTTCGAGTAGCGCCCTTAGCTCGGGATGCCAGCGAAAAACATACAGGTCACTGCCGGCCAGTTGCGCCACCTTCAGTAGAGTATCCAATCTTTTTAGGACAGATTCTTTTTCTATAAAAACAGCGCCATGCTTTTTTCCCTTAAATTCTAGAAAGCCACCATTAAACGACATGACCACATACCACGACTTCCTATTGGATCCTTTTTTTTTGCGGCGTATGAGCATATAGTCCGAATCTCGCATAAGGCTTAGAATTGATTTTTTCTCCCTTAGAGAATATTCTTTTTTGGTATTGAACGTGAATAGTCTTTGCCCCATCGTGTGCAGATCTTCGGATTCACGGCCTAAAACCCCATTTGACACAAAATATAAAAAACCGAAGCCATCGAATCCACAAAGTTTATATCCTTCATTTAGCGAAGAACTCCCTTTTTCTTCGCTAAATGAATACATTCCAGTCAAATCAATCTTGTCAAAATTGCTTGCCCCAGCACAGTATGGAGTTTTCTCGCTTATGCACCTATAGCATGCTTTCCGAAATACTTGTAGGCTCACCGGATAACGTTTTTTTTGCAGAGCTACCTTCCAAAATTTACCCTTCACTGGTGTCATTGAATTTTTAATAAAATCCGCATGGATAAACCCTCTTCCCCTGACCGTTTCGCTTACACAGTATTCAACCTCAATGTTTTCACTTGCTCCCATTTCCACGATCCGGATCGTAGATAATGGGAGCAATACGATATCAAGACTACGGCAACAGCTTCCTCTGGGGCCATTTATATATGTCAAATTCGAAACATCATCATTAAATACCGGAACATAGCAGTTGTCCTTTACTTGGAAAATGTCCTCCACTTGCATTTCGTCGAGGCAGTCCCCGCGCGGTGAAATAATGGATAAAATCAGAAATAGAGTAAGCGTTATTGTTTCCGATCTTTTCATAATTTTCCATGACATGCGATGGCTTCGCATATACTCGACAATTCAATATAAATTAGATCATTCATTGAAAGCCTCGAAAAAATTAAATATTTCCCTAGGTGTCAAGCCAAAAATAAGCATTACAGTGCTTCATATGATCATCTTTTATTCCACTTAGAAAGGCTAAGTTGGTTTCCTTTTATTTTCAATTGATTTTACACAATACTTGTATATTTTCATTGGAAAATGTTGGGGAATTTTATTTGCCTTTTCAGGGGTTGTTTTCCTCGGGAAAAGTTTTTTTGAAAGTATGACGGGAATTGCTGAGTTAGAAGTTGAAAACGAAAGTATTGCCATTATTTCCATTGTCGGCGCATGGAGTATCTATGAAAAACACTCCCATGCCGAGGAATTCATCGAAACAATATTAGCCAAGCCTTCTATCCAAAGTGTTGAGCTAAAATTTGTGGACCTAAAAAGCTGGGACTCCGTTTTGATCAACTTTTTAATATGCATTTTAAATTCCTGTGAAGCTAAAAATTTAACCGTCAATGTTGACAACATCCCCGTAGGTATACGTAGACTGATAGAACTATCGAAAACTTCTCCAGTCAGAAGTACATCTCCCGCCGGTCAAAAGAAATCTACGATTTTAGAATTTATTGGACGTGTTGGATTGTTAATTTTTTTCAGCCTAAGAACTTTCCTAGGTTTTACGGGAAAATTATGGGTGGGGATAATATCTTTTATCGGCGGCAAGGTAAAAATTCGCGGCCGAGAATTTGCCCTGGTGTTGCAAGAGGTTGGAGCAAAAGCGTTGCCCATTGTTTTCTTGATAAGTTTTCTTGTGGGTCTCATAATAGCGTTTGTTAGCGTTTTACAGCTATCTCAATTCGGAGCAAATATTTATGTAGCGGACCTGGTTGGAATTTCCATGATGCGCGAAATGGGATGCATTATGACCGGCATTATAATGTCTGGTCGTACGGGGGCAGCGTTTGCTGCAACCATAGGAACGATGATTGTCAACGACGAAGTCGATGCCCTGCAAACGGCGGGATTTTCTACCATAAATTTTCTCGTTTTGCCTCGGGTCATAGCGTTGACGTTGATGATGCCACTGCTATGCATATTTTCCTCCTTCATAGGAATCTTTGGGGGGCTGTGTGCTGCAATATCTGCAACGGATTTAACCATTGTTCGCTATTGTGCACAAACGGCAAAGGCCGTTTGCCTAAATGATTTTTTTGTCGGGATAATCAAAAGTTGCTTTTTTGGATTTTTAGTGGCAGCAATTGGATGCCAAAAAGGCCTTCAATGCAAACGTAGTGCTGAGGATGTTGGGTTAACAACAACGACGGCCGTTGTAACAAGTATCACGGCCATAATCATAATGGATGCGATTTTTGCGGTAATATTTTCTTTGATTGGAATATAGTGGTGCCAAAAATATCAGTCAAAAATCTAAACATGACCTACGATAATTACGTGATCATGCGAAATCTTTCATTCGATATACAGCAAGGGGAAATTTTCCTGATAATCGGCCAGAGTGGATGTGGCAAGAGCACGCTATTAAAATACTTGCTCGGCCTTAAACGAGTTAGTCACCAGAAAATTTTCTACGATGGCAAGGATATCAACTCCGTCATTAATGTCCCTGGTTTTTACGGAGAAAAAATAGGAGTACTATACCAGGGTGGAGCACTGTGGAGCTCCATGACTTTGGCAGAAAATGTGGCACTGCCATTGGAAACATACACACCTTTAAACAGGAAAGAAATCGAAGAAATTGTTACTTTGAAACTGTCACTGGTTGGGCTCAAAGGATTTGAAAATTTCTATCCATCACAAATTTCTGGGGGTATGCAAAAGCGTGCCGGCCTGGCAAGGGCCATAGCCCTCGACCCGGAAATATTATTTTTTGATGAACCATCGGCTGGCCTCGATTCTGTTTCTGCAAAACGGTTAGATGATTTAATCCTTGAGCTCAAGGAAAGTCTTGGAATTACGGTCGTCATTGTTACCCATGACCTTGCAAGTATTTTCGCAATTGGAACTCGAGCCATTTACCTGGATGTTGAATCCAAAACAATTACGGCAATGGGGGTGCCCCATGAACTTTTGGCATCCTCGAATGACAAAAATGTCATAGCTTTCCTCTCAAGGGGAACAAAAACCGTCCAGGGTTAGTTCCTCTGGAAAAATGTCAACGGGGAAAGTTAATATGGCCGAATGCAAATCGCCCTAGAAAAATCATTGTGCATCGAAAATATGACTTTAAAAGTGCACGTTTCTAGGAAATTGTATAGCCGTTCTGGCCATTCCACGGCCAAATGATATGGCGGGCTTAGAAAATCGTTTAGCATTAATGATTCCGCTGCTTGCTCGGATCCATCCAGACGGTAGGCATCGATGTGGAAAAGGGAAACGTTGGACGAATAGATGTTTAAAATGTTAAACGATGGGCTACGGACGGTATCGGGTATGCCAAGTCCATAGGCTAGTCCACCGACGAATGTTGTTTTCCCCACACCAAGGTCGCCGACTAGGGCAATGGATGAGTTCTGTGGTAAGAATTTGGCAAAATTTATGGCTAAATTTCGCGTATCTTTTTCTGTTTTGCAGATTATTTCTACGTCAAATAATTGTGACATGGCTATTCCAAAGTAGGCCGGTTACGGTTATTGCATTGAACAAAGCATGTACCAATATCGGCTCGCGTATGTCGGCACTGTGTTCATAGATTTTAATCAGACATATGCTCAATGTGAATAATCCAACAAAGGCCAATAGATTCCAATGTGCCACTGCGAAAATGAATGAGGTGAAGCCGGCTGCAATAAACTTACTTCCTCGCCCCTTCAACATCCTATATATAAACCCGCGGAAAATTATTTCTTCTAGAATGGGGGCAATGGCGACTATCGTAACTACACGAATGACCGTCACAAAAAAATCCTCGGGATGGGAAAACCATTGAACAACGTTTTGTGGGCTAAGATCGACGGATACTCCCAAGAACTGTGCAAGCCGCAAAAACACGCCCCATAGGAAACTAGTTCCAAAAAATATCGGTAGGGTCAACCCCAAGCTATAAATTGCCGATTTCAACGTGCGGAGAAATGGCCGTGTCCCCTGTACAACTTCTCTGCTAAGCCCGTGGAAAAATTTGATAGCTGCCAACGTAAGAATTAGTGATGTTAGACATAATATTATCACGGAGATGAACTCTGTTTTTTCATATTTTAAGGCTCTAGCAACTAACCACAACAATATTTGGGAAACCCTAGCAAGGATATCAAATAACACACCGACACAGATAAATTTCCACGTACTGATATTTAAAGCCTTAACACCAATGTCATCGTCGGGTTGATTATTGAGTCTATGTAGTACACAGGCGACAATAAATGCTAGTATATAGAACTGCATGTAGGATTCCATGAACATTTAAAAAATTGCCATGGGGAGCAATTTAGTCAAGCGTTAGTACCGGGAATAATTGATTTATTCAGTTTGATTGCGTCTTTCATGGCACCATCGATAAACAATGCATCGAATTTTGCGAAACGTCTGAAGTTTACTGGTGGAAGTTGGTGTTGGCCCGGCAATTGCTCAAGCTTTTCTAGCCATTGGCACACAACACATCGCAGTGCTTCCGCGATCAAAGTCCTGTCTATTCCCAAATCAAACAATCTAGGGATTGCTCCAACGGTATCATTGGCATGTAATGTTGCTAAAACGCAATGGCCAGTAATTGCTGCTCGAATCGCGAGTTCCGCCGTTTCCCTATCACGAATTTCGCCGACGAATATTATGTCGGGGTCATGGCGTAGAAAAGCACGTAAGGCACATGAAAAAGAGAACCCGACGGTAACGTTGACATTGCTTTGGGAAATTCCATCTATGCGTTGTTCGACAGGTTCTTCGCAGGTTAAAATTTTTATCTCATCGCTTTTTATTTCACGCAATACGCTATATAGGGTGGTTGACTTGCCGCACCCCGTGGGACCGACGAACAGCGTTAGTCCACTTTGATGGGTGATGTTTTTCAGAAAATCCCTTAACCTATCGTAGTCGCGCATTAGGTTGTCCAGGGCAAAAATATCGGCATAGTTATTCAGTACGCGTAATACGACACTTTCGCCATACTGGGTTGGTAGACATGATATACGAAATTCAATCTCATTTCCATTGATTGGGCATGAGATACTACCATCCTGGGGTAGTCTGGTTTCGGAGATGTTGAGGTTGGCCAGCACTTTTAGGCGAGAAAATACAGGCTTGGCAATTTCTTCCGTACAATTTTCGAGGGCTATCAAATCCCCATCTATGCGATAGCGTATCACAAATTTGCTGTCAAAGGTTTCAAAGTGAACATCGGAAGCGTGTAAGGCAACCGCCTCACCCAAAGTTTTATCTATGAATCGAGCGATTGGACTATCTTCATGAAAAATTACGCCATCTGTCATTGTTATATAATCGTAGCAACTTCATCCCCCATTAGGACATAGGTTTCTACGCCGGAGGCAGTGTTTTCTAAAATATCATCCGAAAATTGCACACGCCCATTTTCAAAAATCAGGATTACCGTCGAACCGCCGAACTCAAAATAGCCCTTTTCATCTCCTTTGAGGGCAGATCTTTTAGGAACGAAAGTTTGTTGGATGGATCCGACGCAGGTGGCACCTATTTCAACCATTAGAATGTCACCACAGTTTTCCGTGTGCAGTAGCGTTGACGTTTTTTTATTCCTTAGAAATGTATCGACTACCCCATTCATTGCCGTTGGGTGAACGGAGGAATATTCTCCTTTTATCAGGAATGTTTTATCCGGCACGCATGCGGTGGGAAAGTGAAACCTATGATAGTCGACGGGAGCAAGCCTGGATATTAGGACACTACCATTGGCAAATTTTTCGGCTGTCACCTTGTCGATGATCAAGTCTTCCACCGACAATTGCTCTCCTTTTATGAAAAATGGAGAAAGATTTTTCATATTAACATAGGCCAGATGTCTGCCATCGGTGGGCGCAGTAATTGCATCAGATTTTGGAGAAATTGGGCGAGCCGAGGGTTTTAATTTTCGTATGAAGAAATCGTTGAATGACGTAAACTCACTGACTTTTTTTTCGAAGGAATCGCTTTTCAGATTATATTTTTCTATAAAAGGTTTGATCTTTTTCCTACTAGGAAGGCTGGATGCAAACTTCCCACAAAGAAAGGAAAATAATTTCCGTTTAAATAATAATGCCACTACTAATTTCCCTATGGCCGTCGAATATGCCAATTGTATCCACGGCTTTCCTACGATTTTTTCTTCCTCCACGGCATTGGTATAGCGATTAAAAAATACAACCTCTTTCATCGAGAAGCCATGATAATTGTTGGGGCAAAAAAATCAATGGTTAAAAAATACAAACGGCAAAACGAGTAGAAGTATGTATGAAGCTACATTTGTCTTGAATAGCGCTGATTTGATTGTTTTTCGTTCTTCCTTGGGATTAAAAATTTCTATGAATGACCTGGTTACAGCACACTTCACCTAGTAGGACACGAAGAAAAATAGAATCATTGAAAAAAGATAAGCCTTTCAAAGCAACTGAAGAGGTATCCAAGGGGTTTTTTAAATACAGACGGCCAAGCGCACAATACAAGCGGGAAAGGAATTAAAAGTATGTACGAAGCTATATTTGCCTTGAATACCGCTGACTTGATTGTTCTTTGTTCTTCTTTGGGATTAAAATTTTTCATGAATGACTTGGTTACGGCATACTCTATCCAATAGGATAGGAAGAAAAATAGAATCATTAAAAATAGATAAGCCCCTACAAATATCCATAGATTATCCGATATCATGGGGGTTAGCAAAGCCCCGCATAATATGGCTGCCCGAAGTATCCACGAAAGAGGGCTCTTTAAAACTATCACGGGGATTAGCAAAGTCATGCACGCTATGATTAGCACGACCATGCCCAGTATGGCTTGCACAGCTTTTTCTGAGTTTTGCAATATAACCCATGCACTACATTGGACCGCAAACATCAGGAGCCACATGATTGGAAACCCAATGAGTGTTGATACTAGGTTTGACAGCGATGCCGTAAGTAGAATTTTAGAAAATTTTACGCTTTTTATGGTCCTTGCCATCACCA
>JAISBO010000003.1 GCA_031266155.1 Puniceicoccales bacterium
TGGGAAATTTAGTAGAAATTTCGCCCTCACTTTTATTATATTATTTTATTGAAAGAGGATATTAAATTATGGATATAGGGACGATGCAAGCACTTTTTAGACATCAACATGCTACACAACCACCAGGTGATTCGCTGACACATTTGGACTTCCGGACAGAAAGCAACGTATTTTCAGCATCTATGCGGGAGGTTAAATCGAATGGTCCTTTTAATGTTAAATTGGATACTCTTCTATATGCTAGTAGAAGGAGCAGGAATGATACTCTAGACGATGGATATAACAACGACGGCTTCAATGCAATATTAGAACAAGTGGGAGATAAATCTCCCAGCGTAGAAATGGTAAAGTCGCTGAAGGACTCGTTGTTTCGCAGTGATGGAGATCCTCTCTGTCCGGTTTTCTGTCCAGGGGTTGCAAATATTTTCCATCGTCCAGTTGTTGGAATATGTCGTGGTGCTACTTATCAGGCAGAATCACTAACCATCTATCTGCCAGGCGCCAGCAAATACTTTATTCTTAAAGATAGAGAGGAAATTCCCTTAGCTCAAACATTTGTAAGGTGGGTGGAAGAGCAAGGGTACCCACAAAAGGGAATCGAGGCCCTCTCCCAAGACCTAGGAACTATTTTGAATATTGATATTAGCAAAGCTACGGTGCGTGATATTGTGCTAGAATTATTGGGACATCCTAACACAATAGTGTTGGTGGAAAACCCCGATGGACATATCGAAGCAGCTCCACATGCAAGTCGGCCACAGGAAGATAGCGATAGAGTACTGGAGTCTCTCAGAGATGTTTCAGCCCATTTCGGTAACATTGAATTGAATACCCTTCTAGGTGCTACTGACAGGAGCAGGAATGATACGCCCGATGATGGATGTAATAACGACGGTTTCAAGGCGGTGTTGAATCAAGTGGGAGATTGGTCTTCCAGCTCAGACATGGTAAAATTGCTGAGGTCATCGTTGAATTTTGATGATGGAATACCTTTCTATATGGGATCCAGTCAAAATGTTGCAAATATTTTCCATCGTCCAGTTGCTGAGATATGTTACAATGCTACTAATCAAGTAATAGGAGTAGCTTTTAATGTGCCAAACATCAGCAAGAGACTTTATCTTATAAGGCAAAGGCTCTTAGCTCAACCACTTGCCGAGTGGCTGAAAGAATTCAAGTGGTCGCAAGAGGAAGTCAACGACCTATCCCAACGCCTAGAAACTATTTTGGATATTGATGCTAGCAAAGCTACGGTACGTGATATTATGCTAGGATTATTAAGATACCCTGCAACGATAACGTTGGTTCCAGATTATGCACGTCCACCATACGTAGACATAACCACACGCTTTAATGCAGCACCACATAAAGATTTGAAACAGGAAGATAGTGTGCTAGAGTTGCTTAGAAGAGCGGAAAAAGAAAAGAAAGATTAGAAAAACTTTGCAAATCATTGGAACTTGACGCGGCCTTTCCAATTTTGGAAAGGCTATTTTTTGCATTGTCCTATTAAACGGAACCACATAAAGAATTCTTGGTCGACCATTGGTTGAAGATATGGCACGGAATTTTCGAAAATTCCGCACCTAAGTAAAGATAGATAAATCCCTAGAAATTTACTTCATAGGCAATCTTTGTGAATTCTCCATCGGAATCTACGATGATGTTAGTTCTCCTTTCAACGCAAAACCAAGTCCATAGACAGGAGATTGCTGCTCCAGCAATAACATCCCGGGTATAATGTTTTTTTGCCTGTACCCTAGATATGCCCGTTGCTATGGCAAGCCCATAGGGTACTATGGCTTGTCTAAATCCATAGCGCCTGTGTATGAACGATGCCCCCATAAAAGCACTGGACGTATGTCCGCTCGGAAATGAATTCTTTTTCCTTCCCTCTTGGTAATCTGGACGTTTTTGGTGCGTCGTTTCTTTCAGAACATGGACGCACAATTGAGAACCTGCCAGACTGTAGATAAACTGTTTGGTTCCTTCATATCCTTCTTCCCCACATGAAAGTCCAAAAGCATATACGGGTACTGCAAATTGTAAAATATCTCCCATCCGTTGGAAATTATTTGCTCCCAGTTGACCTATGGGCGTAAAAATTGCCAACATTAACATTAAAACTATACATTTGTTTGTTTGTGCCATATGGTCATAATTTCAAAAAAATCTTTTTTTTGCAAGGAAATTTTTACAAATCTTTGCCATGCATTTGCTGTTCCCCAGTAAAATACCGGAAATTAAGCGCAAAAATTTTATATCATAGACATCCAGGAAACTAAATTTATTCAAAAATTTTATTGAGTTTTTAATCCGCAAAATTTATCTAGGAAACAATAGGTAACATTATGCCGAGGGAATATATAATTCTAGAATGTACGGAAGCAAAAAAAGAGGGAAAGCCCGTGTCGCGTTATATGTCTACGCGCAACAAAAAGGTCCAAACCGAACGCGTCGAAAAAATGAAGTTTAATAAGTTTCTAAGACGCCATACCCTACATCGCGAAATAAAAGGGTAGGCTCGAATAGTTTTGGAAATGAGAACATACGTTGGCTGTTGTATTTTTGGACAAATTTGGGCGAGATGAGCATTGCGTTGATGTTTCCTGGCCAAGGTGCCCAGTATATAGGAATGGGGCAGTCTCTTTGTGAAAAAAACTGTAGAGCAAAGGAAATTTTTTCTAGGGCTGAAAAAGTTTTGGGTCCACAGTTTTTGCAAATTTGTTTCCATGGTCCCGATGAGGTTTTAGTGCAAACGAGTATTTGCCAACCTGCTCTTTTTGTCCATGGCTGTGCAGTTACAAACATCCTTCGCGAAATGGGTTACAATTTTGATGTTGCCTATGGGTTAAGTTTGGGCGAGCTAACAGCCCTATGGGCTGCGGAAGTTATCGATTTCGAAACCGGGATACATATGGTTTCGGAACGTGGAAGGTTGATGCAAGCAGCATGTGAAAAAACTAAAGGATCCATGTTGTGCCTGCTCGGAGGATCTTTGGAGGACGTGGATTCCGTATGCCACGAATCGGGGGTAGAAGTTGCAAATATGAACTGCCCTGGACAAATTGTTGTTTCTGGAGAAACCAAAAACATAGAAAAAGCAAAAGCACTGGCAGAAAAGATGGCATTCAAGCGCGTATTGCAATTAAATGTTGCAGGGGCGTATCACAGCAGACTGATGGAGAGCGCTAGTGTTGGATTTGAAAAAGTGTTGCAAAACATTGAGTTCCATCCTCCTCGAATCAAAGTATTAACAAATGTTACCGGAGAATGTGTGAAATCTCCAGGAGAAATCAAAGAAATGCTGGTGCGACAAATCGTTTCCCCAATTTTGTTTGAAAAATGTTGTCGCTCCGCCATGCGCATGCAAATATCTGAGTTTTTCGAGTGTGGTCCAAAGAAAACACTGTGCGGTATATTAAAAAAAATCGACAAAGATATCATTGCGAAAAGTTTCGATAGTATGGAAGATTTTAATTGCCAATGAAGCACAAGGTTCCTAAACCTGTGGCCATGATTATATCCAATGAATTAGTTTTGACGCAGCAAATTGCTGACGTTGTAGAATCGAACAAAGAGACTCGTCCTAGTTGGGATGATTATTTTATGGCGGTTACCATGCTTATCGCCAGCCGTTCGAATTGTGGCCGCCAGCATGTTGGATGCATTCTTGTATCCAATGGGGAACATAAAAATCGCATAATTGCAGCCGGATACAATGGTTTTATGGCCGGTGTCCCTCACAATTCTAAAATTCGTGATGGCCACGAACAGGCCACTATCCATGCGGAACAAAATGCCATTGCCGATGCTGCACGCCGCGGGGTAAGTATTTCGGGTGCCACTGCATATATTTCCCATTTCCCATGTATACAATGTTCCAAAATGCTTACAGCTTCTGGGATTAGAGAAATAAAATATCACTTCGACTATGACAATGATCCTTTGGCGATCGAATTGCTCGGTGAATGGAATGTAAAAGTGACACAGCTATAAAAGAGACCATATCACAGTTGTATAAACTTTTCCCCAAAAACTTTCTTCCCTAGATGCCGTTCATAGCCATCTTCTTCCTTCTTGCTCTTTATGCTTTTAGGGGCGAACTAGATGGCCCAAGTATTCGACCAGGAATATGGGATTAAACGGAGCGGGAACAAAGTATTTGGGCACATTTTTAAACGTTTGTCTTCTATGAAATATCCCTTAAAAGGTTTATAAAATTAAAACATTGATAGTTTAAATTGTCTCAAAAACCTGGTATCGTTTTGAAAAAATAGTCGGATGTCATCTATTCCGTATAGCAAGATGGCAAGACGTTCAATGCCCATGCCAAAGGCAAACCCCGAGATTTTATCGCTGGCATAGCCACAGTTTTTGAAAACATTGGGTGCTACCATGCCGCAGCCACCGGCCTCAATCCACCTATTGCTCAGTTTTCCAAGATTCTTACTCCTAAAATCCACCTCAAATCCCGGAGATACAAACGGAAAAAAACTAGGACGCATCCGAATTTCACTATTTTCGCCGGTTAATTTCTTGAAGAAAAAATCTAAAATCGATTTTAGGTCACAAACCGTTATTCCTTCGCCAACGACTAAGCCTTCACACTGGTGGAAAATGGGATAGTGGGTAGCATCTATGGCATCCCTACGAAATACCATGCCGGGTGATAAAATCCTAATCGGAGGTTTGCTTTGTAGCATCGTCCTGACTTGAACCGTTGAGGTATGGGTCCGCAAAACATACTGTTCATTGCTTTTTTTGGACACATTTTCAATGGAGACCTTTTTGCCAAAGTAAAATGTATCGCGATCGTCGCGGGAAGGATGGCTTTCGGGCGTATTTAATGCGTCGAAGCAAAACCATTCTGTCTCTATTTCCGACCCTTCAACGGTACTAAACCCCAGATTCGAGAAAATTTCCACGATACGATTTCTGATCTTCGTCAGGGGATGACAAAAAATTTCTTCATTGGAAATGGGCATTAGGGTTGGATCAATGGGCTGCCCTAGAGACGCTGTGTTTTCACGGCCTTCTATTTCGGTCAATTTATTTTCGAATAATTTCTCGACCTTACCTTTGCAAGCATTTATTGCCTGCCCCATGAATGGCCGTTCTTCCTTTGGCAAGCCCGATAGCAGCTTCATCAATTCACGAAATATACCGTTCGGACCTAAAATTTTGGACCTGGCATTGTCGAAGTCTACGCGTGACGACACACCGGATATCATAATCTGGGCTTCTTCGAAAACTTTATCAATTTGAGATATCATAGGATGTTGGCATAACACAAAAGATTAAAAACTAGTTCGCAACAATGAAATGGGAAATGATTTGTTTTCGATGGAATTTTTGACAAAAAGTATCAAAGTTTGTCCCAGGGCACAAAATAATTGTTTTTTTTAGAAAAAATTTATCATAGGGGGACACTGGTACTCAGTGGTTCCAGTTAATAATTTTAATAGGTAATGACAAATCAACAGTTTAAACCCGTTTCAGCCAGAAAGGGTAATTATTCCTCCGATAGGAAATTTGGAAATTCTGGGAAAAATTTCATTCGTAAAAATGAAAAAATTAGAGCTAAAGTAGTCCGTGTGATAGGTAGCGATGGACAGCAATTAGGAATAATGCAAATAGTCGAGGCCATGTCGATTGCCAAAAGTGAAGGGCTAGACTTGGTCGAAATCTCTCCGAATGTTAATCCTCCAATATGTAAAATTTTGGACTTTGGAAAGTATAAATATAACGAAAAGAAAAATAAAAGCTCTTCCAAACAGGCATCGACAAAAATTAAGGAAGTAAAACTTCACGTCGCCATCGAATTAAACGATTACAATATAAAGATGCGCCACGCCATTGAATTTTTGGACCATGGCAACAAATTGAAATTGTCACTTATGTTCCGCGGACGGGAATTAACACATCCCGAGTTAGGTTTTGACCTTATCAAAAGGTTCATCAGAGACATTAAGCCCTATGGGACACAGGATTGTGAACCCAAGCTATTTGGGAAAGTAATTTCCCTAACTCTTTCTCCCTATGTAAGGAAGGGGCCGAAATCCGATGGGGAAGTCAAACAGCAATCCGACATATCCACCAAAATATTAGATGTCAGCGAGTTATTGAAGCTAAAGTAGAGCCTATGCGAAAGATCAAATACCTAATTTTTGCAAGTGCCATCTGGGGAATCGTCATTGGTCGTAATTTGGCATGCCTGGCGGCGGAAATACCATTGGTCAAAGTTGCCAAAACCAATGGGCTGCAAATGTTATCTGCTGATTCCTTTGGCACAAAGGGTGCTGCGTTTATATTTAAGGATAATTCGAGAGTTTTTACGTTTAAAAAAATTCTGATGCCCTTGGGCTTTCCAGTCGTCAAGCGATACGGCAGGTACTATATCGATTCTTCGGATTATAAATATCATATTCAACCATTACTTCCAAACACAAAACATCGCCGTAAGAAATTAAAGATAATTGCTCTGGATGCGGGACATGGAGGTGAAGACAATGGAGCAACTGCCCCATGGAATAAATTACAAGAAAAATTTTTGACGATGGACGTGTGCCTTCGGTTGGCTAAATTACTCGAAAAAAGTGGATATAGGGTCGTTTTAACTAGATCCCAGGATAAAAAAATCCCCCTGCCGGAAAGGACGCAAATCGCCAATCGGGCAAAGGCAGACCTGTTCATCAGCATACATTTTAATTCCGCCCCGTCCACATCCGCGTCGGGCATTGAAACGTTCACTCTGACCCCATCGACCCAAGCATCATCCTATCAATCTTCTTCTAGGAACATCCGTAGAAATTTTATCGGTAATACGTTTGACGGACTTAACATAGTCCTTGGGTATTGCTTACAATCCTCTCTAACAGAGAGAACGCTGGGCATCGACCGTGGGGTAAGACATAGTACATTTGTCGTATTAAGGGATCTAAAATGCCCAGGCATTTTGGTAGAATGTGGGTTCTTATCTAACCGTGAAGAATGCCAAAAAATTACTTCTTCTGCCTATCGGGATGTCCTAGCCCAATCCATATTTGATGGCATTGTCAAATTTGATAGTTTGCTATCGGACTAAACATTGGCTCACCTTCCCAAAAAAGGAATGAGTGCTAACAATATGCCATATGCCATCGAGGATGTCCCTAGTATCACCCTCGAAGCTTTCGACTTTATCAAAAAGTCTAAAAAATCTCTAAGGAGGTACGGCATGGAACCAATTAGCATTGAAAAAATAATTATCGAATAGACAAAAGAAACGAAATAATTTTTCCACAAAACCGGTTCACAGTAGACATTGTCCAACATTGCTTTGGAACAAACAAGCAACAAAACCGCCAATCCGCGTATGGACAGCAGTTCTCGCATTTTGAAAAATGAAAATAATATTATCGTGGCAAATATGGCGAACAACGAAAACCTATACGCCCCAAAATCTGCCATGCTTAGGTGAAGCACATTTACTAAAAAGACCGTTCCGCCGATTCCCAAAGTTACAAATGGAGCATATTTTGAAAAAAGGAACCAATTGTTCAGCTTTTGTAAATAGTTGCTAGAAAAAGAAAACAGTGATAGCAGGGTAACAATCACCCCCACCATGAAAATTGTAACACTACCACTCATAAATGAAACTCCAAGAATGTTGCAACATAGAAGAATACCATAAAAAATCAAATTTTAAAAAAGACCATCCTAACGTTCGATAATCGATAAAAGGCGATATTGTGCTAGAAACAGGGCACTAAAGTGACTCGGCCACATGCAAAATTGCGTTGGTTATTTCTTTGTTTGACTTTGTGCCAATTCCGATGAGAGCGATGAATAAATAGTCGTGAAAATGTTTGAAACACTTCAAATTAAGTCTAAAGGCTTCCCGGACCACCCGCCGAACCCGATTCCTAGCCACCGCATTACCGATTTTCCTTGATGTGATTATCCCAATTCGTGGTGTTGTGTCATGAAATGACGTACCTGTCGTCGCCCGTTTGAGGGATTTCAGGACAAACATCCCCCCATAAATACTCTTCGTATTTTTGGAACGGAATTTTTCAAAATCAGAAGATTTTCGCAAGCGTTGGCTTTTGAATAGCCGGAACATTTGTTGGGATTTTTATATGCACACACAGATCTTCTTGCGCCCAATACGCCTGCGTGCTGATAATATCTTACGTCCGCCCCGTGTTGCCATACGGGCACGGAACCCACATTTTCTGATTCTTTTTAAATTCGACGGATGATATGTCGGTTGCATAATTTACCTTGCTGATTTTAATTACTGCCAACAAAAAGTAAATTTGCCATATGTCAAGGTTTGACTGGTAAATTTCTTGAAAGAGAAAAATTTTAGTCAACGTTGTTTACAAACCTTTTCAAAATTTTATCATAGAATTTGTGGTGTTTATTTTTTCACTTAAAAACAGGCTTAACCGGTGATTTGTCAAAAAAAATTATGGAAGAGTAAGGGATTAATTTTAATCCTATTAGTCACATTCGTTGTTTTATTATCGATGAAAAGCAAGTATAGTTCTGCAAGAAAAGCTCCACCCACATTGTTTATATTATCCGGACCTTCTGGAGTGGGAAAGGATACCGTTGCCAGGAGATTATTAGAAAAGGTCGGGGCCAAAAATCTAAAAAAGATGGTTACTACCACCACCAGGCAACCGCGGAAAGGTGAAGTGGATGGCATAGATTATCACTTCGTTGATAGGGAAGAATTTCTTAGACGAATAGAAAGGTCGGAATTTTTGGAATACGCCAATGTGCACGGAGATTATTACTACGGTTCTTCTCGGGTAGACGTCGAATCAACCCTGTCGTCAGGAATTAACGCTCTCTTGGTAATCGATGTGGCGGGGGTTGAACAAATTTTAAAGCAGAAAAACAATTTTCGGACGGTTACTATTTTTATTGTTCCCAAAAGCTTGGATGAGCTCAAGCAAAGAATCGCTGGCCGGGGGTCTGAAACGGCGGAATCAATGGCTAAACGCCTTCGAACGGCGGAAAATGAAATTAAAAAAGCTTCCATGTATGACCACGTCATTACAAGTGGTTCCCGGGATGAGGATTTTGCGGCTCTTCTAGAAATATATAACAAGGCCCAATTGGAATGATTTTACCATGGGATAATTGTAGGATTGATTCCTCATTTTGGCTTTACTAGCGGTTATATCTCCCTCCTATTTTTCGAGAAGAATAGGCTCGTTTTTCAAGTTTCAAGTGCTTTTCTGCCAATTTGGCGAGCTGCGCAAAAGGCAGCCCTATTAGGAAATAGATAAGGGCAACGATTGCACCCATTCCAAAGAAGTTAAACGAGTTGCTCGCAATCAGCATATAGGTTTTTGTCAATTCCATTATTGTGATTAGCGAAACGAGGGATGAATCTTTTAAAATCGCGATAAAATCGTTCGTAAGCGGAGGCAGAACAAACGTAAACGCCTGTGGCAGGATAACATGGCGCAAAGATTGCCATTGGTTCATACCCAATGCCCGTGCTGCTTCCATCTGTCCATAGGGAACGGCTGCCATTCCAGCACGAAAATTTTCTGCTTCGTAGGCAGCATAATTCATTCCAAGGGTTAATATTCCAGCGACCAATGGCGGTAGTGTTATTCCTATGCACGGGAGGCCATAGAATACAAAAAACAGTTGGATTAGGAGTGGAATGCCCCGTAAAAGCTCTATCACTGAAATGGCAAAAAAACTTATCCACTTTGGCATATATACCCTCATAATTGCGAAGCAAAGCCCCAGGACTATGGCTACGCACATCGACAGAATTGATATCATTAGGGTAACATAGGCGGCTTTTATGAAAAAAGGTAACACTTTGACGTATTGGACCGTTGGTTTATCCTGTCCTCCGGGAGACCCGGGATTCAAACTTGTGGTTTCCGTTTTTGATCCTCTGGATTTTTCACATAGATGAGAGTAGGAGGTATTGTGTAGACCCCACTTTGACACGATTGCATCGAGGGAACCATCCCGTTGCATATCTCCGATAATGTCATTTATTGCGGCCATAAGTTCGCTATTCTTAGGGGTCGATACGATGGAATACTTTATCTCGTCGAGCTCATCGACAATTTTTAGGCCGGATAGCTTCCTGGTATAGTACGCTGCATTTTGTCCATCCAATAGAATCGCGTCCACACGTTTATCCTTTAGATCGGAAATGGCGCAATATTCATTTGGGTAGCCGATGACCTTAACATCCTTTAGACTATTTATCAAAATATTTTCTGCTTTAGAGCTTCGTAAAACACCGACAATGGCTCCACTACAATCGAGGATAGACTTGATAGTGTCAGTATTCGAACGAACTATAAGAGATAGGCCACAGGCATAGTATGGATTCGAAAAAATGGCACTATTTTCTTTCCCTTCTTCCGGTGAAAAACCATTAATGACCACATCGTACAGATCCCTTTGGAGGCCAGAGATTAGGCCGTCCCAATCGTTTTGATGGAATTCTGCTTTGCGCCCGAGACGTTTGGCAATGTGGTCTATGATATCTTTCTCAAAACCCACCAGCTTTGATAAATCTCCATTCTCGTAGAACACGTTTGGTGCCCCACTTTCTGCATCGGCAGCCCAGCGCAACACTGGTTCATCGGCCAATAAAACAGATCCAAACAACAATAATACGATAAAATAGGGATTTTTCATTACATGTATCGCTTGAGAAATCTACGGGTTCTGTCATCCTGTGGGTTTATAAAAATTTCATCCTCGTCGGAAATTTCTATAATTTCACCATTTTCCATATAAATTATATAGTCGGAAGCATCCTTGGCAAAACGCATTTCGTGGGTAACAATAATCTGTGTCATTCCTTCCGCATCGAGGTCGCGCATGACCTGCAAAACTTCTTCCACCATTTCCGGATCAAGGGAAGAAGTTGGCTCATCGTACAGCATGACTTTCGGTTTCATTGCCAATGCCCGGGCGATGGCTGCCCGCTGCTTTTCTCCGCCGGATAAACTCCAGGGATAGCGTCCACTTAAATTTCCTAGGCCAACCTTTTCCAGCAATGCCATCGCCAGAGCCTTAGCTTTTTCCTGTCGTTCATGTTTGACAACGATCTGGGCAAGGGTTACGTTGTCCAGCAGTGTTTTGTGGGGAAATAGGTTAAAAGATTGAAAAACCATCCCCACATTTTGGCGCAATTGGTGGGCCTGTCGCCAAAAAAAGTCCTCATTCTTTTCATGGTCCATCGTACATAGGCAGACGCCGTCTATGGTAATTTCTCCATCATCCAGTACTTCCAAACAATTCAAACATCGCAGCAATGTCGATTTCCCACAGCCCGATGGTCCTATTACAGAAACCAAATCGCCACTTTCTATTTGGAAAGATACGTGTTTTAAGATCCTATCCTGCCCATAATCTTTACAAAGATTTGAAATACTAATTAAAGGCTCTGGACGATTGGACATTTTTTTAAAAAACTGTTAGCTAATGAAACACAGACTTATCTCGCTTCTTGTTTTTTTTGGCGAAAAGTAAATAACAAAATTATCACACCCATACAAATAACACTATCGGCAATGTTAAATACCGGCCAATGGTAGAATTTTAAATCAACACCTATGAAATCAATCACATATCCCCGAAAAATCCTATCGAGGGTATTGGCAAAAATTCCACCAAAAACCATCGCCCCAAGAACTTTCTGAAAGGCCGTTTTAAATTGTTTGTACGCAAGGCCTAGAATAACCATCGATAGGACTCCAAACATGGCCAAAATGGATGAATGTCCGCCAAACATACTCCAGGCTGCCCCCGTGTTTTCAGCATAGACAAAGGACAGGAATGAATTTATTCTGATCACATCGTTTTTCACAAAAGTCTGAACAATTATCTTAGTCGTTTGATCGACCAGCACAATCAAACATGCGGTGGTAAAACAAATGCATCTGGTAACATTACTCATCTTCTTTGGTCTCAAAATCTGCCAACTCTTCGGCCGATTGGTCAATCTGGAATATCGAACCCCCAGAGGCTTCTGCCGGTTTATTTTTTTCTTTTTCTTTCGCTGTCTGGCCTTCGATCGAAAATCTAGCAAATGGTACGGCGAGCAGCCGTTGGGGCTCTATGGGTTTACCCGTTAACTCGCAAATGCCATAGGTGCCATCGTAAATTCGCTGAATGGCTTCTTCAACCTCGGTTAACGCCTCCTGTTCGTTGGACATTAAAGCTATGGCAAATTCCGAATTGAAAGACTCGATTTCGTGGTCGACATCATCCTGGGTATCGCCAACGGAAATGGCCAAATTAGTAGTTGTTAACTTGGAAAGTTCTTTTTTGAGATCGTTTTTCAATTTCAGCAAAAGTTTGTAATACTTCCGATGTTTTTGAGGAATTTCGTCGGGACTTTTATCCCCAACATTGACTTGCTTTGAATGCATGGGGTCAAATCCAAAAATATCGGCCACCGATGCCACTCCTACTTTTTGCTGGGGCTGGCTATCGATTTGCTGGGCCAGGATATCTTTTTTCTTCTCAACAATTTCTTCATGTTTTTCTACCTCCATTCTTTCTTTTTTCGCTCGTATCAACTCGCGGGCATCGTCGATAGAAAAAACAGCATCGTCATTTTTCCTTGTCCTGGCAAAATATTTGCTTTTCGCTTCCTGATTAATGTTTTCCAAAACACTCATATCGTCGTAAATGCTATTTTAAAAGATTTTCATATTTTTCAGCAAGTGCCTCAAAACATTTCTGGGATACTTTGCCGAATGGTCCAGCATCGACAAGATGGTCGACCCATTTCCAGCTGCGAGGACACCTTTCACCACTCGCGGTGGTTATTTCAACCGAACACTGCCCATCGGGAACTATTTCTTTAATTTCCACCTGGGAAACTATGAACACTTCAGGCAAAATTTCCCGATATTTTTGTAATAGTGGGAATGCCTTGTCTTTTGGAGAAATTTCAACGATTGCTTTGGCATCAAGGGATTGCCCAATTAATTTGCTCTGTCTGGCTTGCTCGAGCCGTTCATTAACTTTCGTTTTAAATGATAGCAGTGCGTCGAATTCTCGCTCCTCGTTTGAAAAATCTCCTATGGTGTTTACATTCGGCCAATCCATCAGTTGGATGCGGGTTTCCCCAAAATCACTATCATTCAACGCGTATGCCATTGCTTCGTCGCAGGTAAATGTAGTAATTGGGGCAAGTAAAGCAAGTATCATATTAAAAATCATGTAAATTGCCGTTTGGGATGACCTGCGTTCGTAGGAATTAGGTGCAAAGGTGTATAGTCTATCCTTTAAAATATCGTGATACGTAGCCGATAGTTCAACGGAACAAAATCTGTTCAGCAACTGATAAACTTTGTGTATTTCGTAGGCATCGAAGGCAGATGTAACTGCTTCGACAAGATTTTTAGTCTTTTGTAGTATCCATCTGTCGATTAGTGTCATTTTCCCCTGCTCGACGTTATTTTTTTCAAAATTGAAATCAAACAGGTTTCCGATTTGAAACCGTAGCGTGTTCCTGAAGGTTCGATAGGTAGCGGATATGTGGTTGATTATGTCGTCGGAAATTGTTATGTCGTCTCGAAAATCTTCCGAAGAAATCCATAGCCTTATAACATCTGCTCCAAACTTATTCACATAGTCATCGGCAGTCTGCGGTTTGCCGTCACTTTTTGAAATTTTCTTCCTATCTTCCCCAACGATAAAACCATGGGTCAGGACATTTTTGAATGGAGCAATTTTTTCCCCGGAAATTATGCTCGTCCACATCGACGATTGGAACCATCCGCGATGTTGGTCACTTCCTTCCAAATACATATCCGCCGGCCATACCAATGAGGCATTTGTTTTCAAAACGGCCTGGTGGCTATTACCGGAATCTATCCAGACGTCCAACGAATCTATGCACTTTTTGAGTTTTTTAGGGGAAAAACCGTCGGGCAATGGTATTCCATCCAATAGGGTTTCTTCATTGGACTCAAACCAAAAGTCGGATCCTCGCTGTCCAATTTTTTTGGCAATGCTGCGAATGACCTGTTCATCGAGCAACGCGTTGCCGGTTTCATCGTAAAATGCTGGCAATGGGATTCCCCAAACACGCTGGCGGCTAATGCACCAATCGTTTCTCGATGCAATGGCTGCCCTTATCCGGTTTTCACCCCACGCCGGAACCCAATTCACACCGCCCACGGATTCTTGCATCTTTCCACGCAAGTTATTTTTATCCAGGGCGATGAACCACTGGGCCATGGCACGGAAAATTACTGGCGTTTTGGACCTCCAGCAATGGGGATATTGATGTTTGTATGATTTCTTAGCCAACAGTGCCTGCGCCAAATTTAACATCTCGACGACCCTATCATTCGCTTCGCACTTGCCATCGCTGTCCAGAACACTCACGCCAACCAGTTCCGGGGGTATTTGCCCATCGTTGACATACTTTCCGTCGTCGTCGAGGGGGCAATAGACATCAAGTTTGTATTCAATTCCCGTATTATAATCTTCGAGACCATGTCCCGGTGCAGTGTGAACACATCCCGTTCCCGAATCGGTTGTTACGTAATTTGCCAGAACGATCTGGCTAGGCCTGTCGATTAGGGGATGCTTCGTTTGCAATCCTTCTAGCTGGGATCCCTGGAAAGTCGCCATCACATCGAAATGCTCAATACCACAGCTTTGGACAAAATCCTGCACCCTATTTTCGCAGACCAAATAATTTTCATGACCGCAGTTTAGGATGACATATTTCAAGTTTGGATGTACGGCAATGGCAAGGTTGGATGGAATCGTCCATGGTGTAGTCGTCCAAATTACCACATGGGCTGAGCCACTAACTTTTAAGGACCCAAGGGATTCATCGGTAAGTTTAAATTTTACCCAGATCGATGGGCTGACATGTTCCCGATATTCAACTTCCGCCTCTGCCAGAGCAGTTTTACATGGTATAGACCAATAGACGGGTTTCTTGCTGCGATAGACTAATCCCTGGGCAACACAATCCGCAAAAAAATTAAGCACACATTCCTCGTAGGCAGGGTCCATGGTGCGGTAATCGTTTTCCCAGTCGGCAAGAATGCCCAACCGTTCAAATTGGGAACGCTGTGTTTTTATAAATTTTTGAGAATAGGCCGTACATGCCTTGCGCAACGATATGGCGTCGAAATTTTCTTCCTTTTCCCGTAGCTCCTTGACCACCTTATGCTCTATGGGAAGCCCATGGCAGTCCCACCCGGGCACGTAGGGCGTTCGGAAGCCTCGCATGGTTTTATAACGGACAATAATATCCTTCAAAATCTTATTTAGAGCCGTCCCTATGTGCACATATCCATTGGTAAAAGGAGGCCCGTCGTGGAGGATAAATGGCTCCCCTTTGGCATTTTTTCGTTGTATTTTTTCATATACCCCGTCCTCCTGCCACTTTTTTGTCCTAATGGGTTCTCGGTTGACCAAATCTGCCCGCATGGGAAAGTTTGTCTTTGGCAAGTTTAAAGTGTCCTTTAGATTCATTGGGCGACCATAAGTAATTTACATATTGAAAATGTCCAGTCGTAAAATAACAATTGATGAAAATTTTGCACCTCTAAAATTGAGCCATCAACGCTGCCGTTTCATGGTTAAATAAGATATGGCCAGGGAAATCAGAAAAATGGATATAATAGCTATGGTGTTTACCATTGTGGGAATGTGATAAACTCCTGAGCATATCATGTTCGTTCCAACGAATACTAAATTTACCGCAATGCCATACTGGAGCAGGTGGAATTTATTAATCAGCTGCGTTAGGCATATGTACAGAGATCGAAGTCCAATGATCGCAAAAACATTCGAAGAATAAACGAGGATCGGAGTTTTTGTAATGGATAGGACAGCTGGCACCGAATCCACTGCAAATACGATATCGACGATTTCAATGGTAATTACGCATGCCAGCAAGGGAGTAGCGTACCACTTGTTTCCGCATTTTGTGAAAAATGCCAAATCATCCTCCGAATGCTTTATTTTTAGAAAAGCTTTTACTTTTGTCAGCAAATTGCTGGAGCCACCCCCTTGTTTTTTCGATTTGAACATTCCAATGGCTGAAACTATCAACATGATACCGAAAACATGGATCAGCCATTTAAATTTGCTTAGCAATGTAATGCCCATGAAAACAAACACCATCCTCATTGCCATAGCTCCCACCATTCCATAGGTGAGCGCTTTTTGTTGGGCTTTGTTCACTATGTGAAAGTATGAAAATATGGACATGAACACAAACATGTTGTCGATGGATAGCGATAGCTCGAGAACATATCCCGTAAAAAATTTCAAGGCACTATCATATCCAAGGGCAAAATATACCAGCAATCCAAAAAATACTGCGAGGGATATCCACGCAATTACCATATGTGTGTGTGGCCTGTGATCTGCTTGGGTATATTGGGCTTTTGCCAATACCATATCGGCATATAGACCGATGGTAATCATGGTCAAAAATATCCCCCAAAGCTGCCACATTTCGTAGGCAATGCTAGCAATTTTTTGGCAAAATTCAACAAATAATGTCTCCATCAAATCTTTATGTTGCTAAAAATTTTTCGCTGAGCATACTAGCCACACTCTACCTATGGAGAAAAAATGTGTAATATTCGTATGCTCCGGTAATACTTGCAGAAGTCCCATGGCAGAATATTTGCTTAAAGCCGCTTTGCAAAAGGTCAACTTGGCGGATAATTTTCACGTGTGTTCAGCTGGGATAATGGCGACGGATCACGGCCGAGCCAGCGATCTTGCCATACGGGTGATGGAGGATTTAAACCAAGATATTAGTGGACATATTTCCCAAAGGGTAACGCAGAAACTTTTGGACTCCGCCACCGCGATTTTTTGTTTGGCTGAAAATCATAGGACATTTTTGTTGTCAAATTTTAAAAGCATAGGTAAAAAATGTTTCCTTGTCAGAGAATTTTTAGACATTAGGGATAGGGACATTTTTGATCCGTTTTTTGGACACATCGATGACTATAGGCGCGTCTGTGCTGATATCGATTCGGCGATGGAATCCATAGTAAAATTTTTAGCAAGTAACAATGAAAATTAGTGTTGGAAGTGACCATGGGGGATATAAATTGGCAATGCTTTTGATAAAATATCTAAGTAAAAGCGACATGGATATTTTTTACTATGGAACGTTTTCCGGCGAGACTTCTGTGGATTATCCCGACTACGCTAGGTGTGTAGGAGAAGATATCGCTTCTTTCAAAAGCGATTTCGGCCTCCTGGTTTGTAAAAGCGGGACCGGCATGAGTATCGCAGCCAATAAGGTATGCGGCGTTCGCGCAGCAAATTGCTGGAATGTGGAAATTGCCAAATTTGCCCGGGAGCACAACGACGCTAACATTTTGTGCCTCGGAGCAAGTTTTGTAAATGCGAAAATCGCCCAAGAGATATTGGATACATTTCTTAACACACAGTTTGCCACCCGCCACTTGAAACGCATAGAAAAGATAACCATCCTGGAAAATTCATCGCGATGAAATGCCTATTTAGAATATATTTTCTAAACCATGCAATTTCCCTGTTTAACAAAACCTAGCAGGCTATGACAATTATCTTGAAATGGTATAGATTTCATATTTTATCCACATCCAGCTAGGTAACTAGTGTTAAAATATGAAAAGATCGCACCATTGCAACCAGTTGACCATCGACGACATCGGCACAAAAGTAAGGCTCATTGGTTGGATCCATGCCATCCGTGACCACGGAGGGTTGTTTTTCATAGACTTGCGAGATAGGGAAGGAATTACCCAGCTGGTCTTTGATCCCTCCAATGATAGGTTTCAAGCCGTACATTCTTTGCGTGATGAATCTGTTATTGAGGTTTGCGGAACAGTCTCTAGGAGGCCATCCGATACGGTAAATGGCAAAATAACAACGGGGGCCATTGAAATCGTCGTCGACGAACTAATAATTCATAACATCTGCGATGTTTTACCTTTTCCCATGTCGGATCTCAAAATTGACAGCGTGGGTGAAGATCTGCGACTGACCTATCGCTACCTCGACCTTCGTAGGCCAAAAAGCTTTCATCGGTTGCAAATTCGCCATCGGACGGTGTGTGCGGTAAGAAATTATCTGGACGAAAATGGATTTTTGGAGATAGAAACGCCCTATTTGTTTAAAACGACGCCGGAAGGAGCCCGCGAATTCCTGGTCCCAAGTCGGCTAAATCCCGGGTGCGTGTATGCCCTTGCCCAGTCCCCTCAGCAATACAAACAAATGTTGATGGTAGCCGGTGTGGAAAGATACTATTCCCTCGCAAGGTGTTTTCGGGACGAAGATTTGCGGGCAGATAGGCAGCCGGAGTTCACGCAAATCGACCTGGAGATGTCATTTATCGACCGCGAAGATATTTATTCTTTGGTGGAAGGAATGCTGCAAAATATTTGGAAAGCTACGCGAAATATCACCATCGAAACACCATTTCCCCGCCTATCATTTCGAGATGCCATGGACTGCTTCGGGTCTGATAAACCCGACACAAGGTTTGCCATGGAAATCCATGATTTCTCAAAGCTGTTCGAATCCTCCAGCTTCAATGTTTTTGCCTCCGCCATCAAAAGTGGTGGATGTGTCAAAGCCTTTAATGCAAAGTCGCTGGCGGGAATTTCCCAGGGCGAAATGAAAAATTTGGAAGACACCGCCAAGACTCTTGGAGCGAAAGGATTAGCCTATATCAAGGTAGAAAATGGACAGTGGAAATCTCCGATCCTAAAATTTTTGTCTGACGAAGAAAAGGCAGCCCTTGGAAAGGAATTGAGTCTGGAGGAGAACGATATCATCTTTTTTGCCGCCGATGGATGGGAACGGGCATGTGCGATCCTGGGGAGAATCCGGCTGGAATGTCGCGATTTGGCAGTGGCAAAGGGAAAAATAGCCCTTCCCGCTGACCAGTTTAACTTCCTATGGGTGATAGATTTTCCTTTGATGACATTTGATGAACAGCAGGGACGTTTCGTTGCAACTCACCACCCTTTTACGGCGCCTGTGCCTGAGGACATGGAACTATTGAAGTCGGCCCCTCAAAATGTCCGCGGCCAACACTACGACATCGTTTTAAATGGCATTGAACTCGGCGGTGGTAGTGTAAGAATTCATCAACCCCAATTGCAGGAATATGTTTTTAAGGAAATATTGAAAATTCCGGGAAATGTGGTCAATGACCGATTTGGGTACATGCTAAAGGCTTTTAAATTTGGAGCTCCTCCACACGGGGGTATAGCACTCGGCCTTGACAGGCTAGCAGCCTTACTATGTGGAACCACGAGCATACGAGACGTCATTGCATTTCCCAAAACCCAGCGAGGGATAGATTTGATGTCCCAATCTCCATGTCCCGCAAGCGATAAGCAATTGCGCGAGTTATATATAAAAATGACCGCCGATGGTAGTTCAAAAAAGTAAAACTTACCTTTTTCTCACCTAAACCTTTGCCAGGCCGAAAACATCGAATGGTAAGAAAATTTGGAATGTCAAATTAATATAAGTTTTGAAAATTTCTAGCTCAATGCACACAAAACTCTAAACACTGCTCGGAAATCTAATAGTCTGATTCGCCGTTTAAACCGGCATATTAGCAGTGACCATGAAGATTCCTAAAGTCATTGTCCCCATTGTTAGGAAGATCGATATCGGATCGACTATTGTTCGAGAAATGGCAGAAGTAATCGGATTTAGCTGACCTAGATCCATATGGCATATTGTTCTTGCCACCATCGAAAAAGCTGTCCATTTCAAAATCAATTTAAATATGGGACTTACAACGCTCTGTCCGGCTCTTGCCAGCAAAAGTAAGAGTTTTACGGATGAGATCAAGGCAAATCTAACCGAAGGTGAGATAGCCACCATAACTACCCCTGCAACAACCATAGGAATAAAATAATGCTTTTTGGTAAATTCTACAACATCCCTGAAGGAAATATTTGCCAATGATTGCCGCAGAGAGTGTGCATCGTATTCGCTCAAGCTCACTACAGAATTTTGAAAACAATCAGGCGTTAGGTGAAACAGGTTCGTTGTGGAACTTTTTATTGTATCCCAGGATTCTCTCCACAAGAATTCGGGAATTCTAGGACGTGGTACGTCTATTTCATTTATATTTATAGTTTCCATATGTTCTGGGCAGAGTTGCCAAAACATATCTAATGTCAATCATTTTTTTGTAATTTTTTAAAAACGGCACAACAACAAGACCTGAACAAATACGTCCCGTAAAATTGACATCGGGCAATTTTATTTTTCCCTATAAAATCGACCTAACCTGGGCTACCATTGCCTGAAACGCTTCCATGTTATGTATGGCTAATTCGCTTAGAGAACGGCGATCCATTGCAATATTTAGCTTTTTAACACCGTTCATAAACCTACTATATGCCATATCGTTTGCCCTACAAGCTGCGTTTATTCTGACAATCCACAGCTGGCGCATGTCCGTTTTTTTGCGTTTACGATCCCTATATGCAAACTTACCAGCTCGCCACATGGCATCCTTGGCGTACCTAAATAGGCGGGATTTATTTCCAAAATCCCCGCGTGTTGTTTCCAACACCCTACGGCGACGTTTCTTAGTCGCAACTGCATTTGTTACTCTTGGCATGTTTTAGTTCCTCTAATTTTGCCATTTGGTCGCCTACACCGCCATGGCAATGGTTAATAAAATACTCACAGCCCTACCGCTATGAATTTCATAACGCGAGCTGACATTCCTGCGGCAAGAACCTTATCTTTGCTTGCCGCATGTTTTTGTCTAGCTGTTTTATGGCGCAAAAGATGACCAGTCCCCGGAGAACGATGTATCAAGGTTCCCCTAGCCGTGACCTTAAAACGCTTCATCATTGCCTTATTTGTCTTTTGCATGACGGTGAGTAATACGCTTTTTAAATGTTTGTAAAGTGTTTTTTCATAACCAACGAAAATATTCTTAATGTCATTAGTTGGTTATTGGGCTTGCATTTTTCCGCCTTAAAAAATAAAGATATGTTACATCAATTTACTTAAATTGCTCCCAATACTGTGTATCATGCTTATTGACATCGGTACTATAAACCCCAAAAAGCATGCTTCCTTTTTTGGGTGTGACCCCAGGCAGCAAGGTTTCGAATTCATAGGTTGGAGGAATCCCATCTGCTTTTCTGACCGCTAGGCGAGGAATATCCTGCGACATATCCGAACCACCGAAATTGCGGTCATCGATGGCATATGCTTTCTCAGATTCCATATGGTCCAGATCAAGGTCCAGTAGGGCATCGATGTCAATGTTTTCTGCATGCAAGTACGAGTAGAATTTAGCATCCTCAGATAATCCTGTCACCACACGCATATAGCGGTGCCCAAGTCCCCGTTGGGCTTCGGCCCATCCTTTTAATGTTGCCATTCCGTCTAAAAAATTTGAACCGTTTATCCGAATTAACGACGAATATCTTTTTCTAAAAGTCCTATGCCCGGCGTATACCAGCGCGGTACCGTAGTTGCCATTGCTATCTATTTTCCAATTCCCGAAGTTAGATGCCAGGAATAAATGGGCAAACAGTACATCGTTCATGTTGTGTACCGGCAGTCCAAGTTTATACTTTTCTGCTTCAGCCGCCGATTTGGTATATTTTATCCCTTCCCGTTGCAACACTTTCTTTTGTTTGGCAATTTTAGTGAGATTTCCACTCATAATATCCTCAAATACGTCGTCTCTCGCTACTCACCATTTCTCAAATCAACGGTGATGGAACCATTCCCCACCAATTGCTGTAGGAGTGCATGGCCACTTGGAAAGGGAATTTGGTCACCGCCTAACATCTGTGTATATATTTTGATCAATCGTTCTGGATGATTTCGAATTTCTGCGTTGATGGTAGAATCTATCGTGCATGTCGGCAAGTCAAATTGCCTATGGGGAGCTAACAGGGATGCTAGTATTGCCACGGCGGGATATTTTGCGTCTTCCGTGTACTCCGGCTCTGCATCTTCCGTGTACTCCGGCTCTGCATCTTCCGTGTATTCCGACATGACGTCTAAAGTGGATTTCCCACATTCTCCAACGGTGATACTCTTGTCAGCATTCAATAGATCCCTTGCGTCGTTGCTGTTAAGAACGAGGCTTTCACATACCGCATGCATCTGTGAACGCATGAACTCCGCGTGGGGAATGAAACAATAGGGTTCTTTCTGAAAAGTTTCTGCATTTCCGAGAAGTTTCATCCATACTTTGAGCCTTTCTTTATCGACATTGCCGTCCGGACTGACACAATCAATCGCCACTACGTTCGCTACCGTTTGCCAAATCCCACGGGCTTCTTTCAAAGGCATATCCGTTAGGTCGTCATAAACATCATCCCACATCTCATCATCTATGCCATCGGTTCTGCTAAAATACGCTTTTCTAACTGCGTCTACTAATATCTGCTGTGGGTCAGCCCTAGGAGCAACTACAAGAACAAAGGCTTCCACGTTCCTCAATGATAGGAGATGTGATGGTGCGGTTGCATTTGTTCCGATTCCCAATATCCGAGGATTTGAGCTGCTTCCCACACCATGAGTCGTTCCAACCAACAGTTTTTCATCTCCCAGAACTGATGTTTCTCTCCAAGTATCTACCCAATAATTTGTTGTACTATTAATGCCGTTCATGTTGTTCTTTTTTTGGTTACTATATGTAATGTCTGCACAACAAATCTTTTTATAGCAAGCGTTTTTTGTAAAAAATTTTACCCTTCGCGGCTGGCTAGAAAAGCTGTTTTGATTTTATCCTTATGCGAGGAGATTTTTAAGGTCCAATCCAGTAAATTCTACCAAGACATTACCTGGCGCAATTTACTGAATCGACGGCTATACCCTTTGCTTTCTCCATCCCAACTTAAAAAGCTGGGATGGGAGTTGCTCTATTTTTTCAACAGCTCCGTAAACAAGTCGGAAGGTATGGAAAACTTTCTAAGGCTTAAATTTCTCCCAAAACTGTGCATCGTGAACCTCGATACCGGTGGTATAAATCTTAAATAAGGTTGTTGATAAATTTTTGAAAACGCCCCCCCGCAAGGTTCCAATTTCGTGGCGTGGAGGACCACCATTACCGTCCTCTACTTTTCTGACCGCTAGGCGGAGAATATCCTGTGACATATCCTCACCTCCCCAATTGCGATCACCGATGACATATGCTTTCCCGCTTTCCATATTATTCGGATCGAAGGCCAGTAGGGCATTGATGTCAATGTTTTCTGAATGGGTCCCTAACAATGATAATGTCGCCACACGCATGTAGCGGTGTCCAAGTTGCCGTTGGGCTAAGGCTTGGTTTCTTAAAGCTTTTATTCCGTCCAGAAAACCTGGTCTCCTTAGTGAGGTTTGCGACGGAAATGCTTTGCAGTCCATATGCCCGGCGTATATCAGCATGGTACCAAATTCGGTTTCGTGAGCAATTTTCTTATTTCCGAAACTAGACGCTTGAAATAAGTGAGCAAACAGTACATCGTTCATGTTGTGTATCGGCAGTCTAAGTTTATACCTATCTGCTTCACTTGCCAATTCGACATATCCTATCCCTTCCCGTTGCCACGCTTCCTTTTGTCCGGCAATTTTAGAAGGATCACCTTTCACAATAGCCTCAAATATTTTGTCTCTCCCTCTAGGGTTGCCATTTTTCAAATCAACGGTGACGAAACCATTCTCCATTGGTTGCAGTTGGAACGCATAGCCACCTGGCGAGGTAAATTGGTTACCACCGCCTAACATCTGTGCATATATTTCTATCAGTCGTTCCGGATAATTTCGAATTTCTTCGTTGATGGTAGAGTGAATCGTACACGCCAGCAAGCTCGATTGCCTATGAGGCGTAAACAGGGATGCCAGTATGGCTGTGGCGGGATTAAAAGGCGATACCACGCCCGGGAACATGACGTCTAAAATGGATTGCCCATAGGAACTGACGGGGTTATGACTAGCAGCATCTAATTTGTCCC
>JAISBO010000042.1 GCA_031266155.1 Puniceicoccales bacterium
ATATAACGCCCGAAGCGCAATAATCCGAGTGGCTGGATGGGCTTTTGTGTCTTCAAACAATTTAAGCATTGACTCATGCAAAGCTGTCAAATCCTCCGGTGCTACTGAAGACAGAGCAAAATCTCTGAAATGTTTTAGCATTTCTGCAATTACATTACTTTCTTGATTAGACAAACTAGGAAGAGATATATGTTGGGGTATTTGTTCTATAGTCTGCCTTGCAGCCTCCAGGTTTTTATTCTGCACATGCATCGTTATTATGGTATATAACGCCTGAAGCGCAATAATCCGAGTGGCTAGATGGTCTTTTGTGCCTTCAAACAATCCAACCATTGGATCATGCAAAGCTGTCAAAAGCCCCGGTGATCCTGAAGACAAAGCAAAATCTCTGAAATATTTTAGCACTTCACCTACTAATTGGATTTCTTCTGGAGTCGATATGGTTTGTAAAATTTCCCAAAATCTCAGAAACTTTTCACCTACATTATATAAATTTATTTCTTATTGCAAAAGAAAATTTAGCATTTCAGCCGCTGAACTCTGCTGATTACCACTTTCAAGAGGACTAAAAGCCCCAACACAATTTGTAAACATATGAGTTCTAGAGTACGATAATTAGGATATATTGCAATAGAAAAATTTTCTACCGATAAACGATAAGTAAACACAGGCGGTGTGGAATAATACATTGTTCCCTTGGTTAAATACATCTTTGATTTTTGCGTTGAGTCCTTAAGTATTATAACACATTATTGAATACAATGGATTTCATTACATCATTGGGAATTCTCCAATATCTTCTCTTGTCAAACTGAAAGGAAGTCCCTCTTTAAGTAAAATAATACAATGATAGCAGCATGACGCTTTTGGGAAACTGGTTTCCCCAAGAACCAAAAAGGTTCACCACTTTCCCATGCCTTCTCTTGCGTCTTCCGGTTCATACAACATATCAATGAATTCTTCAAAGTTGTTAGCGATGAATACTACTCTATATTCGAGCTCCATGTCGTAGTTCCAAATTACAATTGGCGGGTTATTTATTGTTCTATCTTCCCTATAGTCAAAGCAGATATCATCTCCCCTCCATTATCGCCAAATGGTATCAATCCATCTTCGAACATATAGCGTATACTACCTTCTGCTTATTTATTTGCTTCTTCGTGAATTTCAAGGTAACGTAGATTTTTTTCAAATCTGTTGAACGCTATGCTGTCTCCATTTTTCTTCCCCCTAGATTTGAATCAGGATAGTCGAAGCAATCTCTTATTTTTAAGGATGCCCCATCGTGTTTGGTGATAAAATCTACATATACGGAAGGCAGAGATATTTCTAATTCGTTTTAGAATTATTTTATCTTCTCTATTTCCGCTTCTTCATAATCCAATAGAATATTTACTTCGTCTAGATTTTTCATTTTTCGCCTCCCCACATTTCAAACCCTCCCACATGACCAACAAATTTATGAAGCTCTTCAGGGACTAATTGCGTTCCGCCAACGTCCTGATGATGGTGTCAGGTATAGCCCTCAATCTCTTGACTTATATAACATTTCTAGAAATTTACTAAAATTGTCTGCAATAAAATGCACACCTTTTCCTTTTGGATCATCATGGATCCAAAACGCCACAGTAGGATTATCGAAACCAAAGCTTGTTGTATAGTCAAAGCAAACTAAATTGCCACCACCGTCACATGCAAATGGAATTAATTTATCACCAAAAAATTCCGAGCGATTAGATATAATATCATACATATTGTCATAATCATACTTCCGGCTCAAATGAAACATTATACCTGTTCCCCAATATCGTTTCTCCTGCTTGTTTTTGTTAAAGTATACAAATGCGTCTCTAGCCAGATAACCTCCATCTTGGATGAGCATTAAGCTAATGTAACTTTGGAGCAGTTTTCTGTTAATCAAAGATTTGATATTTGACGCTTCTTCAATTGTTGCTCAACAGCCTAAGAAAGATGTCATCCACAGATCCAGGATCCTCCTTCCTGCATCGATAATTCGATGATACTATGAAACTCTTACCGGCCACTACGAGCACGCTGAATGAGATTGTTAAGGCATGCCATACCTTCTTCTTCCTTGAATGCTTCCAGGACTTGAAGCTTCAAACCTTCACATAGTGCAATACTCCATCGCAATACCTATCGAATGTTACGTCATTGGAAAGAATGATTTCCCAAGAAACCGGAGAGGACACCTTATCGTCATTAGGCATGTTTTTACTAGGTAAAGACCTTTGGGCATAGGAACGACAAACCCACGAGACTCTTTAATAAAGTTTACCACTTTCTCTTTCAATACTAACAACCCCTCCTTTCCCATACTGTGGAAAAGTAGTTAGAATACTTTTCCTTTTTTGTTAATGTTTTTCTTCTTTTTGTTTTTTCTCCTTTCTTTAGGATTTCCCTTTTCTTTGAAGCAGCTCCTTTGGTATAGTCTCGATTGCAAACTTACCGATGGTATTTGTCTCTTCGCCCCTTCGTCTTTTTATACCTTTGTTGTCCTTTGTGACTTTGGACCGATCATTGCTTCTAGTCTAAACTAATCCCAGACGTTCGCTTTTCATTCTTCCCACACGGAAGTCCACATACTGAGAATAGCGTTTTTTTGTATAGGAAAGGGGTTTGGGGAGTATCTGGAAGAGTAGGCGAATATATGGCTTTTGGTTCCATTTTTGAGAGGCCCCTAGAAAATCGACATGAAAGTCCCTGAAATCCGTATGAATACAGGAATTGCGGATGATTTGACTTTGTTGGAGAGGCTGAAACACCTGACATATAATCAGTTAGTCGACGAGCTGCAAGCCGCGCAACATCAGGGATGTTTGGAATCGTGTATTTGCCATTACCTTACCACTACCTCATTAACCACGGGAAGACCAGCACGGAAGGTCTACGAAATCCGATGTTCTCTATCCGGCGAGCAGGCTAGGCGGGGAGAGGAGAGGGACGGATAGCAACGAATTCCAGAATGTTGCAAACCACACCATCCTCGCCGTAAGACCACACCTGGGTTCCATGCCTGCGGCAACAAAGGAACTTGAGCTGGTGCAAGGTACCCTGTTTATCCTGCGGTATTCGGGAGTCGCCGGCGGATGTAGAATTGGCCGTTGACTTCCGAACAAAAACATTCTTTTGTCGCCAGCAGTCCCTTCGGGACCCATCACTCCCGGTTGCGCTGCCCCTTTCTCTCGTCGAGTAAAACATATGTAAGCGGAACACACAATTTAACCACGTCAACGGGCCCACAATCGACTTTAGCAGTGCAAGATGATAAAGTTGGTATGCCCTTACTACAAAAATCAATCCTAGGGGCAACGGAAGCTGTTATAAGTGAAATGGTAAAATTAGTAACCTATCATTGGCAATGAGGTGAAAATAATAACATCCTTACGATATAAAAACAACTTGACGTGTTATAATTTTTGTGATGTTAGTTCCGGCCATGGCAAAATGCAAAGATGTATTTTCTTTACTCTATAAAACCAACTTAACCCCTGAAGAGTTATGGAAACCTTTAGAGAAACTGGCGAAAGAAAACCACACTTCTTTAGCA
>JAISBO010000012.1 GCA_031266155.1 Puniceicoccales bacterium
ATTGAAAACTCTACGGGAAATAAATAGAGGAGGACTTGCTATATGACAGTAAAAAAAACTAAAACAACCACGAAGCAAAAAATTAGAATAAAGCTAAAGAGTTTTGACTATCGTTTGGCCGACCAGGCTGGCATCGATATCGTCGAAGCCGCCAAACGTTCCGGTGCCAATGTTGCTGGACCGATTCCGTTGCCAATGAATATTAAAAAGTTTTGTGTTAATAGGTCACCCCACATTAATAAAAAATCATCGGATCAGTTTGAAATAAGGTTTCATAGTAGGCTCATTGATATTTTTGAGCCAACGGCTGACACCGTTGATTCGCTAAAAAAATTAAATCTACCGGCCGGTGTTGAAATAAAAATTGATTTAATGGCAGCCTAATTGAAATTTGTGCTTGCATTTTGACCAATGTAAGATTTATAGAAGCTAAATCTAAAGCAGGGGTAAAGGCCTGCCGCTTAGTATGAAAGAAAAAAAGAGAAACATTTTAATGATAGGCAAGAAGGCCGGGATGACGCAGTTGTATAATGCGGCTGGTGTTTTGGTCCCCGTCACCGTTGTTGAAATGTGCAGAACATTTGTTTCTAAAGTTAAAACCATGGATTCTAGCGGTTATTTCGCCGTTCAATTTGGTTTTTTTGGAAAAAAAGCTGGGGATGTTGATGGGGGGGGGGAACTTCCCACTTTCGATATGCTAAAGGAGCTTAGAATTGATGATGTCGGGCCCTACGAAGTTGGCGCAAGTGTGTCCGTTGATGAGTTTACGAAAGGTGAACTTGTAGACGTAATAGGAAAAACAAAAGGCAAAGGTTTTCAGGGAGTTATGAAGCGCCATGGATTTTCCGGTGGACCTGCTTCCCATGGATCCATGTTCCATAGGCGAGGGGGATCCTATGGTCAACGCCAATGGCCTGGTCATGTTTTTAAAGGGCGCAAAATGCCTGGCCATGATGGCAATGTGCGTCGCACCATACAAAATTTAGAAATTATAGATACGAATGTCGAAAAACAACTGCTAATCATCAAGGGAAGTTTCCCGGGAACGAAAGATGGATATATTGTTATTCGTCGTGCTAAAAAGTCATTGGAGGGAAAAAGATGAGGCTGAAACTATATGACAGTGATTTTTCTTCCTGTTCGGAAAGTGACATTCCTGGTTTTATATCCTTGGACGGAGATAGAGGAGTTTCTGCGTTAAAGCAGTATTTGGTCGCCCTGGGGGCCAATTTGCGACAGGGAAATGCCTGTGCAAAAGACAGAGGAGATGTTTCTGGAACAGGAAAGAAACCGTATCGCCAGAAGGGAACTGGTATGGCACGCCAGGGGTCAAAACGTAGTCCGATTTGGGCAGGTGGTGGTGTCGTATTTGGACCGAAACCCCGTGACTATTCACAAAAGGTCAACAAGCGGGTGAAGCGTCTCGCGCTCATGCGAGCTTTGTCGGATAAAGCCCTTGAAGGAACTCTATTCGTAGTGGATAAGTTAACCTGCGATGAGCCAAAAACTAAAAAGTTCAACATTTTGTTAGAAAAAGCATTCCAAAACGGTTCCATTTTATTTGTCGATGATAATTTCAATGCAAACTTTGTCCTGGCGTCCAGAAATATTGAGCGTGTGTTCATGATTGACAGCAATTCATTGAATGCATTTGATGTGGTGCGACACAGAAACGTTATAATTAGTGACAGTGCAGTAAAGGCCGTGATGGCTCGTTTGGCTGATAATAAGGAGTAAAATTAAATGGAAAATTTTGGGATCTTAAAAGAAATTTTACTCACGGAAAAATCGAATGCGTTGCTATCGGATAAGCAGCAGTATGTTTTTGTGGTCGATCAAAAAACTAACAAGGGACAAATTGCAAGAGCCGTTGAAAAGGCCTTTAATGTAAAAGTTGTTAGGGTGAATGTTATAAATTGTTGCGGAAGGCCCAAACGGGTTCGGTCGAAATCGTCCCGTCGCTATACTTTGGTTGGGAAGAAAAAGAAGGCAATAGTTGTTTTGAAAGATGGTTATAAAATAGATGTGGCTTAGCGGCAAAGTGATGCAAAATATGCGAAGGAAAAACAAATGGCTATTGTAAAATTGAGACCAATCACACCAGGACAGCGGTTTTTAGTACGAACAAATGTAGGTATTTCTAAGACCAATGCCCCCAATAAAAGGTTAACGCAAAGCAAGTTGCGCATAGGTGGCCGTAACTGCTACGGGCGTATAACAATGCGCAGAAGGGGTGGTGGCCATAAAAGATTGCTGCGCATCATAGATTTTAGAAGGGACAAAATCGATATTCCTGCCGTCGTTGAACGCATAGAATATGATCCCAATAGGTCTGCAAATATTGCGTTGCTAAAGTATGCCGACGGCGAAAAGCGTTATATTTTGGCAACTGAAAAAATGACGGAAGGGTCTGCCGTGGTGAGTTCTAATGGGTCCCAGGATGAATATGAAGATGGGATGGCTTTGCCTTTGTCTTTAATACCGCAGGGATTAAAAGTCCACTGCATAGAATATGAGCCAGGGAGAGGAGCCCAATTGGTTCGAGCGGCAGGGGGAGCAGCCCAATTGGTAGCAATTGATGGTGATAAGGCTACTTTGCGAATGCCAAGCGGAGAAATTCGATATATTCATTCCCGTTGTCGGGCAACGATTGGAGAAATTGGTAATGCGGAAAAAGGAAAAACATCCCTTGGGAAAGCTGGACGTAACCGATGGCTTGGTCGACGGCCAAGGGTCCGTGGCGTTGCCATGAATCCCATTGACCATCCGATGGGTGGTGGACATGGGAAAACCTCTGGAGGTGGACATCCGGTCTCTCCGTGGGGACAGTTGTCTAAGGGCAAACCAACCCGCAGGAGGTCTAAGCCTTCAAATAGTTCCATCGTCGTTAGGAGGAATGGTAGAAAAGTAAGAAAAAGTTGAAAATAGGGTATAAACAATGACACGGTCGAGAAAAAAAGGTTTTTTTGTGGATGTTAGCCTAGCTGATAAGGTTGCTGGGGCATTGTCAGCTGGAATTCGAAAACCCATTAAGACATGGTCCAGGCGGTCTACGATCACACCAGACTTTGTTGGGCTGACCTTTTTGGTTCATAATGGTAAAAAGTTTATTGACATTTACGTAACTGAAAACATGGTCGGGCATAAATTAGGAGAGTTTGCGCCAACCAGAATGTTTAAATCGCATAACCCGCATACTCAGAAGGCCTAAGGAAGAGTTGATGAAAAAAGAAACACTAGTGAAAGAACCGGCATGTCCGAAAGCAACATTGAAGTATGTTAGAATTTCAGCAAAAAAGGTCCGAGATTTGGCACGGCTGCTGAAAGGGAAGTCTGCCCTTGATGCGGTAGCTCTTGTAAAAAACATTCGTAGAAAATCTGCGAGAATGATAGGCGATCTTCTGCACAGTGCCATAGCGAATGCGGAGAATAATAATAATTTGGTGGCCAACAAGTTGATGGTTGAGTCCGTGATAGTGGAGGAAGGCCCTGTTTTAAAGCGTTTTATTCCGGCTGCTAGAGGGTCAGCACATCCAATAAGAAAGCGTATGTCGCACATTCGTCTTATTCTAAAGAACATTGATAAAAAGGTAGGTTAAGTTTATTATGGGTCAGAAGGTTAATCCTATAGTTTTTCGTTTGCCAGTTCGGCGTGATTGGCGATCTCGCTGGTTCGCAGACAACAAAAACTTTTCAAAATTTCTACTAGATGATTATAGGATACGCCGTTTCATCAAGACGAAGTTGAAATATGTTTCCATTGCGCGCATTGACATTGAGCGTTCCGGAGACAAAGTCCGGGTAAAGCTTGCAACCCCAAGGCCAGGAGTAATCATAGGGGTCAAAGGTAAGGAACTTGATAAATTAACCGATGAATTAAAAGCGTTAACCCATTCCGACATAATAGTCGATGTGCAGGAAATAAAGCGTCCCGATTTAGTTGCCCAACTTGTGGCAGAAAACGTTGCGATGCAAATAGAACGTAGAATTGCTTTTAGGCGTGCTCTCAAGAAAGTTGTTCAGTCGGCCATAAGTTTTGGTGCCAAGGGTATAAGAGTTCGCTGTTCAGGGCGACTTGGGGGTGCTGAAATCGCTAGGACGGAAGAACAAAAGGAGGGTTGTGTTCCTTTGCACACTCTAAGGGCTAACATCGATTATGGCTTTGCCGAAGCCAATACGTCTGCGGGAAAGATAGGAATTAAATGTTGGTTGTTTAATCAAAAAGAGGAAGTGTTTTCTCGGAAAAAATCGGATAAATAGTATCTATCATGAGCAATTTGTTACCATCAAAGACCAAATACAGGAAGGTGCACAAAGGGCGCAATCGGGGTGTTGCCAAAGGTGGTGCTACCATTGCGTTTGGTGATTTTGCCATACAATCCTTTGAACGCGGAAGAATTACATCCGCCCAATTGGAAGCTGCTCGCATTGCTATTAATAGGCATCTAAAGAGAAAAGGGAAAGTTTGGATGCGTTTATTTCCCCAAAAACCGGTCACCAAAAAACCGGCTGAAACTCGTATGGGAAAAGGAAAAGGTGGAGTAGAGTATTGGGTATCAATCATTAAGCCGGGGAGTATTATTTTTGAGGTTGCCGGTGTTTCGGCAACGTTGGCCCGCGAAGCCATACGGTTGGCCGATTGTAAATTGCCGGTCCATTGTCGTTTCCTCTGCCGTGAGGAGCAAAGCTAATAAGGGAAGCATATGAAGAATAAGGACTTTATTAATTTGACCTATCAGGAAATTTGCCAAAAAGAGATGGAATTGCGTGATGAACTCATACGTCTGAAACTGAAACGCAAGATTGGACAATTGGAAAAAACTCATAGATTTTCCGAAATAAGGCGAAATATAGCTAGGCTTATGGGCCTAAAATCACGCCAGAGCAAGGATTAGGTTATGGAAAATAAGAGCAAAAGAAATTTTAGAAAGTTTTTGGTGGGAAATGTCATCCAAAAGTCGGGTAATAAAACCATAAAGGTTGCTTGCTTTTACAAAATCCCCCATTCCGTTTATCAAAAAGAAGTTAAGCGTAAAACTGTCATCTATGTCCACGATGAGGATAACAAGTGTGCCGTTGGGGATTCCGTTCGCGTCTTCGAAACAAGGCCATTGAGCAGATTGAAACGCTGGCGAGTAGGAAGTATAATAAATACAGCTTCAAATATCAACATATAAGGGGAAGAAATATTATGTTACAGCAGGAAAGTATTTTAGAAGTCGCAGATAATGTGGGAGCCAAACGGGTCAAAATGATAAGGCGACTGGGCCAAAATAAGCGAACTGCTACCGTCGGGGATATAATTATTTGCAGCGTTCAGTCGAATATTCCAGAATCTACCATAAAAAAAGGAGCCGTTGTGTCCGCCGTAATAGTGAGAACCAAGTATCCAATCAGGCGTAATGACGGAAGTTATTTGAGGTTCGACAGCAATGCTTGCGTCATAATAGACGATAAAAAAAACCCAAAGGGTACTAGGATTTTTGGTCCGGTAGCAAGGGAATTGAGACAGAAAAATTTTACAAAAATAATTTCGTTGGCCCTGGAGGTAATATGAAGCAGACATTAAAAAGAGGCGATGAGGTTGTGGTCATAGCAGGAGATGCTAAAAATCAAACCGGGAAGGTAATTAAGGTTCTGCGGGAAAAAAATAAAATTATCGTCGAGGGTGTCGCCGTTGCAAGGAAGCATATGCGCAAGTCGCAGGAATATCCCAATGGAACAATTGTTGATAAACCAATGCCCATTCATTTGTCGAATGTTGCCCGGAAATCGATGGAAAATGGGGCGGAAAATACAAAGAAGAATAAAAATGCTTGATTTTTTTAGCAATTCTTTTTGGGTGTTCCAGGTATAGTGATGAATAGATGGATTCTCGAATGAACAAGCCACGTTTTAGAAAGTTATATGATGAGCATATTTCCGCCGAACTTGCAAAGGAGTTCGCGTTGAAAAATCGTCACCAAATTCCCAAATTAGAAAAAATAGTGATAAATTCAGCCATCAATGCCGATGCCGACAAGACGTTGGTCCAGGAAATTCAGAAAGAAATTTCACTAATAGCTGGTCAAAAGTCCGTCCTGACGAAGGCAAAAAAAAGCATTTCGAATTTCAAATTGAGGCAGGGTATGACCGTAGGGGCGATGGTTACGTTGCGTGCCGATAATATGTACGAATTTTTGTCAAAATTGATCTTCATTACATTGCCTAAAATTCGTGACTTTCGCGGTGTGTCCAACAGGATGGATGGACATGGAAATTATAATATGGGAATAAATGATCACACAATTTTCCCCGAGATAAATATAGATCGGGAAAGAAAACTGGTTGGAATGGATATAACTTTTGTTACGTCGACCAATGATGATAAACAGGGACACGCTTTGTTGTCAAAATTTGGAATGCCATTTAGGAAAAAATCATAGAGCTCGGAAGGTACTTTACACATGGCAAAAAAATCTGCAGTCGCTAGGAATAATAAAAGGATAAAGCTGGTAACTCTCTACGCCGAACGGCGAAAGGAGTTGAAGCATAAACTCTTGGATGTTAATTTGTCGGATAAAGAGTATTTCGACGCTCAGAGGAAACTGGCTAAATTGCCGAGAAATTCTTCGAGGGTTAGGGTAAGAAACAGATGTGCCATAACTGGACGGGCAAGGGGATTTCATGGGTGGTTTGGAGTTTCGAGATTGCAATTGAGAGAGATGGCATCTTTTGGTGAAATTCCAGGCATAACAAAGTCATCGTGGTAATTTTGAATGAGGAAAAAATGGACGTTGTTGGTAATTTTATAACAATCTTGAGAAATGCTAGTAGGGCAAATAAAGCCAGCTGTTTCGTGCAGTGGTCGGCTTTAAAAGACGGGATAGCAAAAATTTTTAAAGATAAGGGCTACATAAAGGATTTTGTGAAGGAACAAACGGCCGAAGGGCATGTGATACTGAAGGTGTTTTTGAAATACGTGAATGGGGTCGCCGCTATCACCGAAATTGGTAGAATTGGCAAGCCAGGTCGCCGCCAATATGCCTCCAAAGAAAAAATCCCGTCGATCCTAGGGGGGATGGGCGAGTGTGTTTTGTCTACTTCCAAAGGTATTTTATCGGGACAGGTAGCCAAACAGTTGGGAGTCGGTGGCGAGCTGATATGTTACGTTTTGTAGGTGGATAAAAAATGAGCAGGATAGGCAAGTCTCCCATATGTATTCCTTCGAAGGTAAGGGTTATCGTTGACGGTAGTCACGTGACAGTTGAGGGTCCATTGGGTAAAAATGAAAAAACTTTCGACGATTCTGTCATCATTAGGCAGACGGACAGCGAAATATGTGTGTGTTGTAGGGATGAAAATGACAAACATTCGCACATGATGCATGGTACGGTTAGGTCGATAATAAATTCAATGGTGGCCGGCGTTGTCAACGGATTTTCAAAGAATCTTGAAATAAGCGGTGTTGGGTTTAAAGTGACGATGAAGGAGCAAAATGTTTTAGACCTTAGCCTTGGTTATTCCCACGATATTTTATATACTATTCCAAATGGTATTAGGCTGGAAATTGATCCGTCAGGGACAAAGGTTGCCGTAAAGGGCATTGATAAAAAGCTTGTTGGACAGGTAGCCGCCGATATAAAAAGATTCTATCCCGTGGAGCCTTATAAGGGTAAAGGAGTTAGAATAGTGGGAGAATTTGTAAGACGCAAGGAAGGAAAGAAAACGGCATAGTTAAATGATGTTGCTTTGAGGATTGAAAAATATGCAAATTGATAAAAAAGTACGCAGTGAAAAACGGAAAAAACGGGTCAGAAAGTACGTTATTGGCACCGCAATAAGACCCAGATTGTCTGTGAAGTTTTCCGGGAAACATATTTATGCCCAATGTATAAATGATGAAATCGGGAGTACGTTAGTATTTTTAAGCACTTTGGCGAAGGAGACGAAGGAACAAAAGGTAATCGCCAATGTTGCTGGAGCGGTTTTTTTAGGGAAAATGTTTGGGGAAAAAGCTGTTTCTTTTGGAATAAAACAGGTTGTGTTTGACAGAGGGGGGCGAAGATATCATGGTTGTGTACAAAGTTTTGCCGATGCAGCTCGTGGAGCGGGTTTGTTGTTTTAGTATGTAGGTTAAAATATGAGTGATTTTAAAAGACCGGAAAAAAAGACCAATAATTTTCGCAGAAAACAGGGAAATGATGGTGGTCATTCAACAAAGGCTGAGCGTGGGGAGCTAAAAGAAAAGGTTATTCATGTAAACCGTTGCGCAAAAGTAGTCAAAGGGGGCAGACGGTTTGGATTTGCCGCATTGGTTGTCGTCGGAGATCAAAAGGGGAGAATAGGAGTTGGATACGGAAAGGCAAAGGAAGTTCCTGAGGCGATTAAAAAAGGGACCGAACGGGCGAAAAAAAACATAACATCGTTTCAATTAAATGAAGCTACCGTTCCCCACATGGCCATAGGTGTTTCCGATGGAGGTCGTGTTCTATTGCGCCCAGCGGCCCCGGGCACAGGTGTTATTGCCGGCGGTGGAGTTCGTGCAGTTCTTGAAACGTTGGGCATAAAAGATGTGTTGACGAAATCAATGGGATCAAACAATCAGATTGCAGTGGTCAACGCAACTTTGGATGCGCTAGGGAAAATGCGGAACTATGCACTAATCAAACAGATGCGAACTGCCACTGGCGATGAAATTATATAAAAGGATTTTAACCAATGAAACTTAATGAATTGCCAAAGATTTTAGCCTACTCAAAAAATACCAAGCGGCGAGGTAAGGG
>JAISBO010000073.1 GCA_031266155.1 Puniceicoccales bacterium
AATAATTTTTACAAAAGAGCTGGATTTTTGAAGTATTTTAGTTTTTTGAAAGACTCAAAACTAAAATTTTTATTGGCGATTGTGGCGGGCATTCTGTATGGGGTTTCCAGTGGATTTTGTATACCAGTAATTTTGAAATTTTCCTCGGAAAAAGTGTTCTCCCGGGTTGATCTCCCGCTTTACATGCTACTCATGGTTTCCATAGCTCCCGTCATTGCCATGACGCTGAGGGCAACTTTTTCCATAATTAACGCCTATTACCTGGGGTTTTGTGGTCAAAAGATTTTGCAAGGGCTGCGGGTTATGATCTTTGACAAAATTCAAAGATTGCCCGTAGAATATTTCAAAAAGACCGAACCAGGAGCATTAATCACCCGCTCATTGAACGATACTGCCATGCTCCAGGAAACCATTATTTCTGTCTCCCAGGAAGTCGTAAAACAGCCCATAGCACTGCTAGGGGCGATTGGAGCCCTAATATTTTTATGTTACAAACATTCGAATGTGATAATTTTACTGATATTTTTCCTAGCAGTTGCTCTAGTCGTTTTCCCCATTAAGGCTGTCGGAAAGAAGATGCAAGAAAAAGCAATGGGATTGCAGCAAACAACGGAGGGCATTACTACAAAATTGGCCCATAACCTATCCGCCGTCCAGGAAATCCGTGCATTCGCAATGGAGGAAAGCGAAGTGTCTCTCTATCGGAGCATGTGTGGGAATGTTATGAGTTCCGTGATGAAATCGTTGAAGTATTCCATCATCGTTTCACCAATCATAGAAATAGTTGCTTCCGTTGGCATAGGTTTTGCCATGTTTTATTCCTATAAAACGCAAATCCAGCCATCCGTATTCATAGCACTAACGGGAGCATTATACCTAAGCTACGAACCGATCAAAAAAATTGCCGAACTAAATAATAGATTAAAGGCCGGATCCGCTAGCCTATCGCGCATAGAAGAGTTGTTGAATATTCCTGAAAAAATTTACGATCCCGAGAATCCCGTGCCAGTTGGCAGGTTAGTGGGGGATATTACATTTTATAATGTTTCGTTTTCCTATGGAGAATCGGGAAAAGCCCTATGTGATATTATTACCCAAATGGAGCATGGGAAAACCTATGCGCTTGTGGGAAGTAGTGGTGCGGGGAAAACGACAATGGCAAACCTAATACTTCGCTTCTACGACGTGACCGCTGGAGCTGTTCGAATCGATGGGATCGACATTCGCAATGTGAAACTAAAGGACCTTAGAAAAAATATCTCCTATGTGCCCCAGTCGCCAACGTTAATTAATGGAACGATGTGTGATAATATCAAATGGAGCGCCCCCGATGCCTCCTTTGAACAGGTGGTCGAAGCCTCGAAAAAAGCCTATGCCCATGAATTCATATTGCATTTGGAAAATGGATACAATACCATGGTCGGTGAAGGAGGGGCGAGGTTGTCGGGAGGACAGAAACAACGAATCGCCATTGCTCGAGCATTCCTACGGGATGCCCCCATTCTTATTTTCGATGAGGCCACATCGGCACTGGATGCCAATAGTGAGCATGAAGTACATATCGGCATAGAGAATCTAGCAAAAAACCGAACCACAATCCTCATTTCCCACAGGTTCACGATGATGTCCATCGTGGATATGGTTTTTGTACTGGACCAGGGAAAAATTGCCGAGGTTGGATCGCCGGAGGAACTCCTAGGCCAAACGGATTCAATTTATTACAGCCTATACCAAAAACAGCAGGGACTAAAATAGCGTCGGCAAATGTTCCGCCAGTGACTCGATGAAAAATAAAACCCGAATTGCATTTGTACCGTTGGTTTAGTCCAATGTTCCTCACAGGAGCGCTTCTTTGGCGGCATGCCATGGGAGGGTTGCACACTTGATGCGCATGGGAAACTTTCTAACTCCAATTAGGGACACCACTTCTCCGTATTGCTCCATGGGATTGTTTGAAGCCACTGCCGTTGAAGAGTTACTAAGTGTGGAGCATATGTCATCGATAATTTTAAAAGCCTCTTGCCTAGATTTTCCGGTTAGAATTTCTGTCATTAGCGACGCGCTTGCCTGTGAGATTGCACAGCCTTCACCGTCAAATGTTATCCTGCGGACAATATCATCTACGATTTCGACAAACACCGTAATGTCATCCCCACAGGAAGGATTGTAGCCTTGGGCAAATTTTGCCGGCGAAGGTAGCTTACATTTGTTTCGCGGAACCCGATTGTGTTCCAAAATGACATCCTGATACAAATCTTCTAGCGCTTCTTCCATCTTCTAATCAAAACTTGACATTGACTATTTTTAACTTTCAAGGGGGAAAGCAATGAAGTTTTTTGAAAAAGCGAAAAAATTTTTCAATTTCCTATTAGATTGTTTGTTCCCAAGATGTTGTACGATTTGTAGTAGAAAGGTTGACGGAAATGACTATTGTAATCTGTGTTCATCCTGCATTGAAAAAATTCCATGGATAAGAGGAAGTAAATGTTCTTTATGCTCCCGTCCCATGGGCGATATGGAAGTAAGTGGAGACGAAAAACCTATTTGTGCCGAATGCAAAGCTAACCCTCCGTGCTTTAAAAGCGGAATGTCTTGCTGGTTACACAAAGGGGTTGGGAGAGACATAATTTTGACGCTGAAGTATCGAAATGCAGATTTTTTAAAAAATGATATTGCAACGCTGTTGAAACGTTATTGCGGCGAAGTTTGTGAGTTTGTAGAAAATTCACTGCTGGTTCCTGTCCCCACTCCCTATTTTCGTCGGGTAAAACGGGGATATAATCAGGCGGAAGTTATAGCATATGCGGTTGCAAAAATTGTTAATAATGCTAGTGTGGTAAATATGCTTAGAAGCAAAGGTAAGCAGTCACAGACAAAATTAAAACGCGACGAACGGTTGGTCAATGCGAAAGGAGTGTTCGAGTGTTCCGTAGGCAGTGAAGGTGTCCCCCAGGATTCCAGAATTGTGATTGTCGATGATGTTTCGACGACGGGAGCAACGGTTAATGAATGCTGTAGGATTTTGCAGGAAGCCGGGTTTGATAATTTGCATGTATTAACTTTATCGTATGGGTAAAAATGTCACTATTTAGCAGGCCAAAATATTCTACCATTTCAATTAAACGGAAAGATATTCCAAAGGGAATTTGGACAAAATGTCCCGTCAGTGGGGAAACAGTCTATAACCGTGACTTGGAAAAAAATTTCATGGTCGTTCCCAAGAGCGGGTACCATTTCCCGCTATCCGCTGACCAACGCATTGAGCTGCTATGCGACAGTGGGACATTTCGAGAAATGTGGCAAGAATTGGAGACCGTCGACGTTCTTGGCTTTGAAGGGGAAGTTTCCTACGTAGAAAAATTGGCAAAATATCGGGAAAAGACCAAGATGCAGGAAGCAGCCATCGCCGGAATGGCAAAATTGTGCGGAATAAAGATCGCCATTGCAGTGATGGATTTTAGATTCCTTGGAGCCAGCATGGGAGTAGTTGTTGGCGAAAGAATTACGCGGACCATTGAACTTGGTCTGCAAGAAAATATTCCGGTAATTGTGGTCTGTGCTTCCGGGGGAGCCAGAATGTATGAGGGCATTCTAAGCCTCATGCAAATGGCGAAAACATCTGCCGCACTTGCCCGATTGAAAGAAGCCAAGATCCCCTATGTCGCTGTTCTAACAAACCCCACAATGGCCGGTGTGCTTGCAAGTTTTGCTTCCCTAGGCGATGTAATCATTGCCGAGCCAGGAGCTCTGATTGGTTTTGCGGGTCCACGGGTTATTAGGGAGACCACCCGCCAAGATTTGCCGGAAGGGTTTCAAACTGCAGAGTTTCTACTAGCCCATGGTTTGATCGACCAAGTGGTCCACCGGCTGGAACTTAAAGGCAGAATAAGACATTTTTTGGAATCCTTTGGCTATGGTCCCCAACATGAAAAATCTACAAGTGCTCAAAAATCTCGTAGGCGATGACCTGTCCATCGATTTGGGAGAGAATTTCCAGGCCTTCCAGAATGAATTGGTTGAACAAATAACGTGCGATTCCCGCGAAGTGCGCGAGCCCTCAAGGAGTGGAGCAACCTTGTTTTTCGCCCTTGCCGGTGAACATTTCGATGGCCACAACTTTATCGATGATGTATTTCAAAAAAATCCTTCGGCGATTATCCTATCAGAAAAGGACCTGAGGTCGCTCCATGGGCGTAGCATCCAGGTCCGTGATATTCAGAAGACGATGGCGGTCATTGCCAAGAGATTTTTTACAAATCCCGATGCCAAACTAAATCTAATCGGCGTAACAGGTACGAATGGGAAAACTACCACTACCTATCTATGCCGTGCGATGTTAAACACCATCAGCAAAACTGGCATGCTGGGAACGGTGGAATACGATGTGTGTGGCAAAATCAGAAAGGTATCAAATACTACCCCCGAAGCGATAGTTCTATTCCGAATGCTGGCCGAAGCAGTTCAAAATGGATGCCAAAATTTAGCCCTTGAAATCAGTTCCCATGCCCTGGAACTAAAGAGAGCCTATGGTTTGGAAGTAAACGTTGCAATATTTACAAATTTGACACCGGACCACCTAGACTTTCACGGAAACCTCGATGATTATTTTTTAGCGAAGAAAAAATTGTTCCACGGAATCAATGGCCATAAACCGAAATGTTCCATAGTAAACATTGATGATACATACGGACGACAACTGTTTCACTCCCTCAAAAATGATGGAGAAACACCCATATCGTTTGGATTTTCAAAGGATGCGGATTTTAAAATTTGTAGCGTTAAAAAAAACGATATCAATGGGACGATTTTTACGATAGCGACCCCCAAACGGCCCTATGAATTTAAGTCACCCCTATTTGGGCACTACAATTTGTTGAATATAGCTGCAAGTTTTGCTGCCAGCACGATGCTCTATGAAAATCCGGAAAAATTTATTGAAGCTGTCGCTGATTTTCAAGGTGTGCCAGGCCGCATGGATAAAGTAATATTGCCCAATGGAGCTACGGCATTTGTCGACTATGCCCATACTCCCGATGCGCTTAGTGCTGCCATTGAATCATTGAAATCTATCCAAAAAAGACGCCTAATAGTCGTTTTTGGATGTGGAGGGGATCGCGATACGACAAAACGTGCCCCCATGACAAGAATAGTTAACGGAAAGTCCGATTTTGCAATTGCAACATCAGATAATCCTCGCCATGAGCCCCAGGATAACATATTTAGAGACATGGAAAGGGGCGTGGTTGATAGTAACAAAATCGCTTTCATCAAGGACAGAAAAGAAGCCATAATTAAAGCTATTCAATTATCCCAGGCAGGAGACATTATTTTGGTGGCGGGGAAGGGGCACGAAACCTATCAACGGGTTAATGATAAAACTTTCGACTTCGATGATAAAAAGATTACCCGGGAAGTAGGCGACCTATGCTGATCGTTTCAGCAAAACTTGGACGATTTTGTGAGTATCCGTGAGAATATTTTTCCATTCTTGGGGATCTTCTGATAGGGATTCGAGGGAATAAATCTGCAACACTTGCTCAATAAATGATTCTTCAAAACGCATTTTAAGCAACCTTTCCCGGATGTCCACTGCCGATGGTTCATTGGGGGGGTATGCCTTCCCAATGCCTAAACACGTGCGAATGGCATAGCGGGCAAAAAATCTAAAATTAGTGTCATCTTCATAGGCAATGGCTCGTTCCATATTTACAACGGCACTACCAATTACATAGTGGGGATCGGAAAAGTTTCTTTGGGCATTTGCTTTCCTTATCTTTGACACTGTCCTATGGATAAAATACGACAATACTGCGGTGGACACACTTAATACAAGCCATAGGATCGTTTTTTCGTAGTCACTCGTAAAGCCAAGATACATATGAAAAATTCATTGGATAACCCTAAGACTTATTGGGAGTTCTTAGAAAATGGGGTTTCTTCGTAGAAGTTGAGCAATCTTGTGTATTTATATAATGTGAAGAAACTTTTAAGTCTAGCTACGAAATAACCTATGGACCCATCCAAAAATCCAAGTTTCAGGATGTAGGAATGGAAAAATGTCCACTGGGCTTTGACTGCTGCACCTAATGGAGAAATTTTCTTCTTGCACTCAAACAGATCACGGGCAGCCAAATCGGCATACAGAGCATTCCTATTTATAAATTCTCCAGGTAATTCTCCGGAATAGTGTAAAATATCCCCCTTTATTCGCCGTACTTTGCCATCTACTTCCACCCTTTCGTGCACTCTACCACCGACAAAACGCCCATGACCTTTCTTAAAAAGCCTCAGACTATAATCCGGATACCAATCGCCATAGGAAATCCATTTATCCAGAAAAAATGTTTTCCTGGCAAACTTGGCAGCGACGTATGGGTTAGCGGTTATGCTAATGAAATTCTTTATGGATGTCATCAGGGTTTCGTTTATTGCTTCATCGGCATCGAGGGATAATACCCATTCATGCATGGCAATGTCGATGGCAAAGTTCTTTTGGTCACGAAATCCTTCCCATTTATGTTCCACAACCTTTGCGCCGTAGGATTCGGCAAGAATTTTGGTTTCATCCGTACAATCGTTTATTACGACTATCATTTCGTCGGCAATGGGTACAACGGATTGAAGGCATCTGGTTATGATTTTTTCAGCATTTTTAGCTATTATGACCACGCTTAGTCCTGGTGAATAAATATTCATAGCAGATGAAAAAGAGGCATTTAATTGGAAAATGAAATGTTGTCAATAGGCAAACTTTATTGTATGATTGATTTTCAATGAGTGTGGAAGGCATAGTTTCATATGGCGATGATGTTTCGAGCGGTACCACTAGCGAACAATCATTCAATGAAGATCACTGCCTAATAGATCGAGTAAAAGCCAATGACTCCACTGCTTTTGATGCTCTTGTAAAGAAATACCGCGAAAGGCTATTTTCGATAGTGTACAACATGACGTCAAATCGCGATGATGCGTTTGATATTACACAGGAAGTCTTTATAAAGGCGTTCCGGGGGATAAAAAATTTTAATGGCAAATCCGCTTTTTTTACCTGGTTATATAGAATTGCCATAAATACTTCGGTCACACAAATAAACAAAACTAGACTGCGTCGGTTTTTCAGCCTAGAAACCCTAGATGTGGAAAATACCCAAAAGGCTTGCCCGGAATATTTTGTCGGTATGGATAGTGCAAGTAAACCCCTTTTTTTGAAAGAATTGCAGGAAAATTTGAACATCGCCCTGCAAAAATTGTCAAACAAACATAGGAGTGTGGTTGTTTTATGCGAAATAGAGGGGCTTAGTTCCGCCCAAGCAGCTTTTGTTTTAAAGTGTTCGGAAGGGACAGTGAGATCTCGTCTTCATTACGCAAAAGAACAATTAAAATCCTATCTCCAAAATTATTTACACTAAAACTATGCGTGATAATAATAGAGACAAACAGTTAGAAAAACTATTACAGCTAAAAAGGTTTGAAATGCCATCCGAAGAAAGATGGTTAGAATTTGACTGTGCTTTTGATGATAAACGACTATCTGCCATAAAAGAATCCAGAATAAGGGGAATATTTGCTTCATTGGGAAGTCTTTTGAATTTTAAACGTGTTGTATATTCGACTGGTTTTTGCTTGCTGTTGCTAATTGCCTGCATTGCCTCTGAAAGGCAGCAAAGGAACATAGACCCTATACAAGTGGCGCGGGAAGCTAGTGAAAAATATGTACAATTTGCCAGTGATGGCATGTTGGCTAACGAAGAAGATATTGATATTCAAGCGGGCGTTTGTAACATCAGCTACCCCAATGATGGTATTGAATATGTGCAAGACATGTTGACGATGCAAAATAGTTCTTCCGTGTCAGTCAGAATATGGAATTAAAATGTCTAGAAAATATTTCAAACTTGGTTGTCTATTTTTGCTTTGTTCCATATGGGGAGGTTCATTATTTTTGGTTGCAGCGGTGAGCCATTCTCCAAAGGCTACGCAGCCAAGACGTGAAATAATAGAATTTCATGGAAATGGCTCGTTTGCAAATTCCGTAAAGAATATTTTCAACGGCAAAAAAAACTCCATTGTGCGTGTGATATGTGTGGCAAAAGCGGAAGAAGAAACTGCTAATAGCACCAGGCAAGTCCTTGGAGGGACTGGTTTCTTTATTTCCAATAAAGCACATATATTGACGGCAGCGTCAATCGTCAAAAATTCACAAAAGGTTTGGGTAGACTATAGGGGAGTTTCCTATTCTGCCGAATGTATTGGGATTGACTTGCAGACGAATATCGCAATTTTGAGGCTATTACAACCACCAAACGAATTTGACATAGTGGATGTTAGCGAGAATGACGCGGCGGCATTGACAGAGATAGGGTCATTTGTCGTGTTCGTGGGGTGTAAATTGGGTATGGATCCGTTGCCAGAATTAGGAAATGTTACAGGGAAAAACATATCCTATGGCGACAATACATTTGCGACTACATACCTGCGGACAAATCTAATGTTTTGCGGTGGAGAAAGCGGGGCTCCTGTTTTCGAGTTGGATGGTAAATTATCGGGAATGATGATAGCATCATTGCCTGAAATGGCTTCCAGTTTTATTCTGCCCAGGCGAGCTATTTCAAGGGTTGTTGATGCAATAATTGGAGATGGTACCATGAAACATCCCAAGTTGGGAATAGAAGTACAGTCCGAATGCAGGTTTAGCCAAGGACAGGAAATTGTCATTTCAAAGGTCATTGCTGGTTCTGAAGCGGAAAAGGCAGGTTTAGCCGTGGGAGATGTTATAAAGAAAGCTGGAAATTTTGATGTGAATTATAGGGAAGACCTATATAATGCAGTATTTTTTGAGTGTCAAAATGGACAGATCGCCATTACTGTCTTGCGCGAAGGAAAGGAATTGTCTTTTCAGGTAAAGAATGAATATATAGTCGAGTAAATGGCTACAAAACTTGATCATCCGAAGAATCCAGATCCAAAACCCAGCGTTTGCATTTATACGATAAAGCTCAGTGATACTCAAGTTCAGCTTTTGCATACGCTGTGTGTTGATAAGCATTTTGAAAAATATCAGGTTGCCTATGCTGATTTTGCGTTTAGAAGTCATGGACTAAACCTTGTCGTCTACAGAAGTGGGAAACTGGTTGTCCAGGGGAAGAATACCGAAGAATTTGTCCAATTTGAATTGGAACCCAAGGTGACATTTGATGCGACATTTGGCTATGAGGAAGTTGAGCATCCGGAGTGGTTTGAGGAACACGCTGGGATGGACGAGAGCGGGAAAGGAGACCTATTTGGACCTCTCGTTACGGCATGCGTGATTGCGGGTAATGACGTCGTTCGCCAATGGATAAAAGATGGCGTAAGGGATAGCAAAAATGTTTCCAGCGATGCTATGATTTTTGCCCTTGAGTCAAAGATTCTGAAGTCAGACTGCATCTCAAATGTCATGTGTGTTGGCATGGAAAAGTACAATGAATTATACGTCAAATTTGGGGAAAATATGAATACTTTGCTCGCATGGATGCACTCTTGTTCTCTACAAAATGCTTTGCAAAAACGCTATGTGTCTTGGGGAATGCTCGACCAATTCTCAAAGCGTCCCATTGTGCAAAGCTTTTTAAAGGATAAAAGCTTTGATTTACGCATGCAAACGAAGGCCGAATCCGATCCCGTAGTAGCCGCAGCGTCAATTTTGGCCCGGGCAGAATATAATAGGCGAATTAATAGCCTTTCGGAGAAAGCTGGATTTACCATAAAAAAGGGAGCTGGCCAAATAACCATTACCCAAGCCCATGAGATTGTTAAAAACTTTGGCTATGATAGTTTGAAAGGCTTTGTCAAAATGCATTTTGCGACTGCACCAAAGGAAAATATTACTCATCCACAAAACGACCAAATTGAATAATATTAGCCATCGAGTAGCTAAAGTTAGATCAAAGTGCGAAGATTTAATGACGCAATGCGCAATCAAACCTTTTTGTGAAAAAATATTGTCGCATTACCGTACTTGCATTGTACGCATATGGGCGAAAGTATTTCGGGAAAAGCTTCCGGGGAAGACAGTTTTCGTATGGCAGAAATTATG
>JAISBO010000004.1 GCA_031266155.1 Puniceicoccales bacterium
TGAAAATTTTCAAGGGGTTCATCCTTTGATTTCCCTCCTGCTATCAGGATAACTTTTTTGTTGAACGATGCCAATGCAGCGTTTAACGCATGAAAGTTAGTCGCCTTTGAATCGTTCCAAAATTCCACCCCCTTTTCTTTCCCCGTTTGGCCATCACGCCGTTTGACTTTAGCAACTATTTGGAGGCGATGGGGAGGAATTTTAAATGTTAGGGCGGCCTCTTGCAGAGGCTTAATAGGAAAGTCGTTGGAAGCCCAAAACTCTTGGACCAGTGCAAAATTCTCTTGCTGTGTTCTAATATTTAGTGCCGATTTTGGGGGCAGTAGGTCAAATTTCGAACAAATGACATATTTCCCCAAAACGTCTATAATTTGTAAGTTTTTACAAAAATCATGCACGCTTTGGCCGACAAAGCAGTGCTTTTGGGGGCCATTGGGTGTTTTGGCATTTCTAAGCAGATTTGCTTTACAATTAAAATATTCCCCTATGCCCGCATGAATATCCTGATGATCATCTGCGAAATTCGTCCACAGGACATAGTCTGGCCTGAACAATGTTCCTCCATCCATTTGAAATGAGCTCACCTCCACGACAGCCCAAGCGTCATGTTCATTTATGGCAGAATCTACTATTTCTATGAACGGTCTCCCTATGTTTCCGCAGGTGATTACTTTCTGCCCATGGATTTGCAGTGCATGGGCAACGAATTCTGTGGTCGTTGTTTTCCCATTTGTCCCTGTAATCGCCACAATTTTCCCATGCCAAAAGCATGATGCTAGATCTAATTCACCTACGCAACGACATCCCGCGTCCATTGCCAATTTTGTCCATCCATGGGAAAGTGTAAAACTGGGACTTCTAACAATCAGATGGCATTTCTTTGCTTCTTCCTTTGAAAATTGTTCCTCGCGCGATCCCGATTCGTTAAAAACTTTGTATGGAATTTTCCGCTTTTCGCAAAATCGTACTATGGCTTTCCCGGTCACCCCATACCCCAGAATCCCAACCTTTCCCGGAGAATCAATGATGTCCAGCATATCCATAAAATACGACAAATAGCGTTATTAATACGCAAATAACCTGCAAGCAAAACGCAGCCTTAACGATTTCACTTTCTAGAAATCCTTTTAATTCGAAGTGATGATGTAGTGGAGCCATCAGGAATACTCTTCTCTTAAAAACCTTTTTCGAAGTTACCTGCAGCATAACGGAAAGTGTTTCGATTACAAAAATTATCCCCACAGCCAGTAAAATAAATGGTAACCGTAGCAAACAAGCAACTATGGCTAATAATCCTCCAAGGCCAATGGAACCCATGTCTCCCATAAAGATAGAAGCTGGATGTATATTGAAAATACCAAAAGCCAAGCATCCTCCCGCAAAACATGTGCATAAAACTGCCAATTCCGTGGAACCCGCAATATATGATAGCATTGTTTCCCTAGCAATATTTACGTTGCTTGAATAGAAGGCACATACGGCAAGAGGCACAAAGCATAGAGCTATGTTTACAATGGCCAATCCGTCAATCCCATCGGTTAAATTTACCGCATTACTCGTCCCCGCAATGACGCAAAAATAGAAAACAATTATTAGCACCATGGCAATTGATGGCTCAAAGTAGCCATGGAACCATTTCCAAGGCACGTACATCAAAAGATTATTGATGGGTGGATTTTGAGATGCTATGTAGAAAATAAAACCAGTTATTAGCGCCTGCACGCATAGCTTTTGTCCGGATGCCACCCCCTTCGAATTTCCTTTTATTATCTTTAAAATGTCATCGGCTGCCCCCAACAGGGAACAAAAAAAATAAACCAGTAGAGCTGTAATAACCAAATCATTAAAAGATGCCCAAATAGCGACGGCAACTAACGAAGCCAATGCAATTATGATACCACCCATGGTGGGAACCCCTTTTTTGTGGTCATGTAAAATTGCCAAGTTTTTTACCTGCTGTTTGGTCCGAAAAACTTGACGCACCTGGTGTCTTGAAAGTGTCCTTATTATGGGCTTGCCTATTATCAATGCTACAACGAAAGCTGTGACGAAACCCCACATGCATCTTTCGTACAAGCTATATTGTTTCCCAAACAGCAGCGAAACAAGAGGGTTGAAAGGCCTTATGTCCAACTCTAGCATACTTTTCTCTCTTATCCAAAAAAATCTGGCCGGATTCCTAATTAAAAACAAACCTCCCCGCAAGGTTTTTTTGAAATCAGCTATAAAATCTTTACCCCAGAAACGGTTTGTCAATCTTTCCGTCTTTTTTGTTTTTCCTCTTTCTCTTTGCCCAATTTTTCCGCGCGTCTTGAAGATTAGCCCTCGTCCTGTCAAAATCCACACCAAACGGGGGCATTTTTTGCTTTTTTTAAAAAATTGACAAATTTCTTTTGACAAACCGCGTAGATATTTTACATTAATGTTTCGTTTATACAAATATTTATACCAAAGGATAATATATGGATCCATCAGCAAATTCGGTAGCATCTGACCTTAATCCGCTTCTTTTACAAAGCAATCCAACAGGCTTTGCGTTCTCGATTAAACCGGGGGCAGAAACAAAAGAATCCATAATAAGACTACTTAAGGATATAGAAAGTAGAGTAACGACAGCTCTGGGGTTTTTCGGGGTAGATACTCGATTCCTTCCAAAATTTCTACCTGGTTTGAAGGCTGCCGTAAGGCCCGCCTGTATCATAGCTGTATCCTCTTTTATAGCACTTCATCTGTTCCCTACAATCGGAATAAGCGCCATTGTGGGCATAGTTAGTTTGGTACATATGGCCGCATCACGGGCTAAGCTAGAAATGATGAAGGAAGACTTGGAAGCAGCCAAACAAAACGCAGCAAACATAGGAGCCGCCAATCAAGAATTGAAAGCGCAAAATGCTCAGTTGCTCGATGTCAACCAACAACAAGTAGCAACGCTCGTTGTTCAAAAAGAGACGATAGCAGGGGCACAGCAAAATTTGGAAGCGGCGAAAAGCGAACTCTCGGCAGCTCAAGAAAATCTCACCAAGGAACAACAACTTAAAGAGTTGCAACAACAGAAATCTGATGCAGAAATTGCACGATTTGAAGCACAACTCCAAACACAAGAGCAACAAATCGCCG
>JAISBO010000023.1 GCA_031266155.1 Puniceicoccales bacterium
CGATTATCTCTGCCATGCCTGCCAACTTTTCCTTTCATTCCAGGCAACAACCCTTCCATTTTCTCCCATAGTTTATCTTATATGCCATGTCTCCTATGCGCTTTTATCTCCATCCTTTCTCTATTCCCTTTTTTCTCTCTTTGTCAATCCTGCATTTGACAACACCTATAAATCCAGATCCAAATCCTGAGCCTGGAGAACTACATATGGAAGCACTTGTACGACAATAGGCAAAATCCGGCCCACGAATGCCATGCAGCGTGAATGCGCCATAGGCTAGGGACGATTTGTTTTGCGGCATGCGTTGTTGTAGGCTCAAAATTTGGGTTTTCTGAAAGCCCATCGTCCCATGGCATGGATTGCGAGCCCACCATGGCTGCTGGCCGCATTTTCGCTTGCAAATTTTAACCCAAATAACACCTTCCAGATCCATGAAAGAAAAGAAATCACCTTCCATGCGATGAAGGAGCTGTTACCCATTGTAAATGATGGCAGAGGATTGTTCATGGATGCCATTGAAGCGGCAAATTCTGGGCACCTGGGCATGCCAATGGGATGTGCTGAAATTGGAGCTGCCCTGTTTGGAAAACTTCTTCGCTTCGACCCGGATAATCCGATGTGGATGAATCGGGATCGTTTTATTTTGTCGGCAGGGCATGGTAGTATATTTTTGTACGTGTGGCTGCATTTGGCGGGTTATGACATCTCCTTCGGAGACATAAAAAATTTTAGGAAATCCGGCAGCATAACCCACGGACATCCGGAATTTAATAAAAATCTCGGCATAGAGTGTACCACGGGGCCTCTGGGCCAGGGCGTGGCAAACGCAGTCGGTATGGCGCTAGCGTGTAAAAAACAGGCGGCAAGATTCAACACCGCGCAACATAAAATCTTCGACAATTTTATCGTTTGTTTGTGCGGCGACGGGTGCCTACAGGAAGGCATTGCGGCGGAAGCCTGTTCCCTGGCCGGTCATTGGAAGTTGGATAATCTAATCCTAATTTTCGACTCCAACGATGTAACGCTGGACGCCAAATTGTCGAAATCTCAGAGCGAAAGTGTCGCCCAAAGGTTTGAAGCCTATGGCTTTGAAGTAGTCCAAACCGACGGCAATAATTTGAAGGATTTCATAACAACCTTCAACGGCGTAAAATCTTCCCAATCACAATGCCCCAAGATGATAATCGCCAAAACCACCATCGGGCTTGGGATCGATGAAATTGCAGGGACAAGTCAGGCCCATGGAACTGCGGGTACAAAATTTATTGACACAGCCAAACGGAAAATGGGACTGCCATCCAGTAAGTTTTTTGTCTCTGAAGCCACTAAGAAATTTTTTGCTAATAGAAGGTCGGAATGTAAAAAAGAGTATGCAGCATGGTTGGGCATATTTAAAGCCTGGCAGAAAGAAAATCCAGACCTGGCTCAGGTGTTGCTAGGGGATGACCCAACGGCGATGGCACACGTTTTAGACACACTGAAACCATCAAGCCGAGATAGGGTATCAAGCCGAGATAGGGTATCAACCCGTGCCGCTGCGGGGGAAATTTTACAGACCATTGCAAAATATGACGAATCGGTGATTACGGGAAGTGCGGACCTATTCGCTTCGGCGGGGAATTATATAAAGGATGGCGATGATTTTTCATCGGAGAGTGTGCAAGGGCGCAATATCTATTTTGGAGTTCGAGAACATGCCATGGCAGCAATTATGAATGGGGTGGCCTACGATGGAATATTCCGGCCATCCTGTTCAACGTTTTTGGTTTTCTCCGACTACATGCGGGCTGCCATACGGATAGCAGCATTGGCAAAACTTGGACAGACTTTTATTTTCACCCATGATTCGATAGCGGTTGGAGAAGATGGTCCGACCCACCAACCCGTAGAAACCCTCACGGCGTTGAGGTGCATTCCCAACTTGGACGTAATTCGTCCGGCAGATTATGAGGAGACGGTGGGGGCTTGGCAATTGGCCATGGCAAATATAAGTCGTCCAACGGCATTGATTTTATCCAGGCAAGAACTTCCCAATCTTGTACAAACAGATGTCACCCAACGAAGAAATGGTGTGCAAAAAGGAGCCTACATTGCATATGTAGAGGTGGGAAAACTAGAACGCATAATATTGGCATCTGGCAGTGAGTTGTGTCTAGCCATGCAGGCAGCTCCATTGTTTGATGGCACACGGGTGGTTTCTGTACCATGCATGGAAGCCTTCGAGCGGCAGTCGAAGGAATATAAAAGTATGATATTACCTCAAAATTGTACTAGGAGAATTGCAATGGAAGCAGGAATTTCGATGCCATGGCACAAATATGTTGGGGCAGGTGGTATTGTTCTTGGCGTGGATTCCTTTGGATACAGTGGTCAACCGACGGATTTAATGAATAGTTTCGGTATAACATTGGAAAATTTGAAAAATGTAATAGGTAGTCTATCCTAGACAATTTTATTGTAAGTTTATGAAAAAATTGAAATTTTTATTTTGGTTATGTGCGGTCATTTGTTTGGCGATCCTGAGCATAAGGGTTCCCTACGTGCAAACATACGTGGCTAAACGCTATCTGGCTCGGTGTTTCGACAAAGTTTATGTGGATAGGGTATCCATCGGAATTAGTGCTGCCAAGGTACGAAATTTAGCTCTTTCATCCCAAAACACCGATTTGCGAGTTGCGGATTTGGATATCAAATGGTCCCTACGAGATTTAATATTTCTGCACGAACTAAAGATTAGCGAGATGAATATGGATAAGGTGTTTATAAACTACACAAGACCCGAAACAGCAGCCAAATCAGGACCTAAGGTTCCGTTCGTCGGGAAGGATGGGTACAAAAATTTACAAGAGCAACTGACCAAGTTTTGTGGTGTTGTCGACTTTGTAAAGTCACCAAAATTTCCGCTAAGGACCACCATTGGCCACATGAAGGTTAATGGATTGCTGAGCATTGATGAATATATTATTGCCGAGGTTACTTTAGACGGCGGCGGCTTTGCTCCTCTAAGTGCAGCAATCGTCGATATTAAATCCGACGTGGCAATTGGGAAAACAACGCCTACAAGGTTGAATTTTAACGGTAAAGCTAAAATCTTTCAAGCCGGCAATGCTTCCATCGAGGACATAGATTTCAACTGTGGTTGTGAATTATTTAATCCAGTGGAACAATCAAAAAAAATGTTTAACATAACCTCCCTTTATAGGGTAACACCCTCCGAAAGTTTATATCGCCTACACATAGGTGGCGACGAAGGTACCGATGCGTTATGTAGCGCGGAAATAAAATATCAAAAAGACCAACAAAAGTTATTTATTGAATGTGAAAAATTCCCCAATACGCCAGCGATTGGCACTCCGATTTTGTCACAAATCGCATTTAATACGCGGTGGAGTGGAGAGTTTGAATTTCAAAATTGGAATGGGTTGCTAAAAGGCAATGGCAGTTGTATTCTTGGTAAAGCTGGTAAAAATTTCGCAAAAACATATCTGCCATCGTTGAAACCTGATGTGGCCATATGCGGTGGTGTGGTATTGAAGATGGTAAACGGGACATTGGTGGTAAATTCTATGGAAGCAACCTGTGAGGACAAGGAGGACTCTTGGAAAATTACTCTTTCTTCCACAAACCCGATAGTTATCTGGAATAAAGATGCTGGATACTTAGCCTCGAAAAATATTTTCAACTCTGGGAAAAGTTTATGCAGGATGACGGTTGAAAATTTTAACCCGAAAGTGTTTTCGACGGCAAAATCGACGGGAAAAATTGATACTATCATTTCGGGTCAATTTGACATCTCGTCCGTGGATGGATGTTGGATAGTAAAATCTAGCGAAGAATCATTGTTGAAATTTGATGCTTTGACAATTATCCAAAATTCTAAAAAATATATAGAAAAGGTAAATGTTGCCTGTCAAGCAGCCTTAAATTTGGGCAATACTACGCAGTTAGCATTTAACGGTATATCCATAAGTGAAGCCAATGGAAATGAAATTGCAGGGGGAGCCGTCAGCTTTTCTTTCGCTGACAACAAAAAACTAAATGCTCTGGATTGTTATATGGTCTGTCGATTGGATCAGCTGGCGCAAATTTCGTGGCTTACCGCGGGAACTCCCATCAAGTCGGGGATCTGTTCGGGGCACATAAACTTTACGCAAACATCGAATTCAACCGCAGTACAAGGCAACTTAAATCTTAGATCCTTCCTTGTAGATGATAGTTCGGTGCCAATAAATGGCCAGTGGATCGTAGATTTTACGCGTGCCAACGATAATATCAAATCGAGTATGGAGCTGGACCTCTCCGGACAAAACGATACGTCAGTATTTTTAACCATAGACACGTTTTACGCAAACAATACGTCGGATAAACCAACTTTAAAATTTGACCTAAGGAGCAATGTCCTATCTATTCCTGACTTGGCCAACCTTGCAAAAGTCCCCATGGGTATGTTGGCTACAAGTAGAGATACATTATCAGCCAAAACGAAACTCATCCCCTCCGCCGTCGATCAAAATGACGTATCTGGCCAGCAAGAACAAAAATCATTACTGTTCAAATGGATAAGAAAATGGCTAAAAGGCGATGGGGAGTGTTTTGTAAGCATAAAAAAGCTCCTTTTCCCCGGCGAAGGAGTACTGGATAATGTGGAATGTTTATGTTACATAACCCACGACAAAATCGATCTAAAAACAATCAATTTTTTACTGACAGAATCTCCATTTGATTTGAAAGCCACATTAGAATATTCCCAAGATAAAGTGCAAAATCCCTATGACTTTGCTCTTAGCAGTACTTTTTACATGAAAGATATTGGAAAAATTTGCAAAGGGGTGAAGCCTTCCAAAGAAGCTATGATGGAAGGAACGGGAAAGGTTGATGTACAGCTTGCATCAAAAGGAAATGATGAGTGGACAGCGATAAGCTCAGGGGAAGGAACAATAAATATTGAATGTTCCAATGGAATGCTCCACCTGGCCAATTTTTTAAATCAAAAGAATAGGGCTATTCTGGGTGCATTTGAGTTCGCAAGTGGGATTCTTTCACAAGCGAATGAGCATGTTGCCAACGCTAATTTTCTCATGGAAGAATTCCAACAGCTATGCTATGACACGATAAAAATTAATATCTATCGCAATAAAGATCTAGACATCCTCATGAATGAACTGAACATTCTGGGTCCAACAATTCATATTAATGCCTCTGGGTCCATTGTCCATACAAGGCACAAATATTTTTACAATTCGCCACTTTCCATCGACCTTAAAATAGGCGCTGCAGGGAAATTGGGTGAAATCTTTGACCGGTTGGGTCTTATAACATACAAGCCCAAAAATTCGAAATACATGCAGGGGCCGAGGTTTAACATAAGAGGAACACTCATAGATCCTGATTTCTCAGATTTCACAAAAATTTTGTACCCACTATTTTAAAATGCGTAGACTAAAAATTTTTGACTTATAAAAAATAAGTGCCAAATTAAAACCATTCGAGTCAATGGTTGGCGAAAGATATGCCACAGGTTATGAAGTCCAACATCAATACCATTCCCCAGGGTCTTAACGTAAAAAATGATACCGTTGAGAAGTCCCTTAGACCTTCTGATTTTATAGATTTCGTTGGCCAAGAGAAAACCGTAGAACGTTTGAAAATTATGACAGGGGCAGCGAAGAAACGGGGGGAAGCCCTAAGTCACATTCTACTCAGCGGCCCCCCTGGACTAGGGAAAACCACCCTAGCCATGATTTTAGGGCAAGAAATGGGCAGTAATATTCGCGTAACATCGGGGCCGGTAATTGAAAAGGCCGGTGATCTGGCTGGTTTACTGACTAGCCTCGAAGCCTGCGATATTTTATTCATCGACGAAATACACCGGGTACCCAAAACCGTGGAAGAGTATTTGTATTCCGCCATGGAAGATTTTCGCATTGACATAATGATTGACCAGGGGCCAAATGCTCGGAGTGTCAGCCTGAACCTTCCACCGTTTACTCTCGTTGGGGCTACGACGAGAACCGGCTTACTCAGTGCACCCCTAAGAAGTAGATTTACCTTGCAAACCCGCCTGGACTATTATCCCCGTGAAATTTTGACAAAAATCGTCACGCGCAGTGCGAAATTGCTGTCCGTTGAAATAGATTCCGACTGTGCCAATGAAATTGCAAGTCGGTCCCGGGGAACTCCAAGGATAGCAAATAATTTGCTGCGGTTTGTCCGCGATTTTGTGCAGCAAAAGGTCATCCCAAATGTATCCAAAGAGGTTGTAAAGGCCGCCCTTGAGATGTTGGAAATCGACGTGGATGGTCTCGATGAAATGGACAAGAAGATTCTTTCCTGCATGGCACAAAACTATTCCGGTGGCCCGGTGGGGTTTGGTACGGTTGCCGTCGCGGTGGGTGAAGATTTACAAACCATCGAAGAAGTTCACGAACCATACCTAATAACGGAAGGCTATATCCAAAGAACTGCCCAGGGAAGAATGCTTACCAGTAAAGGTTGGAAAAAAGTTGGGCTCGAACAAACGGTCATCCAGGAGCATTTTCAAATTTAACCATGCCACTTTCCAATGAAAAAGTTTTAGAGCTATTAGAAATGGAATTGCTAGCATTGAAAAGCGAAGGGATTCATAGCTTGCCAGTTTCAAAGGAAAGCATACTTTCTTTGAAAAACTTGACATCCGGGTTGGATAAGTCCGACAATATTTCAACCCCTGTGAAGCAATCGTATATTGGGGAAGAAATCTGTAAAGATCCTATGACAATAAAAAACATATTACCCGTTAATCCAAGGGTTATTCTCCCCGAAGGTAGTAAACTTGAGCAATGTGAGTGGTTGAAGAATAGGGTCCTAGGCTGTAAAGAGTGTAAAAAACATATCCGGCCGGGAAAGAAAATCGTTTTCGGCGTGGGAAATGTCGATGCGGATATTTTGTTCTGTGGAGAAGCTCCCGGAGCAGATGAAGAGATAATAGGTGAACCATTTGTTGGGCGAGCAGGACAGTTGCTGACAAAAATAATTCTGGCCATGGGACTATCCCGCAGCGATGTGTACATAGCCAATATCATGAATTGGCGTCCGGAAATGCCAACGGCGGTTGGTAATCGACCACCAACGCAGGAAGAGATGGAGTTTTGCCTGCCATATCTATTGGCACAAATTGAAATTGTTCAACCCAAAGTAATCGTTGCGCTAGGAGCAACGGCGGTTAGCGGATTGTTGGGCCATGATTCAACACGCCGCATGCGGGATGTGAGGGGGAAATGGGCGACATTTGCAAATACGCCGCTCATGGTAACATTCCATCCTTCGTATTTGCTACGAAATAATACGAATGCCGCCAAACGCGTCGTGTGGGAAGACATGTTGGAAGTCATGGGAAAGCTACACATGCCAATCAGCGAAAAACAGCAAAATTATTTTTTATAGGACAATACCACATTGCCCAATTGGGCATGAAAGTGCTAATTTCCTTGCCTAACCGACGGCCATGTGTTTTTTGTAAAACATGTGGTTTCAAATTGATGTTGGACTTTCGAAGGCAGTATTAGAAGCAGCTCAGGCATGTAATATTTCGACGGTTGATTTTTCCCCCGATGTTCGTCAGGCTGACCTACGATTCGGGGACTTTCAAGCAAACGGCGTATTGCCCTATGCAAAATTGCACCGTTTGAACCCAAGGCATGTGGCGGAACAAATTGTCGAAAAATTACGGGACATGGGAGGTTTTTCTGAAAAAATTGAGGTCAACATTGCGGGGCCAGGATTTATTAATTTCAAACTATCGGGTGGTTTTCTCGCCGAATGGTTAAATTTATACAAATCCGAAAATGATTACGAATCGGCGATGGCACAGAATTGGTCTGGGAAACGCATAATCATCGACTATTCATCTCCAAATACCGCTAAACAGATGCACGTCGGCCATTTGCGCTCAATGAACATTGGGGATTCGATTTACAGAATTTTGAAATTCTGTGGTGCTGATATTATTCGAGACAATCACATCGGGGATTGGGGAACGCAATTCGGTATTTTGACCATGGTCATCAAAAAGAAAGAGCTGCGAACTTCGGACCTGTCTTTGGAAGAGATTGAATCGCTGTACCAGCAGGGAAACGCGTTGGCCAAAGAAAATGAAGATTACTTATCCACTGCTCGCAACGAACTGGTCAAGTTGCAAAATGGTGATACAGAAAATATCGAGATTTGGGAAACAATCAATAGAATCTCACAGGCCGCATTCGATGAAATTTATGCGGAAATGGGGGTGTTCTTTGACCATACGCTCGGTGAGTCATTTTACCGGGATCAGGTCCACAGAATATACCAAGAGTTGACCGAAAAGCACATTGCCAAAATGGACAATGGTGCCCTATGCGTTTTCCACGAAGAACATGAACAATTCAGTGAACAGCCGTTTATCATAAGAAAAACAGATGGGGCTTCAAACTATGCCACCACGGACCTGGCAACCGTATTATATCGGACGGAGACGTTGCATTCCGATGAATTAATCTATGTCACCGATGGCCGACAGCGGGACCATTTTCAACAGCTGTTTCTTACCGTACAAAAGTGGTATGCAGCCTTTGGCCGCAAATGTCCAGCCATGCAACATGTGTGGTTCGGAACTATTTTAGGGGAAGATGGAAAGGCCATAAAAACGCGCTCTGGAGCCCCAATAAAACTTAAAGAATTACTAGATGAGGCCAAAGCACGGGCCAAGGAAATCATCGATGAAAAGAGTAAGGATCTATCAAATTCGGAAAAACAGCATGTGGCAAATGTTCTTGGCATAGATTCCATAAAATACGCCGATTTGTTGTCCAATCGCACAGGGGACTACGTTTTTTCGTGGGAGAAAATGCTATCATTTGATGGAAATACGGCTGCCTATTTACTGTATGCCATCGCCAGGATAAAATCGATCCTGAGGAAATGTAATGGCGATGTGGCTAGTACTACCGCCGATTGCTTGGAAACGGAGTCAGAAAGAAATCTCGTTCGCAAATTGACCTATTTCCCAATAATTCTATCACAGGCGGTAAAAGAGTTGCTGCCTCACCATATCTGCACCTATTTGTTTGAACTAACGGGAGAATATTCGGCCTTTTATAACACGGACCGTGTCATTGGAGAACAGGCAAACGTTACATCCCGCCGGCTGACGATCATCCTTCGAACCTTAAATATACTGGAAACGGGCATGCATTTGTTGGGTTTGGAAACGTTGGAAAAAATGTAAACCGATCCCAATACTTGGTAATATTCTATGCGGAAAATCTTGACATATCCATGGAGAGCAGTGTTTTATGGTACCCTAAAAATAACGGAGGATGTGCATGGATAGATATGAAAATATGCTGAGGTTGCTGAGAAAAATTGTGTCCAACCCGCTGGTGCAATTGATTTTTGCCATGTTTCTATGCTCATGTTTCTATGCCGATTTATCCGTCGATACGATAAGGTTTTTTCTAACAATTAGCACATGCCTAAAGGCACTATTAACATTTATCTTGCCATTTCTGCTTTTTAGCTTCATTGCGGTGGCCCTTTCCGCAATTCCAAGGGAAGGAATGCTATTCGTCCTAGTCCTAATGGCAACGGTATTTGTATCAAACTTTATCAACATACTTATCTCAGGTAGCGTGGGATATATGATGCTATCTGGCGCCGTCGCCAAGGAAGTAAATAATGATGTGATGTCCATAATGCCACTATTTTCTTTACAACTGCCCGTGGTGGCAAAAACGCTCCATGCCCTGATATTCGGTATTGTAGTGGGATTCGCAAATTCGCTCTATCCCAACAAACACGTCCATATGATCATCAACCTCATACACGATAGCGTGATGAAATTTATGAAACGTTTCTTTGTTCCACTGCTGCCCATATTTGTTTCTGGGTTTTTATTAAAATTGTTCGCAGAAGGAAAAATGACGGGGTTTTTGAAAGAAAATTCAAAAATCTGTTTCGTCATGTGTGTTTTCCTATGGACCTACCTGACTCTGTGGCTTTTCATGGCAGCGTCTTTTAAAAAAAAGAGAGCAGTGGAAATTTTCAAAAATACTGTGCCGGCAATTGTCACGGCATTTAGTAGCATGTCCAGTGCAGCTGCCCTTCCACTTTCCCTGGAAGCGGCCCATAAAAATACAAAGGATAAGGTGTTGTCCGATGCTTTCATGCCATTGACCCTTAATTTTCACATGCTGGGGGATACCATCATAATTCCCATCCTGGCGATGACAATTATGTTAGCATTCAACCACCCTCTCCCAAATGTGCCGACTTTTCTCCTATTTGGAGCGCTCTTCGTTTTGAACAAATTCGCCGGTGGTGGGGTTCCCAGTGGAACTATCATGGTGACCGTACCTTTGTTGCGGGATTACCTCGGATTTGATGACTCGATGATCGCATTTGCCATAGCATTCTATGGAGTGATAGATCCCATAGCAACGTCGGGTAACGTGGCCGCTAACAATTTCTTCGTTGTCATATTTCAAAAATTTAGCAATTTTACCAGAAAAAGGTTCAAAGCACGTGTTAATTCCAACATTTCATAGGGAACAGAGAATCTTTCTGCTAGGGGCAAACCAAAAAATGTCTGCCTAGCAATTGTTTCCAATGAAAACAACAAGTAATAGAGGCAAACAATATCTTGCAACTTGGGCATAAAGGTTTTAAATAATCGACAGCGATGAGAAGCGATGAATTTTGTATCTGTGATGCCAATGAAGCAACGGCCGATGTTGCATACAGGGAAAGTGAAGTTGTAGCCATTTATCCGATTAC
>JAISBO010000024.1 GCA_031266155.1 Puniceicoccales bacterium
ATTCGGGGTATGGTAAAAGTTTTAGTTTTTACCAGTTTCCACAGTAGCAATAATGGCAAAAAGGTGAGGGTTGAGATGAGGCAGCCGCCGAATATGGAAAACAAACATCCTTTCCACCCAATAAATGCACCTATGGTCCCCAATAGTTTTACGTCGCCTCCTCCTATGGCTTCTTTTTTGAACACCATTTCTCCCATTACCGCCATCCAAAATATTAATCCGCTCCCCAAACATGCACCACTCACACTTTTGACCAGAGAAGATATGCTCGATTGTTCCCCGTGCCATCCGGGGAAGAATAAAGAAATAACAAAACCAACAAACATTCCCCCCACCGACATTACGTCGTAAATTTCCATGGTATCCATGTCGATAAACGCAATGGCCAAAAGCAAAGAACAGAATCCACTGCCTATTATAAAATTCGACGGTGAATCGGATATGGCAAATACCATTACAAACAAAATGGCGGTTAAAATTTCAACGACAAAATATCTCGCGGGAATATTATGCCCACAGCAGTAGGCTCTGCCCCTTAAAAATAACCATGACAATAGGGGAATGTTCAAAAACCAAGGGATTTGAGCTCCACATTTACACCTCGAACGAGGAAACACAATGGATTCCCCCTGGGGAATTCTATATATGCAAACATTTAGAAAGCTACCAACACACGCACCCAGGACAAAAATAAAAATCGAAAGCATATCACTGATTTAGCATTTTACTGGCGACATCTAGTATTTCAATGATAGATTTGTCAGCCATCCTAACTATTGGACTTTTTTTCATGTAGGAACGTTTTAGCTTTTCCATGACTGCCCTATTTGCTTCGCTCAACATGATGAAGATTCCCCGCTTTCTGAAGGATGAAATGGTCAGGTGTAAATTTTCTAACCCCGTAGCATCGATGAATGGGACATCGAACATGCGCAAAATTATTATCCGATCGTCCTTCCCTATGGACGAAAAAGCCCCGGAAAATTTATCAATCATTCCAAAAAATATGGGGCCCGATATGGAGTATATGACTATTCCAGCTGGCACTTGGGAAAAGTCATAGTCAAGATATTTTCTCTTAGTCACTCGGTCAATATGGCTGCTACCAGCCATCCTATTCATCAATAGCAACGCAGACAGCACAACCCCAACATTAACCGCCATTACTATGCCACAAAACAACGTTAACCCGAAGGTAAGAATGAGAATAATCGCATCACTTTTGGGAGCATATACCATCAAATTATATACGTGCCTGTGGTTGATCATTCGGAATGCTACGACAAACAATATGGCGGCCAAGGTAGAGAGCGGTACAAATTTTGCCAATGGGGACAACAGGCATAGGATGAAACATAAAGTAATCGCACTCACCAGTCCTGCAATCGGACAATTCCCTCCCATTTTGATGCTCGCGATGGTACGGGCAATGGAACCTGTGGTCGCAATACCTCCGAACATTGGGCTTAGCATATTGGCTATTCCGTGTCCGATCAATTCCTGGTTGGATGAATGCTTAGTGCCGGCTAAACTATCTGCTATGACAGCGCACAGGAGCGATTCTATTGCCCCCAGCATGGCGATGGCAAATGCCGGAGCTAGCAATTTTTGGATGACATCGAAAGACAGTGCTGGGACAGGAGTGTAGGATGGCAGCCTATTGGAAAGTCCACCAAAAACAGAACCTATGGTGGCTACACTTTCGAAACGAAATGTTGCCTGCATTATTATGCCAAATACCAGAGCAAGAAGAGGGCCCGGAATTTTTCGCAGGAATGTTTTTGAAGCTACTACCATGATCAATAGAGACGCAATTGCTAAACATGTGGTTGGTAAATTTAGCGCACCAAACGATTGCCCCAAGATTTTCAATTTGCCACATATGTTCACCGGCAAATGCCCACATTCTAGCCCGAAAAAATTTGGCACTTGGCCAATTAACATATTAACTCCAATCCCAGCCGTAAACCCTGCAATGACCTGTTCCGGTATGAATTTTATTATTTGCCCACATTTAAATATGCCCAGCAAAAGTATCATAACGCCAGCCATTATCGTGGCAATTTGCAGACCTTCTAGGCCGTATTTCGACGATACTCCTAACAATACGCCGACAAACGCACTCGTTGGACCTGTAATTTGTACCCTACTACCGCCGAATAGCGATACTATTACCACGGCTACTATGGAGGTATAAATTCCAGCCTCAGGTTTCGCACCGGAAGCTATGGCAAAGGCCATGGACAGTGGCAATGTTATGACGGCAACAACCATTCCGGCAATGACATTCCTCAGGATGTTATTTTTTCTAAGCAGCCCTGCCCGCATGGACTCAACTATCGCTATCATAATCTTTTAGAGACTTGTTATCTGTAATCTTTCATATTGTTTAATTAGTCAACCATTTTCCAATTGCGAACAATAAAATTTCCAAATACCGATGAAATTTTAATAATTTTTATAAATTTTACACCATTAAAAACATCAAAAATGCCCCTCGGAATAATTTTTATTGTTCCTATTTAAATTTTCAGGCATGGGTAATAGCGAAGTGGCATCCCGCCCGAATGGATGTTGTCTTTTTACATAAAATATGCTTCGATAAAAATATTGTGTAGACATTTTACTAGAAATTATCATCCAAATCTCCCATGGAAAACTGGAAACTGCCATAGAGCCTTTGGGAGTATCACTTTTGTAATATTCTGTTTTGTATCAGGCCTCGGAGATATTTTGTTTTGGGAACAGTAAAATTGCAAAACCAAGGAATGGAACTTTTATGGAAAAATCATTGATTATTTTTAAACCCGATTGCATGCAAAGGAAACTGGTAGGACATGTTATTTCCAGGTTAGAAAATGCAGGCCTAACCCCTGTTGCGTGCAAAATCATGGACCTGGACGAAGGTTTACTCAGGGAACACTATGCTCATCTGGTTCATTTGCCATTTTTCCCCGAAATTGTAGAGTTCATGAGCTCTGCTCCTGTCATGGTGATAATTTTTGAAGGGGAAAATGCGGTAGAAAGGGTAAGAAATATTCTTGGGCCAACCGATTCTCAGAAAGCACCCGCCGGAACCATCCGTGGAGATTTTGGACTAGACAAGATGCACAACATTGCCCATGCTTCAGACAGTAAAGATTCCGCCGAAAAAGAAATGGCAAGGTTTTTCAAATGACGCCCCTTTTGGGAATTTTTCAAATACTAGTAGATTTACTATTTCTACAATTGCTCGAGTGGTGAAATTGGCAAACACGCCAGACTTAGGATCTGGTGCCTAACGGCTTGAGGGTTCGAGTCCCTCCTCGAGCACCACCACCGATAAATCCAGGCCTTGCGGGGAATGAGAAAAGTATAAAGCAGGGTGTCAAAGAAAATCCATTGTCGCAATATAGCCGCAAAAAACACGTCTTCAGAAAAATTGGAATTCATTTTTGGTTTTTACCGGAAAGAAAAAGATATCGACTATGAAGCCACTAATCTTTTTAAGTGAGGACCAAGAAGCAAACAAAGGCAAAATGAGCATATGGTGAAAGAAAGAACCGTTGGAGGAGGGAAACCCGACAAGCTGAAGCTCGTGGTGGTAAAGTTGCACAATATCATGGGAAGAATATGGGACATTTGGAAAGGTATTGCCTAGATAGCCATCTGGTGATAGTCCCCCAGCAGCCGAAGTATCATAAACGGAGAAATATACGGCTATTGGTGAGTATTGCAAGGACTAGGGAGGAAACTAGATGGAGTCGTCAAATGCAGGATTGACAAAGAGAGAAAAAAGGGAATAGGGAAAGGATGGAGATAAAAGCGCATAGGAGACATGGCATATAAGATAAACTATGGGAGAAAATGGAAGGGTTGTTGCCTGGAATGAAAGGAAAAGTTGGCAGGCATGGCAGAGATAATCG